>CAZIQP010000055.1:0-22421 GCA_964541315.1 uncultured Opitutaceae bacterium
ATTGCACGGGATGCGACAGAACAATTGCGAGTCGGGGCAGTGGGGCGGGCATGGTTTTCCGGCTAGGAACTGAAAAGTCCGCGGATCAAAAGCGGGATGGCCAGGACGATGATCAGTGCCTGAAACAATGACGAGATCCAGACCGCCATGGTGAGTTCGATGGCAAAGGCCCAGGCGGTGAGCAGGATCATCATCAGTCCGGCTTGGGAAAACATAGGGCTGTGCTGTGACAGCACCTGTAGTTTTTTCAAGGTCACACCCCAGAACAAACCCAGCGCGCCCGCGCCGATCATGCCGAAATTGGCGTATGCCTCGCTCAGCATCCCGAATGCGATGGTGGTGGCGTTTGTGGCATCCTCGTCCTGGAGCCCGTAGTAGATGCTCAGCCGGTAGGTGGCGACGTGGGAGCGGGGTTTATCCGGCCACAGAAAGCGGGGGATGAGCTGGGGCAGCACATAGCCGTAGGTTTCGCCATAAAGAAAATCCTGTCGCGACGGGGACCAGTCCACCACGAGGCACAGGATGTGCATGAGCGAAGTGCGCTCCAGCAGCTTGCGTCCCGAGGATTTTTTCTTTTCGCCGGAGAGGCGGTCGTCGGTGGTGGCCAGCCCATGGTTGATCCATTCCGCATAGTAGGCGGGCAATTGTGCGATGGTTGGGGTCGGGAGTTTCTGCTCCCAATATTTTTCGCGCATCGGCCCCTTGCCGTTGTTCAGCACCGCCAGAATCGCAAAGGAGCCGATCAGGGCGACCCACGGGATGCGTTTACTGCCTGATAGATAGCCGAGCAGTGCAATTCCCATCAGGCTGATCGAGGCCACGAGGAGAAGCTCCACCGTCTGCAGGATCAGTTGGGGAATCAGGGTGCAGAGCAGCACGGTTTTGTCGGACTGGGTCAGTTCGCCCCGGCCCCAACGCTGGCTGCTGATGAATGTGCAGAGAATGCCGACGCCGAAAAAAACCGCCCGCAACACGCTGGAGATTCCCGCCGGAATCCAATCAGTGAAAAGGGAGACCGCAACGTAGCCCGTCGAGAGGGCCAGCCCGTAGACAATGAAGCGTTCGATCTGCTCGCTCAGGATGCTCTCGGTCCAAAAACGGCTGCGTCCCGGCTGGCCCCGGATGGCGTTGTACGAAGTGATGGCGCATACCTGAAAGAGGATGACAGCCAGGCTCGCCTTCGTGATGACCTCGGGAGCATAAAGCATGAGCTGCTCCTGGCCGTTCAGCAGGGGAATGGCGTAGGCATTGGCGCAGAGGAGCAAAATCGGCTCGAAAACCGGAAAGCGGGAGCCGCCCGATTTCGCCCACAACAGGCCCGGAATGAACGAAAGGGTGAAGATGGTCAGTCCCAGATAGAGATGCAGCGGATCGGCCACCTGCGCGTTGTAGCCCAGGTAAACGAGGGCGACGGCCAGCAGCGCGAGTCCCGTGTTGAAAAGCTTGCGGCCGCGTTGGGCATGATCGCCGCCGAGCAGGGCAAAGGCCGGCTCGGTTGCCGAATCGTCGTCGGGAGTGATATCCTGGTTCATGCGGGAGCGGGAGGCCTGAGCCCGGTCAGACAATCGGGGAAGCGGTGTTGCCGGGCGGCGCGAGCGCGCGATCGAAAAGAGCGCATTGCTGGCGGGTGAGTTCCTCGGCCAGGTAGCAGCGCTTGAACATTTCCTCGTTGCGCGCCGGTAGGGAACCGGGAGTAAACCCGGCAATCACGAGGTCAAAAAAAGTGGCAAGGTCGGCGTAAGCCTGCTCCTTTGGTTCCGTATCGGCAAATCGCACCATGAAGGCGCAGCCGAGTTCGTCGAGCAGGCGTTCCATGACACTGTTGCGAAAAACTAATCCGAGAATCGGCCGGCCGGTGAGAAAATAAGGATAAATTTTCGACGGTGAATAGGCGAGGTCGCTGGAACCCGGCAGAAGAAGAACGTCCGCCTGCCGTTGCCAGCGCATGGCTTCGAGGTGCCCGATGCGATGAGGAATCTCCTTCACGACGTCAACGACACCGCAACTTTCCGCCACGGGCAAAACCGACGGTTTGCCCTGGCCGGGCGCGACGTAGCTGGTGCCCACAAAATGAAAGCGCAGGCGGACGGCGCGTTCGGGATGTTTTTCGCGGTAGCGCCGCAGGCCGTCGAACAGCACGCAGAGCGAGTGTGGCATCACGGGACCGGAGGCTCCGGTGTACAGTAAATGAATCTCGCCTTGATCGCGGTTGAACAGCGGCCGGGCCGACTGCTGAGCCGAGGCGTGCAGCAGATCTTCGCGGCTGCCGCCAAAGCCGATCACCGCGGCGGGCACCGGGGCAAACCAAGGGTAGCGATTGCGGAGATCCATGAGGTAGCTGGGCGAGACGCTCATGACCGCGCCGACACGCCGGTGGGTCCATCCTTCGAGGAGCCAGGCCTGGAAACGTGCGAACTGATATTTCCAACCGCCGGGAGGACTCCGCGCATCGCGACGTTCATAATAGTCGGTGCGCCACGGGTCCTGAATGTCGATCACATAGGGCACCCCAAACCAACGGCGCCAAAGTCGGCCAAGCGGAAAGGTGACGAACTGGGTGTTGGAGAAAAATATCAGATCGAACTTTTCCGCGCGCAACAGGCGCGAACCATGCCAGAGCAGATACGGTAGCATGCGCAGACCGGCGTTGCCCAGGCCGCACCAGCGGGCGGCACGTACCGGGATGGCTGGAATCCTGATGATCCGCACTTCGGGCGGGAGTGTGGTGAGCAGTTCCTGCTCGCGCACGCCATCCTGGTATTTGTCTTCGAGCGTCAGGACGACCGGTTCCCAGCCGTTCGCACGGTAGTACGGAAGGCTCATGCGAATGCGCTGCATGTCCGGCGCATTGAGCGGCGGGAAATGCGGCGAGATGATCAGGAGTTTTTTCAAGAAAAAAGTCGGACGGACAGGGACGCCGGTCAGTGTTCAAAGAAGAACTCTTCTGCAGCGGCGAAGAAAGAGAGAAATGCGGGTGTGAGCACCGGACCTTGACCGGCACCGGCCGGTTTCACCTGTGTCACGTAGGCAGAGAGGGCGTGCCGCTTTTTCGCCGCGTGACCGGGGAAGCTGGCCCGCCAGATCCGACGGCTGCTGCGGAGGGACCGGCGGAGCAGGAGCGGATTCCACCATGACCAGATGGGAAACTCCAGCACCCGCGGATGCCGGCCGGTGGCCGTGAGCGCACGGTCGAAGAGCGTGAAGGCGGCGTCGTGTTCCGAGCTGCCATCGGCGCGGCAAGGCAGCAGCACGAGAGTCGGCTGCACCCGGTTAAGCGTGGATGAAATTTGCGCGACAATCCTCATGGCCTCCTGTTCATTCAACCAGGCCAGCGAACCGTCGCGGGCATCGAGAAATTCCAAGTGCTCTGGCGAAACTCCGAGTTGTGTCGTGGCGGCCAGCGCTTCGGCGCGTCGGCGGCCGGCAACAGTCGGATCGTCGGGATGGGAACCGCTCCCGTCGGTGATGTAGGTGATCCTGACCTGGTGGCCGGCTTCGATCAGCAGCGGAATCAGTCCGCCGCAACCGAGGGTCTCATCGTCCTGATGCGGGGCGAAGATGAGGGTGACTGACGCGGCATCGAATGGAAATTGCCGGCTCCGGCCCCGGAGCCACCAACGGAATATGCTGCCGAGCACCCGGCGGGCCATGAGTTTGGGTCCGGTCAACGGCACAAAATAATGTCGATGGAAATCATTTCTGGTTTTGGTTTGGCTTGGTGCCGGCCAAGGCGCCGGCGACGAGGGTCGTCAGCTTTGGCGCTTCCTGCTCCCAGCAATAGTGGGAAACGGCGAGCTGACGGGCAGCCTGTTGCCTGGCGACAAGGCTGACGCGGTCGGCGATGAATTCGTCGAGGCGCCGGGCCAGGCTTTCCGGGTCATCAAGCGAGACAAGTATGCCCGCGGCCGGGTTGCAGGCGAGCACTTCGCGTTGCCCCCGGGTATCGGTGGCGATGATGGCGAGGCCGGCGTTGAGATATTGGAGAATCTTGTTCGTGATGGTAAGGTCGCGGTTGGGAATATCCGCCAGTTCCAAGGCCAGACCGATATCGTGCCGGGCGATCACGTCGGGCAGTTCGTCCGTGGGGACGAGATCAAGCAATTCAAGCCGGGCTTGACATGTGTCCGGGACCGAAGCGCGCAGTTTCTGAACAAATCCCTGTGCGCTTTCGCCCAGCAATACCAGACGGCTGGGTTGGCACATGCGCATCCAGGCGGCGAGAAACGGTTCGAGTCCCCGACCGGGTCCGAGGGTTTGGGAGAACCAGAAAAACGCGGGAATGTGCCCGGCTTCTTTTGCCCGGATCTTTGGTTGCAGCGGAAAGGAGTTGCTCAGCACGACCGGTTGCCGGCCTCCATAGCGGGTGTGCAGCGCCGCAGCGAGCGCCTGTGAAGTGGTCGTGGTGTAGACGGCGCGCTGGAGCAGGGTGCGCTCCACCTGCCGGAGAATGGTGAGTGGCCGTCTCTCCCGATCGGCGGGCAGGAGATCCTCGGAATGCCAGTCCTCGATATCGGCCGCGACCGGGCGACCGTCTTCCATCAGCCTAAGGCCAACCCAGTGGGCGATCTCGTTGTGAACAATGGTCAGACCGGCCTCCTGACGGCGGGCTTCTTGCAGGAGTGCCGTTGCGGGGCCGAGCGAATGGATCGAACGCAGAGCGGAAAACCGGGCGAGCTTCCGGGCTGCCCACAGGCCGACTCGTCGGGAAAATACCCGGATGCGCGGGGTGGAGAAGCCGGGGAGCATATCCACGGTGATGCGGCGGAACAGCGCGTCCTTGAGCAAAACCGCGTCGTGCGCCTCCGACGGCGCATGGTTTCGGACCGTGAGCACGGTGACATCATAGCCTGCATGGCCCAAGGTAACGGCTTCCTTGTAGACGCGCGGATTGCGGCAGAGCGGGCCGTTGCTGATGATGAGAATTTTTTGCCGGCTCATGATTTAGCCGGGGGTGCGGGTTCGAGCAGGGCACGAATCCAGGGTTGCCAGCGCAATTCCAACCACGATGCCAGAAGCAGCGACAGCGTCCAGGCCAACAGGACCCCGCCAACCGCGACCATGGCCGAGGGGAACGCGGCGCATCGGGACGAGACCAAGATCAAGATGGGCATATGCACGGCGTACAGTCCGTAGGAAAAGGTTCCGATCCGTGTCGCCAACGGGAGCGCCTTGACCGGCTGGCCCCAGGCCGCAAGGAGTCCCGCCAGGGTGAAAAACAGGACGGCGGCCCAACGGGGTTCATCAAGTGGTTTGCGAGCCGCCAGCAAAATAAAACAGCCGGCTGCGCAGACCAGAAAGGACATCATCTGCCAGTGGCGTGCCCACGGTATTTGTTTCTGGCCGGCCAAAGCCACGAGCGTCACGCAGCCGGGCAGCAGAACAAAATCTCCGCAATGCAGCCAGTTGCGCACGGGGCCGATGAGATGAAGACCGGAAAAAATCAGCGTCAGGGTGGCGGCGTGTTGTGCCGCGTGCAGCCAGCAAATCTGGGCCCAGATCCAACCGCCCCGCACCGGCTCGTTCAGGGTCGGACAACGGGAGATCAACAGGCCGGTCAGCCAGAAAACCATGCCGGTGCCGTGGCTGGTCAGATAGGCGGGCAGGACGGGCAGGGCGGCGCCGCCGAAACTCGCGATCACTCCGCCGGCGAGAAACAGCGGTATTGTCACCGGCCATCGCCACCACAGGACGAACAGCAGGTAATAGACGACCTCGTTGTGCAGACTCCAGAGCGGGGTGTTGCCGTTGAGCGGGGCAATCTGCCCGGGGCTGTCTTGATCGAAGCTCTGCAGGAAAAGACCGTTGCCTCCGAGTTCGGTCAGAGAAAAAGGCGGACTGGCGATGGTCCCGAGAATGAGCGCGACCAGATAGATCGGTTCGATCCGCAAAAAACGGCGCCAGCCGTAGCGACGGACAGACTCTGCGGACCAGGCGCTGTTGTGCGAGGAACCGATGACATAGCCGGAAATGGTGAAGAAGAGCAGCACGGCGGCCCGATGCGCTTGCAATGCCGCCAGCCAGTGCGCCCCGGGGAAAGCCGCGAAGTAGTTCAGTCCAAAAGTGTGATAGCACATCACCGACAGCGCCGCCCAGCCGCGCAGACTGTCGATGAAGGGCTGGTGCGCGCGAATACTGGCCGACGGATTGTTCATGCCGTCGGTCCGGAACGCTGGGCCGAATTAACGATATCGAGGAAATGCTGGGCGCATTTTTCGACGGTGAGATTCTCCAGGATATAGTCGCGGGGCGAAAACCGGCCGTCTCGGAGTGCGGTGAGAAAAGCGGGCAACTGTTTTTTAAATTCTGCCAGATCGCGGAATTTCATGCCGCACCGTTCGTCAAAATATGGCACCGAAGTGGCGGGGATCACCGGACGGCCCCAGGTGAAACGCGCGGGGTCCCCGACAAAACCGGCATCCCAGGCCAGCAGGGGCACACCGGAAGACAGGCACTCCTGCGCGGCGATGCCCTGGCTCTCATGTTCGCACAGGAAGATCATGGCGCGTGAACGGTGCAGCGTTTGGCGAAATTCTCCGGGCGCATATTTTCCGTAGCGCATTTCCACCCACGACAGACCGGACCGCGTCAGCGTCGCCTTGATCGGCTCGATAAAATTGGGGCCCAGCGACTCCCGTTCCCACCGCACCTTGTCATAGAGCAGGAAGTCGTATTCTTTGGACGTCCGGTTGCTGGGTTGCCATTCTTCGGTATCGATTCCGACGGGCCAGATGGCGCAGCGTTCGCCAAAATAGGGCCGGTACACGGCATCGCACCACTGACTGTGCTGCAGGTAACGCACGACCGGGAAATCGGTGCAGAGTGTCGGCCACTCGGAAGGATCGGTCATCAGGCCGATGCCGGCGACAATGGGGTTGGATTTCGTATATCCGTCGAGGCAATGCCGGCCCCGGCCAAGAATGGCGACGCGATCCTCCGGGCGGATTTGGCGGAAGGGCAGATTGACTTCGTACGGAACTCCAAGCCGGTCGAGCCCGAGGCGAAGATTGAGGAAGACTTTTTCGATGCCACCGGGACGTGGCTTACCCCGCACCAGCCGCCGGATGAGCGGGCGCACAAAACGATCACCCGGAACCCAGCGGTCACGCTCGGGTTCGCCGATGAAATAAAGGCACAGACGGCTCATTGCGCGGGAATGGCAGGGAGCGATGATTGGAAGCCGGCCATAAAGTCCCCAAAACGCGAATGCGCCTCGGGTAAATAGAGCGTGTTCGCGTGTCCGGTTGGGAAGCTGTCGAGTGGGGCCACCCGCAATGTGCCATCGAATTCGAAGCAGAACGCTTTGTATCCTGCCGGTGTGAGCAGGGTGGCGAGATGGCTTGCCGCCGGCGAGCTTTTGCCTTGTGCGTCTGGCATGCCGGTTTCGAGCACCAGCGCGGGGTGATCACTGGCGATCAATTGGTTGGCCCCACGAAGAATCGCTTCTTCATTTCCCTCGGCGTCACATTTGATCATAGCGACCGGCGCTTGCCGACCGGCGCAAGCACTATTGAGTGTCTGCACTTCGACTTTGATTTGCTGCGCATCCTTGCCGTCGAGTCCGCCAAAAGCTGAGCGAATGAGAGGCGGGAGAGCAAAGGTTGTGTGGCCGCACGAATCGCTGAGGGCGGTACGGTGGAGTTTTGCCCAGGGTGTCGTGGCAAGATTACGGGCGGCAAAAGTGGCGGCCTCCGGGTTGGGCTCGAAAGCCTGGACACTTCCCGAAGAGCCGACGAGTCGGGCCATAAGCATCGCTTCATACCCAAAATGAGTTCCCACATCTACAATGCTTTGGCCGGGCTTGATCAGATCACACAGCAGGGCGGTCAGGGCAGCCTCCGAGTAACCAAAGGAAAGGATCATGCGCGAAATGGTCTCGCCGGTCAGTACATGCATCTTTTCACCCCAAAATAGCCGGGCAGGAATACGAAGATTCAGACCAAGTTTCTGGGCCGCAAGAGCAGGCCAGAGGGAACGCCGCCGCCAGCGCGCCGGCCAGCCCCCGCGCGTGTTGCAGTTCCACGCTGCGGTGAAATTGGCAAACAGGACGGAAGCTTGGGGCGTCATGGCAGGGTCAATCATAGGGTCGCTGCAATCCGGGTGATGCTGCGGCTTAAGGTGTGGTCGGCGAGCGCCCGCCGTTGGCCGAGACGTCGCAACGACTGGCGGCGCGCCGGATCGGTCCGGAGCCGGGCGGTTTCTTCCGCCAGACCGGCCGCGTCGCGATAGGTGGCAATTTCCTTCTCGAGATCGTAGAGATCCTCCAACCCCGGCGCCCATTCGACCAGATAGCACGCACCGAGCATCGGAGCCTCGATGTCGCGGAGTCGCGAATAGCGGCCTGGCTGGAAAAACGGATGGCGGAAGCTTGGGTAGCGGTTGACGCCGATGACGACCTGACTCTCCCGCGTCGCGCGAAAATAGGCGTCGCCGTGCACCGCGGGCTGCCAGCAACGGTCGATCCAATCGCCGGGTCGCGCCCGATGGAGCTGGTAGGTCGCACGCATGGCAAAACCACGCAGGCCATAGCGCTGAAGAAACGCGAACTGGTTGCGGATGGTACGACCGAGGGTCCGCGGCGGGGGCGCGGCCACGGGACCACCGGGCCGCCAGCCATCGCCGTGAATGCGCAGCGGGAGACCTCGCCCGACGGCTGCGCCGAGCAGGTCTTCGCGCAGCGCATCGTGCGAGCCGATGAAAGTGACGCTGTCGTTTTCCGTGTCCGGCAGCGTCCGGAGTGCGGGCGGGACCCACATGGGCATCGGGGCGTAGACGAACGGCAGTTTTGCCGTGGCGTAAAGCGAACGGGCGTCGGCTTCTGGCACCCAGTGCAGGTCGAAGCAGCGGTAGCTGTCGGGCACGCGGGTAAATTCACGGACATTGTCGCAGAAGAAATTTATGCACGGAACACCGAGGGCGCGGATCGTGGTGACCGCCGCGGGTTCGACCTGGTTGGGAAAAAGATACCCGAGAAAAAAATCCACCGGCTGGCGCGCGTGCTCCGCCCGGATAAAATCCACGGTGCGAGTCCAGCTATCGCCCAGCCAGCACGCGCGTGCTGCGGGTTCAAGATGGGTGAGTCCCTCGGCCCAATCCACCCCGGGTGTTTCGATCACTGCGTGACCGGCCTCCGTCAGTCCTTGTTTGAAATAAAATTCCCAAAAGGCGTAGCCCGGCACCGCGTGGTGGCGGAGAGCCTGCTGACAGCAGAGAAATATTCGCATGCTTGAATTATGACCTGACCATCAACCAGCAGCCCGGCAGTGCAACGGGCGGGGTGAACCCAAATTTTTCAGCCAGTGCGATGAGATCGCTTTCGCCGTAGTTTTCATGGCACTCGATGCACAGGGCGTCGACTTTCCCCAGCCAGTCGCAATTCTGGCGGAGCAGGACACCTTCATAGCCTTCGATGTCGATCTTGAGCAGCCCGATCCTCGGCCAATTGAGCCGATGCATGAGCGTCGGAATGCTGAAGGATTCCACCTTGATCAGGCGGCCGGTGATGGCCTTGCCGTATTCGATTCCCGCGACTTTGTGTCCGTAGTCGTGGGCGTCGAGGTTCATCTCCAGAAAACCGTCGGTGATTCCGACCGCGGCATTGAAGACTGTGGCGTCTATTCCGTTCGATTCCAGATTGCGGGTCAGCAGATGGACGTTTGTGTCGACGGGTTCGACGCAGGCGAGGGCGGCATGGGAATATTTCCGCGCAAAAAAGAGCGAGGTGAAACCGATGTTGGCGCCCAAGTCGAGAATCGTGGCAGGCGGCCGGGGCAATTCGAAATCATAGTAATGATGATCGAACACCTCGCTGAAAATGAAGGCGTCGGAACCAAGGTTGCTGCGCACGCTCAGGGTGATCGTTCCCACCGGCGGGGAAAAGTGAAAGCCAATGCGATGTTCGGTGGAAGACGCCGTCCCCCGGCTGTAGAGCCAGCGCAGATACCGCAGGCGGTCGGGCCAACCCCGGCAGATTTTCCCGCTGGTCCGGATATTGTCGAGCAGGGCGTGGAAATTCATGGCGGGTGTTCTTTATCGAGACGCGGAAGCTTAAGCCGTGGTGCGGTCGGTGGGCGGGACCTGGCGAAAACCGAAGAAGCGTCGATAGACGGGGCGCAGCGCGTTTTTGCACCGGATCATGGCCAGACCGGGCCAAAGAATGAAGAGCCGGGAAAAGAAATGCGCCAGGCCGGCCGGAATGCCGTGGGCAGCCCAGGACAGGGCTGCGGTCTCGGCCCGGTACGGAGGGAGGTGGGTGTGATAGGCGAGAAAATGGACGATCGACGGGGCGATTTCGCGAACCGGTGCCGAAGCACAGTGGAGCGCATGTCCTGCGGGTGGGTTGCTCATCCGGCGTCGTCCCTGCAGGATCGCAAAGGAATGGTCCCCGGGGCTGGTTTGAAAATCTCCGGTGAACGTGCCGTCGTCCGGTACGCCAAAAAGATTGTGACGGGCCATGGCACCGGCCACGAGCACCTCCTCGTTCGGCAGACCACGCAAACGCACCATGCCCAGTTCGTCGTAATGGCGAAACAACCGGCGCGCTTCCTCGTACACTGAAGTGGCTCCGTCCCGTTCCAGGTAGTAGACTCCGCCGGTGAAAACCGGGATGGCGGGAACTTCGAGGTAGCGGCAGTAAGCGGCGATATCACCGAACCGTTCTCCCACGCTGGCGATCCGCTCCTGTACCACTCCGACCGTCTGGCCGGCAAATTTGGAAAAAACTGCGTCCAGCCGCGCATAAACCAGACAGTCGGCATCAATGAAAAGAGTGCGTGCAGCCGGAGCAAGCCGGTCGAGATGAAGTTTGGTTTCAAAACCGACACCCAGTTCCTTGGGTCGGATCCTGATGACTTGCACGTCGGCCAGATCGCCCGGCAGCGTGAGGGAGCAGTCGGTGGCGATGGCAATTGGCAGGTCGGCGGCGCTGTGCCAGCGTCGGATGGAGCGGGCGAGATTGACCGCCATGTCCCAATAAACCCGGGGTCCCAGAGCGAGGGTGAGCACGGCGCGATCACTTTTCCTGGCCCGCTCTGTCCCGGTATCGGTCATGCGGCGTGCGGAACCAAACTGTTTTTTTGGGCGGATCGGAGTCGTTCGACGATTCGGCGCCCCAATCGGGCGGAAGGTTCTTCCACCCAGCGATGGCAGAGCCACGAGACCCCGAGAACAAAGCCAAACCACCCGATAAACAGGAGACCTTTGGCCAACGAACCCGTCAGGTGTGCATTGAAAAACAGCCGGAGAGACTGCAACGGCACATGCAGGAGATAGAGGGAATAGCTGAACACCCCGATGTGTTTCAGGAGCCGCCAACATTGGGTTATCAGCAGGGGTGGCCGACCGGTGGCGATTGTTTCCCCCGCCACAATCAGGAGCGAGAGCGGCCAGACGCAGAGGATGATGGTGACGGGCAGATAGGCGAACGCCCACGGCCCGCTGTAGGCTTCCCGATATTTCAGCAAGACATGCAGGCTCACCGCAGCCACGCCGCCGATCCACCACACGGCGTGGTGGAGCACGCGACCTTGATGTTCGTGACAAAGCTCCGCCAAAACCGCTCCGGCCACCCAGCCGCACCACACGTTCAGGAAAAACCACATCGACGGACCGGTCGGTTGTTCGAAAAACTGCGCAGTGACGGCACCGCTGGCCGCACTCACGCCCAAAGCCAGCAGGGCGGCGAATCTCAGCCCGTGCCCACGACGTACCGCCAGCCAAAAGGGGTAAAGGAGATAGAGCAGACTCTCGACCGAAACGGACCAAAGCGCTGCGTTCAGGCGATAGTCGTCAAAGAAGCCGTTCGTCAGGGTCAGATAACGCAGGACCTGCCGGGTGTCTGGTGTCCGGCCGTTTAGCCAGAGGACGGACGAGGAGACCGCTATGGCCAGGAGCCACGGAGGATAGATCCGAAAAAATCTCTGGATGAAAAAACCTCGGGTGAAATGGGTGGCCGGTTTGCGGGATAGCCAGCCCAGGTGAATGCAGAATCCGCTGATGACAAAAAACAAAGGCACCGCCAGTTGCGCTCCAGGCCAGACCATGAGTTCAAAACCGCGCCCCCCCGTGGCTTCGGCCAGCACATGACCAAAGCCATGATGGTAGACCGCGACACTGAGCGCCGCCAGCCCGCGGGCCACGTCGATGGAATCAAGTCGGGTGTTCATCAAGCCAGAGCGCGCTGCAGTCCTCCGACTTTGCGCTCCAACGCATCGAGATCCACGGTGATCGCGCCCCAGGGTTTGGCCGGCCCGACGGTACGGGAGTCGAGCCAGCAATCATAAAAATAGCCGGCCTGGCGCGCGAGCGTGAAGTAACAATCGGCGCGGGCGTAGTCGGCGGAAAACAGTTCGAGCACGCCGACCCTGGTGGAGAAGGCGAGATTCGCCAGTCCGGCTCCATGCGCCGCCACAACCACCTGCGCGTCGCGGAACAGCGCGACCTGCTCCGGGAAACTCAGGCTTTCCGGCGCGACGGCGTGAAATCCGCGAGCCGCCAAGCGGGCGATCAGTTCGGATTCGTTGAGCACCGGTCGTTGGGCGGCCGGACCGCGAATGATATAGATCAGCGGCCCCCGACCGGCCACGCTGGCGGCACCGGGGAGGAATTTTTCCCGAAGAAATGGCAGGACCCAGGGAGGCGAGCAACCTTCGCTGCCCGGCAGCGAAGGCACATAAAGGTGCTGGCAGCGCAGGCGTTGATTTTCTGAAAGCATCAGCAGTTGGCTGCGTTCCACCCCGAGCAGCCGGAGCGAATCCAATTGGACGGTGCTTAAGCCGGCGGGCACCGCGTATTTCCCAATCACGCCGCGCCAGCGTTCCAGGAGATGCCAGCGGGGCAGCACATCGAAAAGCCAGTGGTAATAATTCCAGCCCTGTGGAGCCGCGAGCAGGCCGATGGCTTCGTCGATCCGTCGCACATGGGCGCTCGTGAAACCGAACGGACGGGAACGCACGACCTTGGCCAGGGGGCGGGTGCCAAACTGGTGATAATATTCCGCGAGCACCCGGTTGTCGCGGGTCAGGACCATGCCTTCGTTGGAAAAAAGATGGGCGCCGCTGAAAAAACACATCGACGCATCGGGGTAGCGTCGCGAGGCCACCTGGTCGAAAAAAGTGCGGGCTTCGTCCGACAATCCCGCCGGATGCGCATGCACCGAGATGCCGCCGGGATGGATTTCCTCGTGCCAGTCGCTGCGCAGACCCTGGTACCAGCCGAGCTGCTGCTGGGAACGTTGAATCCAGTTTCTCGCGGAAGGCTCGATTCCCCGGGGGAAAATCCAAGGCCACTGACGGGCAAGATCGATCATCCGTTGGGTGAGGGGTCGCATCAGTGACTCAGATGGCTGGCGGGCCGGGAAAAGACGAATGGCGGACTCTGTGCATCAACTTTCCTTGCGCAGATATAGCACGTCGGCGAACAGGGCCTGACGACGTCCGCCCTTTGGCGGCGAATAATTGCCGATGCAGAATCCATGCTGCTGCATGATGGCATCGATTTCGAAGAAGCCGGCCTCACCTTCGTAGTGTGGCTGGAAGTTTGCCTCGATGATGAGGTAGTCGGTGCGTTGCAGCGTCTGTTTGGCCCCGGCCAGAACCTCGCGCTCAAATCCCTGGGCATCGATTTTCAGAAGACTGATCCTGCCCGTTGCCGGCACGATGGCGTCGAGCGGCTTGACCGCCACCCGGATGGTTTCCTTGATCTGGAACGGCTCGGGATAAATTTTGGCCATGCTCTCGGCCGGGCGACGGAAGGAGTTGAGCACCGGGTTTTGCATGATCTTGAACTCGGCCATGCCCGGCGCCTCGCCCACGGCGGCCTGCTCGATGACGACGTTGGGTTGGGTGGAAAAACGTTGCCGCAACCTGGGCGCCAGATTGGGGTCTGGCTCGACGCAGATGACCTTGGCTGGCTGGCAGAGCGCGAGCAAATCGGCGGTCCAATCGCCGACATTGGCGCCGACATCGACAACGCAGTCGATCTGGCCCAGAGCCCCGGCTGGCAACAGATTAAAATTCAGGCGATCAAGCCGCACCGCCGTTTCTGGCGCGAGTGCCAGCCGTCGCGCCTGATCGACGGGAAGGCCGATGCGGTTCAGTTCACTGGCGATCTGTGTCGCGCGGACGACGCCATACGGGAGAAGATGCCGGAGCCAGCTTTTCATGCGCGGGATTCGGGAGTGGGGTTGCCGGCAGGCTGCGTGGTGTCGTCGGCCTCGATTGCGGCGGAGAATCGCGGATCGAGCGCAACATTTCCAAGATGCTCAGGCGCGTAACTCATCAACTGGCTGCTTGCCGCCGGATGCACCTCGATTGACTTGATCGCATGATGATCGCCCATGTGCATGTTGGTCCGGAGATAGAATCCGATGAGATACGTTCCCGGCACCAGGGCGATGCGATTGATTGATCCGCTCAACCGCAAGATCTGTCCGGTGGTCAGCATATAGGAATGGGCGGCTTGACGGAGGTCGGCGATGGCGGCGCGCTGACCGTGATCATTGTACAGCAATAGACACAGATCGTGTATGCGGCAGTCGCCCCGGGCGAGCAGACGCAGTTCAAAATTCAAATCCGAGAAAACCCGCACGGGAACAGGGGAAAACTCGAAAGACAAAAGTTTCAGCTCGGCTCCAAGATCGAGCGCGGAAAGTGTCGTGGTCAGGTCGGTCGATTGGGCCTGATAGGCGGCCAGGCCCGTCTTGGTGTCGGTATTATGGGTCACCTGACCACGCTGAAGCAGAATGACGCGGTTACAAAGCTGTTGGATGGAGGTCAACTGGTGGCTGACAAACAGAATGGTGCGACCCTCCTGCTTGGTGACATCGTTCATTTTCCGCAGGCATTTCCGCTGGAAGTCGGCGTCACCCACGGCCAGAACCTCGTCCACGATGAGGATTTCCGGCTCGAGGTGCGCGGCGACGGCGAACGCGAGGCGCACATACATGCCGCTCGAATAATGTTTCACCTGCGTGTCGAGGAAGCGCTCCACTTCGGCGAAGACGACAATCTCGTCGAACTTCCGCGTGATCTCCGCGCGCGACATGCCGAGGATGGCGCCGTTGAGAAAAATGTTTTCCCGGCCGGAGAGCTCCGGATGAAATCCTGTGCCGACCTCGAGCAGACTGGCGACCCGCCCGCGGATGACGGCGCGGCCGGTGGTCGGCTCGGTGATGCGGGAGAGGATTTTCAGCAGGGTGGATTTGCCCGCGCCGTTGCGTCCGATGATGCCGACGACATCGCCCTGATTGACCTGGAAGGAGACATCGCGCAGCGCCCAGAATTCCTCGCGGGCTGTCGTGGCAGACTGGCCCGATTTGAAAAGGTTGCGCACGCCGTGCGTGAGACTGTCCCGCAGCGTGTCCTGCCGTTTCTGGTGCGAGAGGAAATAGCGCTTCCCGAGACCCTCGACGCTGATGATGGGTTGGCTCATTGTTGCGGAGGCGCAGGCGGCGGTTCCGGCTGGTAGGGTGATTGCTCTTCGGCGACCATAGGTTCTTGGAGCAAGGGCGCGATTTTCGGATCGACCGGCAGGCCTTCTTGCAGGCGTTGACGATGCAGTCTGATCCCCAACTGCTCCATCTCCTCCAGTATCTGGATTTTCTCGGCCAAGCTGAGTTTCAAGTTCTCTTCCCGGACGCCATCTCGCGCCCCTTCCCACGTGCCATAGTGCCAAGGATCAAATTTCATGACGGTTGCGGATCTCCTCGCTGCGTTTGAGTTCGGTGATATCGATCAAGTCCTGCGGCCGTCCCGCTTCTGCTTTCATTCGGAGCAAGGTGGGGAGCGAAACGAAGGGGGCTGTGATGTTATCGGTCAGGGGAAATAATTTTGCCGAGTTATATTCGGTGGCGAAATCAAATGGCTCATGGACGAAAACGTCGATCGGTGATTCCCGTTGTTGGTCACTCCAAAGATTGAGCACGACCATGCCTTTTTCGGCACGCCATAGCTCACGGAGCTGGGGATCGGCGAATTGGGTGCTGGTGACCGGAATTTTTGGCCGATAGCCAATGGCGGCCAAAGTATCGAGTCCGCGGCGAATATTGGCAGGCTCGAGACTGATGACGAGATCGAGATCGTTGGTGTAGCGCACGTGGCCGTGCGCATTGACCGCTAGACCACCGACGATCAGGTAACGCACGTCGGCCTCGTTCAAGGCTTGGACTACAGCGATGACTTGTTCGAGGCGCATGGTTCAGATCACGTCTGCAAATGTTCGCTCCGTGTGGCGGAAATACCACAGGCCGGAAATGAGGAGCATTGTGGTCATTCCGACCGAGACGGCGAGGTTGCCGAAATTCAGCGCGGGTTCGCCGTGCAACAGGCACCAGCGGAAGCCGTCGATCGCTCCGACCATCGGATTGAGCGAGTAGAGAAGCTGCCAGTTGGGGAGGTTGGTAGAGCTGAAACCCACCGGCGAAAGAAACAGACCGACTTGCAGGAGGAACGGCACGACGAAACGGAAGTCCCGGTATTTCACCGTGAGCGCCGTGAGCCAAAGTCCCGTGCCGAGGGCGGCGAGCAGGGTGAGCAAAATAAACAGCGGCAGAAAAATGATCCGCCAGTCCGGGATGAAGTGCCACCACGCACACAGCGCCGCCAACAGGATGAGCACCACCGCGAAATCGATCAGAGCCACGGCGATCGAGGAGAGCGGGACGATGAGCCGGGGAAAATAGATTTTTGAGATGAGGTGGGTATTGGACACCAGGCTGCCGCTGGCGTTGGAAAATGCGGCGGAAAACAATTGCCAGGGCAGCAGACCGGTGAGGACGAGCAGCGGGTAGGGCACGTTGCCGGCGGGCAGTTTGGCGAGTTTGCCGAAAACGAAGGTGAACACCGCCAGCGTGACCGCCGGCTGGATCAAGGCCCACAAAACACCAAGCGTGGTTTGTTTGTAGCGGACCTTGATGTCGCGCATCGCCAGAAAACCGAGCAGCTCGCGAAAGCGCCAGAGATCGCCCCAGTAATTGCGCGTGGCCCGGCCCGGCTCGATGATCAGCTCGTTTGTTTCGTTGAGGGCGGGCATCAGGCGAGGGCGGCGGTGAGACGGGCGCGGAAGGCGGGGAAGGCGAAGGTTTCCAAATGCTGGCGGATGTCGGCAGGGTTGCGGGGATGGCGGACGAGGTCGAGCAGGGAGGCGGCAATCTCGGGGATATTTCCGTAGTCGGCAAGCGCGCCGATGCGGTCATTCACCACTTCGGGCGCCCCCCCGGCCCGGGCGGCCAGACAGGATTTCCCAAAAGCCATCGCCTCCAGATAAACGAGTCCGAAGCCTTCGCGGCGGCTGGGCAGCGCGAAGAGATCGCATGCCGCGTATTCGTGGCGGAGGGATTCATCGTCGATGATGCCGGTGAAATGGACGGAGTCGGTGACGCCGAGCCGCTCCGACAGCGCACGCAACCGGGGCAGGTCATCCCCACCGCCCACGATCCGCAGTTGGGCGAGCGGCAGTTCGCCCAAAACAACCGGCAGGGCCTCGATCAGCGTATCAATGCCCTTGTAGCTGTCGGCGGAGGTCAACCGTGACACGGCGAGGATCTTCGGTCCTCCCGACGGACTTTGGCGCGCAGACTCGATGCGGGTGTTGAAAGCGAGATGAGGATCGAGGGTGTTGGGAACGATCAGCAGGCGCGCGGGATCGAGGGTGGGGCAGAAACGCAGCAACTGGCGCCGGGTATATTCGCTGATGCAGAGAATACGATGGGCTCCGCGCAGAGCTTGTGTTTCCAGCAGTGAGTAGGGCCGCCAGACCTCGATACCATGCGCGACGAGATAATAGCGAAAACCGGGTCGCAGGCACCGGGCGGCCCAGAGCAACGGGAGCTGGTGCAGGTGTCCGCAGATGACCTGATCGACGCCTGCTGTGAGATCGAACACTTGCCGGATGAATTCGAACTTGTGGCGACCGCAGCCAACGATCCTGCCTAGTGCGCGTGAGGAATAACGAGCCAGTCGCGTATCGGTGGTCGGAGCATCATTCAGGACCAGCGCATCGATCCGGTCTCCTGCGGTGGCGTTTTCGCAGAGTGCTTTCAGATAGCACCGCATGATCCGCGCAATGCCGCCCTCGCCGAGGAAAAGCTCCGGACTGATGAGGAGTGTTCTCATGCGCTTCGTGGTGCGGTCCCGAAAAAGTGAAACACGGAATTGGCACCACTAAGGGCCACTAAGGGCTCACTAATGTTCCTAATCAGTGTCACATTAGTGTGGATTAGTGGTTAACCCCTCTGGTCTGCGATTGGCGAAGGCCACGAGCATGGCGACGGTCCACACGCGGGACCAAGCCCGGTTATCATTTCCCTTTTGAAAATCAGTCCACAGTGAGGTCACCGCCGGCGCATCGAGCCACGGGCAGCGGCCTAACGCGGATGACGAAAAAGTTTCTTCAAGGAACGGCCGCAGTTCCTTTCTCATCCAGAGCGGAAACGGCAGCGTGAAACCTTGCTTGGGGCGTTGTCGGATGAAGGCGGGCACAACGTCGGCCACCGCATCAGCGAGGGCGCGCTTCGGCAGACGTGGATCGCGTTTGAAATGGTCGGGCTGCGGCCAGAGCCATTCGAGGAGGCGGGTGTCGACGAAAGGCACGCGCAGTTCGAGTGAGTTTGCCATGCTCATGACGTCGCTGTCGCGCAGGAGCACGTTTGCCATGTAGGTGCGCAGTTCCCACGCGCTCACAATTTGGAAATCGTCGGCGCCTGTAAGTTCGAAGGCGAAATCCTCCAGCATCGGATGATGCGGACCGAGCCGTGTGGCGAGGTCCCGCGCCTCCGGGGCGAGCAAAGCCTGACGCGAGACCTCGGGCAAAACCCGGCGTTGCAGCGAGGCGAGTTCATGCAGGTCACGCGCGTGGGCGAGGAAGTCGGCGAGTTTGCGGGCGCGCGCCTGCGGTTGGGCGCGGAGTTTGGCGATGATCCATTGCCGCATGCCTTGGGGCAATCGGCGCCACCACGGGAGCAGCCGTTGCAGTCTTGGCAAATCTCGGAAGGAGGGATAGCTGCCAAAAAGTTCGTCACCGCCGAGGCCGGAGAGCGCCACCTTCACGCCGCCGCTGCGGGCGAGCCGGCTGGCGTACCAGGTGTTGATGCCGTCGCCGGTGGGCTGGTCGAAGGCGGCGAGGATGCGCGGCAGATCGGCGGCAACGCGGGCGCCGGTGAGAATTTCCTCGTGATGCTCGGTGCCGATAAACCTGGCTGCTTCGCGCGCGGTGGCCTGTTCGGCATAACCGGTTTCCTCGAAGCCGATCGAGAACGTTTTCAGGTGGCTCGCTCCGTTGCGCACCATCAACCCGGCAATGGCGGTGGAATCCATTCCGCCCGAGAGAAACGCCCCCACCGGCACATCGGCCACGCAATGGGCACGGATGGTGTCGTCGAGTTGTTCACGCAGGCCGCGGACAAACTCCGAATAATTTCGCGCAACGCAGTCGGGCTGACGATGCGCCGGCAGACTCCACCATTTCTGCGTGGACAGTCGACCTTCGCTATCCAGCCGCAGCGAGTGGCCGGGCGGAAGATTCACGATGCCGCGGTAGAGCGTGCGCGGCGCCGGCACACTGAACCACGCGAGATATTCGCCGACGGAGGCGGCATCGATCTCCCGTTCGACGAGTCCGCTGGCGAGCAGGGCATTCAGCTCGGAAGCGAAAACCAGGCTGCGATCCGGCCGGCGCGCGTAGTAGAGCGGTTTGATCCCAAGGCCGTCGCGCGCGGCGAAGAGCGATTGCTCCTGTGCATCCCAGACCGCGAAGGCGAACATCCCGCGCAGCCGGCCAAGACAATCGGGACCATGGCGGACAAACGCCGCGAGCAGTACCTCGGTGTCGCAGTGCGTGCGAAAGGTCCAGTGCGACTCCAGCATCGCACGCAGTTCGCGGTGATTGTAGATCGCCCCGTTGAAAACCAGATGAAACCGTCCGTCCGGCGAGGTCATCGGCTGATGTCCATGCGCCGGATCAATGATCGCCAGCCGCGCCATCCCGATGGAAGCGCTCGCGTTCGAGACAATCCCCCGATCATCCGGCCCACGCTGCCGCTGCCGCTCAATCATCCGCGATAACGCGGATTCACGCGCTGCTTGGTCCAGTGACGGAGCGATCACTCCTGCTATGCCGCACATGAAATTTTTGACTCAAATGTCATCTTTCGCTTCTCATAGCGTTTGTTTCTACTCGACCGCACATTGCCAAGTACTGCTCAGTTTGATTGCCTACGACTTCTCATCACAATTGTTGGACTTTCTTTTCAAAGCGAAGCAAGAACTCAACGCCCCCATAGAACTGGAGGATGATCCAGTGAATGTCTTTTGGTGTGCGCGATACCACATACGTCACAACATTGAGGATGTTTTCTCTTTGGATAATTGGCTACGGCGAACTGATATACCTCAGGTGGGATTGGAGGATTCAGTCGCCAATCAAACTCAGCTCTGAAATATCCCTGATCAAACTCTTCGAAAAGCAGCGCTCGTCCAACGAGCTCCAGAAACTGACTGATCCTAGGATGATCAAGAGAGAAGGCCAAATCTTCTCTGATAAATTCGCCTTTTTCGTTTTCGACGGTCACCGGACGTATCAATGCCATTATATTCAACATCTGGGAACGAGATCTTTCGATCGCTCGGTCGCGACGCGGTACAACGTGCTTTGATACGTAATCCAGTGGCTCGGTATCTTCGAGAGACGACAGGACATTTCTCACGAACTCATCATTTGCGTGATCTTTCTTTCGACATTCTTCACAGCACGGAACAGTGATGAGTTGAGTGTTGGCCGGTATCGGAGTTTGAAAGAAACCCTTAGGAGGTACATGGTCTCGTGTGGAACCGACGCCGGTCGGACAATAGATGCAAGTGGGTCTGGGCATGCTGTGCCTACTGTAACAGTCGAAGGACTCAGGTTATTCGTTATGCAATCAGGAGAAATATAAAAGTAACTCGATCCCTGATATCTGTTCATCGAATAAGCAACCCGATCGGAATCCGGTCTCCCTTTTTCTTTGCGTGGTACGTCAGGGCCAGGGCAATGCATTCGCGCAACTCGGCTTCGGGAATCTTGTCCTTCGTCGAAAAAATCAGGGCGCGATTTCCTTCGTAGCGGAAGGTCGGGCCGAACTTTTCTTTGAATGTTTCCAACAGCGTGGTCTGGCAGTGGAAATAGAGGGCGTAGTTTCCGGGCTTCGCGCGTATGGCATCGAGCCGGATTGCGCTGCCGCTCTTGGTCTCTGTTGTTAGGTAACTGGGTTGTCCCCACTTGAGCGTTTCTTCCAAGGCACCGACTCCTGGGGTGCGTTTCGCCGTCGAAAAAATCAAATCGCGCAGTTTGGACAGTTTCTGACGAACATCCTTGGGGTATTCGGAAAATACTCTGGCCACCTTGGCGTCGGAGAACGCTTTCATCAGGGACCTTGTGATCTGGCACCTGATTCGCCCGCTGTTTGGATAGGCTTGAAGGTGATGCCAAGTTCAAATTCCGTGCTTTGCTGCAAGTATTCGATCAGCAGCCGACCACGTTTGGAAACGAGAATGATTCCTGCGGATTTGTCCGCTTCCACGTTCCAGTCGCCACGATTCGCTTGGTCCAAATAATATTCCCGGACCGCCGTCTTGTTGCCGGTTACGTCCAGCAACCAGACATAGCGCGGTGCTCGGCCACCGGAGGCATTTTTCGCGTGGTTGATGCCCGGAAACAAACTGACGCCCAGTGCTTCCAGTCTGTCTTTGGCACCGAATTGATGCCGCACCTGATAAAGCCCAAGTACGAACATGAAAGATAGCCCGATGATGGCTCCACCATAGAGCAGGGAATGGTAGGCTTTGATCAGCGGATGTTGGAGTCGGGTGGCGAGGATGAAGCCAACAACAATGACGAGCAGCCAAAGCAAGGCGTGGATGATTTCCGGGTCGACGCTGCTCATGCGAACAATGAAGAGATCAGGTTGCTGTTCAGAATGAAATTGAGGGTGGTATGTCTCCACCTGAAGAAAGCTTCGCCGCGTCGCTTCCTGTCCTGACAAGGCGGCGTTGGGGCATGGGGTAATCGCAAGCTGACCACTCATCGGACCATTTTCAGGCCCGGTGAAAGCAAACCGAGGTGTCGGCGTTTACGCAATGCGCATTTTAACGCAAAGCCTTAAAGACAAATGGCTTTGACGGGGGATAAACGAGGCTGGCGGGAAATGCAGGTTACCATACTTGAGGCGCCCGTTTTTAATACATTTGGTCATCACGAAACAGACCAAACACACGAAAGTCTGAATTCCGAGGTATGACGATCCGTCTTCGATCGAATTCCCTTTCGTGTCTTTGGTGTGTTTCGTGGTTTCAAACCTCCGAGGGTTCTTTAGTCATGTTCTTTCATGGCATCACTTCACGGCAAACGGCTGGTTATTTTTGGCTGCGGCTATGTCGGCTCGGCGGTGGCGCGGG
>CAZIQP010000056.1:0-7097 GCA_964541315.1 uncultured Opitutaceae bacterium
CCTGGCCGCGGTCGAACACGCCGATGTTGTCGAGGCCGAGAAAGCCGCCGGAGAAAAGATTTTTGCCGTCGGCATCCTTGCGGTTGACCCACCAGGTAAAGTTGAGGAGCAGCTTCTGAAAAACGCTCTCGAGAAACCCCCGGTCGCGCGTGCCCCGTGTCCCGGCAATTTTGTAGACGCGCCACGCCGCCCAGGCGTGTACCGGCGGATTGACGTCGCCGAACGCAAACTCGTACGCGGGAATCTGGCCGTTCGGGTGCATGTACCACTCGCGCAATAAAAGCAGCAGTTGTTGTTTGGCGAAATCGGGATCGACTTGCGCAAAGGGAATCATGTGGAACGCGAGGTCCCACGCGGCGAACCACGGGTACTCCCACTTGTCCGGCATCGAGATGAGGTCGCGACTGTGGAGGTGGCGCCACTCGTGGTTGCGGCCCTCCTTGCGGCCCGCCGGTGGCGGAACCGTCGCCGGATCGCCATCCAGCCAATGGTCGACGACATAGTAATAAAACTGCTTCGACCAGAGGAGGCCGGCATAACCCTGGCGGGCGACATTGCGCTCATCGGCATTGGCCCCGGGAGGAATGACGTGTTGATAAAACTCGTCGGCTTCCTGCCTGGCCCGGTTCATCTCGCGATTGAAATCGGCGCCGAAGGCGATGGTTTTGTGCGCGGCTGGTGCGAAGAGCTGAAGCTCGACGGTCTGTTCACTCCCGGCCGGAATCGTGAGCGTATAATGCAACGCAGCCTTCGTGCCGGTCTGCGCCGGATTCACGGCCCCCTGCTCGCCGTTCACGACGTAGCGGTGGAACGCGTCTTTTACGAACGGCGTCGCGTTGGGCGCATTGAAGAGGCGTTCGTTGTTCGTTTCGTTTTCGGTGAAGAGTGGCGTGGGTTTTGCACCGCCCGATGACGGGGCGAAGCGAAACTCGAAGGTGCCGAGGGTCTCGTGATCGGCGGAGATACCGTCGTCGGCAGTGGCCTTGAGCGAGGGCTTCACCTTGACGCCCTCGCGCGTGCAGCCCCACGTCCACATGTTGCGGAACCAAAGTTGCGGCAGCAGGTGCAGGGTGGCTGCCTCTGGTCCGCGGTTCGTGACCGTCAGCCGGATGAGCATGTGGTCGGCCCCGGTCTTGGCATAGTCGGCGAACACGTCGAAGTAGCGGCCGTCATTGAAGGCGCCGGTGTCGGCGAGTTCGTATTCGAGCCCGCCGACGCCGCGACGGGCGTTTTCCTCGCGGAGCTTGCCATAGGGAAATTCGTTCTGCGGATATTTGTAGAGCGCGCGCATCCACGAGTGGGTCGGCGTGGAGTCGAGGTAGTAATAGAGTTCCTTCACGTCTTCGCCGTGATTGCCTTCGGGACCGGTCAGGCCAAACAGCCGTTCCTTGAGGATCGGGTCGCGACCGTTCCAAAGCGCAAGGCCGAAGCAGAGTCGGCACTCGCGGTCGGTGATGCCGAGCAGGCCGTCTTCGCCCCAGCGATAGGCGCGGCTGCGCGCGTGCTCATGCGGAAAATACTCCCAGCAGTTGCCCCACTTGGAGTAATCCTCGCGCACGGTGGCCCACTGGCGCTCGGATAAATACGGGCCCCAGCGTTTCCAATTTTGAGTGCGGGCGTTATCTTCGGTGAGTCGCCGGCCCTCGGCGGTGACAGGATGGGAAAAAGGGGGTACGGTATTCATAGGCGGTTGAAATCGAGAGCGAGTGTTACGTTGGGGAGGTGAGACGGATGGAAACGGTTTTTCCGGAGGAAGCCGGCGGGGTTGCGGGCTCCACACACTCCTCGCGGAGTGGAATATAGTCGGGCGTGGGACGCACGCTGCCTTGAGGCTGGCCGTTGACGCCGAGATACTGCACGAAGTCCTTGGCGAAGAAAAGATCGAGGGTCCAGGCGAGCGCGACGCTGATTTTTTTTTGCAGCGTGGGCAGCTTGCTCAGATAAATCGTCCGCCACATCCACCACGCGGTGAAACCGGAGAAATTAAATCCAAACACCCGGGCCACGCCGACACGGCGTCCGATCGAGGCGAGCAGGCCGAGCGTCTTGAAAGAGAAATTTTGCAACGTACGTCCGTGCACGGCCGCCAAAATGTTTTGCGCCAAGACCATGCCCTCGCGCGAGGCGTGCTGCGCCGTCGGCGGATGGAACGTGCCGGCCTTGGCCACGTCGGGGATGAGCGCGCAATCGCCCACGGCCCAGATGCCAGATGCGCCTTCGACGGCGAGCGTGGCTCTCACCTTGATTTTGCCCCGCTCTTTGGGCAGCGCGATCCGGTCGAGGATCGGATTGGGCGAGGTGCCGGCGGTCCACACAAGGGTGAAACTTTCCAAGCGTGTCCCGTCAGTGAGCATGACTTCGCGCGGCGTGACCGCGGTGACCTTGCTCTTTGGGTGGATCTCGATGCCGCGCGCGCTCAGCACGCGATCGGCGTAGGCGCCGAGTTCGGGGCCGAGTTCCGGCAGCACATGCTCGCCGGGATGCACGAGCACCATGCGGATCATCTCGGCCTTGAGATTCGGGTAGTACGGCAGGGCCGCGTGGATGAAGTCGTTGATGCTGCCCATGGTCTCGACCCCGGCAAAACCGCCGCCGGCGACCACAAAGGTCAGCAACGGCACGCGGTCGCTTTTCGCGCATTCGGTGTCGGCTTCCTCCAGATGCGCGATCAGACGGTTGCGCAGCACAATCGCGTCGTGCAGCGTCTTCATGCACAGCGCACGCTCGGCACATCCGGCGATGCCGTAGAAATTCGTGACCGAGCCGAGCCCGAGCACGAGGTGGTCGTATTCCAACGCGTGAGCATGCTTGGTGAAACCGTGGACGACCGTGACGCGCTTGGACGACAAGTCCACCGTCTGCACTTCACCCACGAAGGTACGGACATGCCGCAGCAGTTTCCGCAGGGGACTGACGATATTGGTCAAATCGAGATCGCTGGCCGCCACCTCGTGCAGCATGGGGGTGAACAGGAAAAAGTTATCCTGTGCGACAAGCGTCACCTCGACGTCCGGGTCGCGGCATTTTTCAAATTCCAAGGCAGCGTAGAGGCCGCCGAATCCGCCGCCGAGAATGAGAACACGGGTCTTTTTCATGATGCGTGGGGGACAAGGTTAACGGCTGGCGATGAGCGTCAGCCAGAGGGCGAGAAAGACCGCCGGGATGGCGATGGGTGCGGCAAAGCCCAGCCAGCGGATGGCCGGCCGGCTGTGGATCGGGAAGTCTCCGGGCTGCGTGATCCTGCCGGCCTGCGTCCGCAATACGGCCATCGACCAGAGCGCACCGGCGAGAGTAAGCCACAAAATCAGAATGCAGGCAACGCTGGCATACGGCAGCAGCGCAACCAGCAGCCGGTTGGCGCTGGCATACAGCGGCGGCTTCAGATCCGGCCCGGCATTCAGGGAAATGGCGAACGCGGTCAGCAAAAATGCCTGTGAACCCACAAGCCAGGAGAGACGTTGATTCACCAGATTGTCCTCGTGTTCGATCCGGCGGCGCAAGGCATCGAGTTGTTCGTTCATTAGGTTTCCTCCGAAAGAATTTTTTCCAGACGCAGCGTCTCGCCCACCGACCACGCTTGAAAAGGACAGCCCCGGGGCGTGAAAGGCGATTCCGCGTCGGCAATTTCGGTGACATGGCCGAGGCCGGCTTCCTTTGTATGGGCGAGCAAGGGAGCAAGGAAACGCTCTCTGGCTTCCGCGAGCGACGTCGCACTCCGGCCCTGCACACGCAGCCAGGCTTCCACGAAAGCGCAGGCCAACCAGGGCCAGGCCGTCCCCTGGTGGTAGGCACCGTCGCGCTCGCGCACACCGCCTTCGTAATGGGGTTTGTAGTCCGGCTGCTCGGGGGCAAGCGACCGCAGGCCCAGCGGCGTGAGCAGGTGTTGCCCGACGACCGCCACCACGCCGGCCGTCTGGGTTTTGTTGAGCAGCGCAAAGGGCAAACCGCCTACGGCAAAAATCTGGTTGGGACGCAGGCTGGCGTCGTTGCGGCCGGAGACAAAATCGACATCGACCACATCGTAGAGGCAACGGCGCTCACCGTTCCAGAATCGTTTCGTAAAATTCTTTTGCGCGAGACGCGCCAGCTCCCGCCATTTTTTATGGTACGTCGCCCCGATCCGCAGGGCGTTGATCCAGAGCGCCTGCACCTCCACGGGCTTGCCGATGCGGGGAGTGACAACCCAGTCGCCCACTTTCGCATCCATCCAGGTCAACTGCATTCCTGGCTGGCCCGCGAAGAGCAGGCCATCGGTATCGGCACGGATGCCAAAACGCGTGCCATGCGCGTAACCCTGGAGAATCGCCTCGACCGCTGCCACTAATTGCTGTCGCTCCGCTGCAGGAACCCTCTTTCCCGTGGCGGTTACAGCCGCGAAATAATCGTGCACGGCGATGATAAACCACAGCGACGCGTCGACGGAATTGTATTCCGGCTCCTTGCCGCCATCGGGAAAAAAGTTGGGCAGCATGCCTTCCGAAACCAGTCCCGTCCATCCGAGCAGAATCGAGCGGGCGATTTCCAGCCGGCCGGTGGCGAGGCACAGACCGCGCAACGCGATGAAGGTGTCGCGGCCCCAGTCCGTAAACCAAGGGTAGCCCGCAATGATCGTGTGTCCTTCGCCCCGACGCACGAGATAATCGTCCGCCGCCCGGTGCAGCCGCCTGGTAAACGCGGTGCGGCGCGTCAACTCCAGCGCACGGTAATGGGCCGCGGCTTCGCGGGCTGATTCCGAATTAAAGCCGTGATAATCGCCGCCGGCGGTGGGCGAGGCAAAAATCATCACGGCTTCGGGCTCGGCAAAATCCCAGGTGAACACGCCTGGAGCCGAGAGATCCTCGGTGTCATCGAGCCCACGGGCGCGCTCGGTCTCGTAGAGGAAATTACGGTACCACTGCGGATCGTGCCGGTAACTGGCGTTGGAATTCACCTCAATCGCAGGCACACCTTCGTAAGGTGTCCAGCGGAGGTTCTGACCGGACTGGACCGGCGTGAAGTTGAACGCCGGGTTCTCGTGTTGGAGCGAGTGGGGATCACGCCCCGAAAAAAACGGTCGCACTTCGAGAGAACAGCCCGTCGGGTCACCGACCAATGTGAAGGTGACCACCGTGACGGCGCGACCGCGTGCGACAAAAATTTCCTGGCGAATGGCGCGGCCATCCGGGAGACGAAAAATCCACATGGGCCAAGGCTCGTCGGTGAACGATTCCAATCGTGCCAAACCATCAGGAGCGGTGACGCCGGGTTGGTACCGCTGGGCACTGAGCGCAAACTTGCCGGCAGGCGTGCGCACCTCGGCGTCAAAGCCGTTGACGAGAATGAAGCGCCGCGACGGCGGACCGGATCGCATCAGCAACGCATGATAGCGGCGGGTGCGGGTGAGCATCACGCTGCCGGACGCGAAACCGCCGAGGCCGTCGGTCTCAAGCCATTCCTGCTGCGAAGTCATGGACGATAATACAAAAGTTGGAAAAACTCAGCGCACCAAGACAGTGCGCCAGGCTCAGCCGCCCGTTTCAAATCCGGGGTAGAGCGTCATGCCGCCATCGATGAAGAGCGTGGTGCCCGTGATGTAGTCGGATTCATCGGACGCCAGCCACACGGCGGCCCGTCCAATCTCCTCCGGCTCGCCGATGCGTTTGTACGGAATGAGCTTCAGCAGCGCCTCATAGTGAGAGCGCGTGCCCCAGGCATCGGTGTTGATCGGAGTACGGATGGCGCCGGGACCGACGCTGTTCACCCGGATGCGCCACGGCGCGACTTCCTGCGCAATACTCTTCATCATGAGCATGACGCCGCCTTTCGATGCGGCGTAGTTCACATGGCCGGCCCACGGAATGACCTCGTGCACGGAACTGACGCAGATGATTTTGCCCGCGGAGCAGGACACTTCCTTGACGACGCCGCGGCGTTTGAACTCACGCACCGCCTCGCGCGCGCAAAGGAACTGACCGGTGAGATTGACGTCGATGACGCGCTGCCACTGGGCAAGCGAGAGTTCGTGGAACGGGGCGTCTTTCTGGATACCCGCGTTGTTGACGAGGATGTCGACCGTACCCCATTCGCGGATGACCTGGGCAAACATCGCCTGGACCTCGTCCTCTTTGCTCACGTCCGCGCGAATCGTCATGACTTTGCTGCCGCAACTCCCGACCTCTTTGGCGACGGCTTCGGCGTCCTCGGGGCCGGAGACATAGTTGACGACCACATCGGCGCCGGCGTGGCCCAAGGCGATGGCTATGGCCTTGCCGATGCCGGAGCTGGCGCCGGTGACGATGGCCTTCTGGCCGCGGAGCAGTTTTTGCACAGAGCAGGCGGGCATCACCGGCTCGGGAAACGTATCGTGGACGAACACAGGATCAATGGGTGTCATGGGCGGATGAATTTGGTTCTGTAAGGACTGTGAGCTAGAAGCTGGCGGGGCCGGTTTTATTTCCGATGAAGGAAATCTTTTTCAGGAAAAATCCGGGAATAAAACGAAAAGAAGCCTGAAGCGGCGTGGCGTGGAATTTGGACAGGTAAGCGGGAGCAGGCGGAATAGCAATAGTGGTTGGTGTGGTTTTCGGGCGAAGTTTGCGTCATCGCTTGACACGTAATCTGCTATTCTGGAATTCAAATAGCAGAAGTTGACGTGGAAAAAAAAGAAAAGCGGCCCTGAGTAAGGAGCCGCTTGGGAAAGGCGAGAATAAGAGTGGAAGCGATTATCTCAGAGCCGCAGCGATGCGGGTGAGGGCGGTCGTCACGTTTTCGCGGGAGTTGAAGGCGCTGATGCGGACGTGGCCTTCGCCGCACTTGCCGAAACCGGCGCCGGGTGTGCAGACAACCTGCGCCTTGTTCAGGAGCAGATCGAAGAATTCCCAGGAGTCGCGGCCGGTGTTCACCCAGATGTAGGGAGCGTTATCGCCGCCGATGCAGGTGAAGCCGAGCTGCGTCATCGCGTCGCGGATGAGCTTGGCGTTGGCGAGGTAGAAGTTGATGAGGTCGCTGGTCTGCTTTTTGCCTGCATCGGTGTAGATCGCGGCGGCGGCTTTCTGGATCGGATAAGCGACGCCGTTGAACTTGGTCGTGTGGCGGCGATTCCAGAGCGCGTGCAGCGG
>CAZIQP010000056.1:7197-22247 GCA_964541315.1 uncultured Opitutaceae bacterium
AAGCGACGCCGTTGAACTTGGTCGTGTGGCGGCGATTCCAGAGCGCGTGCAGCGGGTGGGTGTTGCCGGCGACATCGTAGGCGACAAGCGACTTCGGCACGACGGTGTAGGCGCAACGGGTGCCGGTGAATCCTGCGGTTTTGGAAAAGCTGCGGAACTCGATGGCGACATCGCGTGCGCCCTCGATTTCGTAAATGGAGTGGGGGATTTGCGGGTCGCGGATGTAGGACTCGTAGGCGGAATCGAAGAGGATGACAGCTTGGTTGGCCTTGGCGTAGGCAACCCAGGCGGCGAGTTGGGCCTTGGTGGCGACGGCACCGGTGGGATTATTCGGGAAACAAAGATAGATCAGATCGGTGGCGACGCCGGGCACGGCGGGCACATAGCCGTTCTTCGGTGTGCAATCGAGGTAGGTGATGCCGGTGTAACGACCGTCGACATTGGTGCCAGTGCGGCCAGCCATGACATTGGTATCGACGTAAACCGGATAAACCGGATCGGGGATGGCGAGCTTGATGTCGGTGGCGAAGATTTCCTGGATATTGCCGCAATCGCACTTGGAACCGTCGGAGATAAAAATTTCGTCAGCCTCGATCTTGCAGCCACGGGCGGCGTAGTCGTGTTGGGCGACGGCTTCGCGCAGGAAGGCATAGCCCTGTTCGGGGCCATAGCCCTTGAAAGTGGCGCGCTTGGCCATCTCGTCGGTGGCGGCGTGCAGCGCCTCGATGCAGACGGGCGGAAGCGGCTCGGTGACGTCGCCAATGCCGAGGCGGATGACCGGCTTGTCGGGATGAGCGGCGACGTAGGCGCTGACGCGCTTGGCGATGTCGGCGAAGAGATAGGAGGCTTTGAGCTTGGTGTAGTTTTCGTTGATGCGGATCATGGAGGAAAATGGAGTCCGGCGTGCCGGGTCTGAAGCCGGTGGTGTGTGGTCTTGGTTTGGGTTTTTAGCGCGAAGTGTGCGGAGTGCTTGATAAAGTGCGGCGGGTATGGATATTCAAGCCCGTTCCCCCATGCAGAAAATTGAGACCATTACCGCCATGCGCACCGCTGCGGCGAAGCTGCGGGCGAGTGGCCGGCGAGTCACCCTGTTACCCACGTTGGGCGCGTTGCATGCCGGGCACGCCAGCCTTGTCCGGCTGGCGAGGGCGCGCGGAGATGCGGTGGTCGTCTCTACATTCGTCAATCCTCTCCAGTTTGGCCCGAGCGAGGATTACGCGAAATATCCCCGCACGCCGGCGGCAGATGTGGCGTTTGCCGAACGGGAAGGCGTGGAAGTATTGTTCACCCCAACGGCCGAGGAAATGTTTCCCAAGGGTTTTTCGACCCAACTTTCGGAAGATTTCGTCAGCAAGCCGCTTTGTGGGGTGGTGCGCACGGCGTTGTTTCGCGGCACCCTCACCTGTTGGCTGAAACTTTTGAACATCGTGCAGCCGGCGGCGTTGTTGCTGGGAGAAAAAGATGCGCAGCAGGTGGCGGTGGTGCGGAAGGTGGTGCAGGACCTGGCTCTGCCGGTGGAAATTTTGGTGGGGCCGGTGGTGCGCGATGCCGACGGATTTGCTGTGAGTGCGCGTAACAGTTATCTCCCGCCGGCTCATCGCGAAGAAGCATTGGCTGTCTATCGCGCGTTGTGCCGTGCGAAAGAAATGGTCGACTCTGGGGTGAAAAGCTCGGACCGGATTGTGGCCGAGTTGACACATATCCTCGCGGAGAAACGGCGTTTACGTGTGATCTATATTTCGGTGGTCAATCGCGAGACAATGGAAGGCATCCGCGAGGTTGTTTCTGGCCAGCATTTGATTGCAATCTCGTATTGGGTGGACGAAGTCCGCCTCACAGACAATTTTCTACTCTAACGGTGGGTGGACAGGGTGTGAATAACTTGTCGGCAAGGAAATAGTTCCATCTGGAGGCTGGAGACTTTACATAATCGCAGCGAAACCGGACAGACTCGCGCACTTTTGTAAACTGCGGTATTCACTCCGGGTGCATTCGGGATAAAACCCTCATGTCATCGGCAGAGCTGATTATGACGTGTCGTAAAATGCTGTTTTTCAGGGTCTAGTGATGCGCCTGCCTAAGGCCGGAGCAAACTGAACATACTATCCAGCCATTAGAGCACCACTGGGCTCTTTCCCCACAAAGGAGCTGTCTTGGCTGCATAACACAGACCCCTCTGTGACGAACAGGTTAAGCGGGTATGTGAAGAATTCATAGACTTCGTGATAAAGCAGATGAGCGAAGAGTTGAATTTCACGGCGGGTTTTGCGACGACTTAGGACACGTGAGCACTCCATTCCCTGCCAAACCCCGTATTGCGATTCTCGGCACCGGCGCACTCGGCTGCTATTATGGCGCCCGACTCGCCAAAGCGGGCGAAGATGTTCATTTTCTGGCCCGCAGCGGCCGGGCCGCGATCATGGCGCGGGGCATCCGGGTGAAGACCCCGACCGAGCGCATCACCCTGCGGAAAGTCCAGGTCTATGGATCGACGGCTGAGATCGGGCCGTGCGATCTTGTGGTTGTGGCACTTAAAGCCACCGCCAACGACCAGTTGGCAAAACTGCTGCCGCCGCTGCTCAAGGCGGACACGGTGGTGCTCACTCTGCAAAATGGACTTGGTGTCGAAGAGCCCGTTGCGGAGGTGGTCGGTCCCGACCGGGTGAATGGAGCGATTTGTTTTATTGGCAGCACGCGGAAATCCCCGGGTGTCGTTGATTGTATATTTCCCGGACTGATGATGATCGGCAAATTCGGCAAACCTGCGGGCGAGCGGACGCAGGCGATCGCGGCGCTGTTTTCCCGGGCGGGAGTAAAGTGCCAGGCGCACGACAATCTGGAGGAAATGCGCTGGAAGAAGCTCGTCTGGAATGCACCGTTCAACGGTCTGGCCATCGCGGGCGGCGGCATCACGACGGATGTCATTCTGGCGGACGAGGGGCTGAAGATGCTCGCGCGGCGTCTGATGGAAGAGGTGGTGGAGGCCGCGGGCAAGTTTGGTCACGTCATCCCGCGTTCGTTCATCGACCTGCAATTCGAGCGCACGGCCAAAATGGGCTCCTACCGACCCTCCAGCCTGGAGGATTTTGTATCGGGCCGGGAAATCGAACTTGAGGAAATCTGGGGCGAGCCCGTCCGCCGCGCCAAGTCCGTCGGCGCGCCGGTTGCCCGGCTGGAAATGCTCTATTGGCTCATCAAGCGGATGCTCGCTGCGCGCAGGACGACGAAGAGGAAGCGGCGCTGAAGTGTGGCGGTTGATTTTATAGGTGCGGGCCAACCCGCGATTGCAAAGATATCTGATTCGGCATTGCTCCACATCGGTGGACCGGCACGCTTGCTCTGAGTCACCCCTTTGTTTTATGGCCCAAAATACTCCGCCTAAATTCGAGCCGTACATCGCGGCCGAAACCGTAATCCCCGAATTCACTGTGCGTGCGGTCCTTGTCGGTGCCGTGCTCGGCTTGGTATTTGGCGCATCGTCGCTTTACCTGGTGCTGAAAGTCGGGCTGACAGTGAGCGCGTCGATTCCGGTGGCGGTCATTTCATTGGCACTGTTCCGGAGCTGGTCCAAATTGGGCGGCCGCGACGCCACGATTCTGGAGAATAATATTGCTCAAACAGCAGGCTCTGCGGGGGAATCGATTGCTTTTGGATTGGGTGTAACTATGCCAGCAATTTTGATTTTGGGATTCGATCTTGAAATTTCGAGAGTGATGCTGGTTGGAGTGTTAGGCGGTTTGCTGGGTATATTGATGATGATTCCGTTGCGGCGGGCGCTCATTGTGAAGGAACATGGCGTGCTCAAATATCCGGAAGGTACGGCTTGCGCAGCCGTGTTGAAAGCCGGAGCGGACGATGTTTCCCGCGCTGCCGCCTCCCCGTCTGCGCGGGCGGAAATGGCAGCCGCGGAAGCCGCCGGATTGGGGAAGTCGCCCGGGGCAAGAATAATCTTCACCGGGTTCGGCGTGGGATTGCTCTATAAGTCACTCAACGTGGCACTCAAGGGGTGGAAAGATTCCCCGGAAAAGATATTTGGCGCACCCTTTAAGGCGGGATCGATCAGTTGCGAAATTTCTCCGGAATTGGTCGGAGTCGGTTATATCATCGGTCCCTACCTTGGCGGTCTGATGGCGGCGGGCGGAGTACTCTCTTATCTCGTACTTATACCTCTGATTAAATTTTTTGGAGAAGGTCTGTCCGTTCCATTGGCTCCTGCGACCAAACTCATATCCCAAATGAGTCCAGGGCAAATCCGTAGTGATTATATTCTATATATTGGCGCAGGCTGTGTTGCCACTGGAGGGATCATTAGCCTGATTCAGGCACTGCCGACCATTTGGCATGGGTTGCAAGGTGGTTTGCGAGATGTGGGCTTGAGCCGCAGAAACGAAAATTCGGAAGTCATTCCTAGGACTGATCGTGACCTCTCGTTAAAATTCGTGGCTATCGGTATCGTAGCGCTACTAGCCGCAATCACTTTTGCGCCAGCATTGAATATGAATTTGCTGGGTGCGTTGCTCATTGTCGCGTTTGGATTTCTTTTCGTCACCGTATCGTCCCGCCTTACTGGCGAGGTCGGATCGACTTCAAATCCCATCTCCGGGATGACGGTTGCAACGTTGTTGTTTACCTGTCTAATCTTTCTCGTCCTGGGGTGGACGGCCTCACCGTTTTACGTGACGGCCTTGTCGATTGGCGGCATCGTGGGCATTGCTTCATCAAATGGAGGGACAACATCTCAGGACTTGAAAACGGGGTTTCTTTTGGGCTCAACTCCGAAGTTTCAACAGTATGCGATTCTCATCGGAGCCTTGGGCTCGGCACTTATTTTGGGACCAATCTTGCTGAGTCTAAATAATGGGGGTACGGTTTATGTCCCTGCAGCGGAAGTCGCGGGAAAATTGTTGCACGTGGATGTGAAGTTACTCGACCAGAAAAAGCAGCCATTGCGCGGGAACCAAGGCAAGGAAGATACTGCTGAGTACTTTGTCTGGCACCGAACCAGTCCGGAAGGCGGGCCTGCCGAAAAATATCTGGTGAATCAGAATGGGGATGCGGTTTGGTTCGTGGATCCTGGGATTAACGGAACGTACACCAAGCGTGCCGATGGGTCCAGCGCCCAGAAATTCAATGCTCCGAAGGCGGTGCTGATGTCATACATCATCAAGGGCATTTTGGATCACCAACTACCTTGGGCTTTAGTGATTATCGGTGCGATGATCACGTTGGCGTTACAGATGTCTTTCTTGCCGGCACTGACTTTCGCAGTGGGCGTCTACCTTCCGATCTCATCTTCGCTACCGATTTGGATTGGTGGCATGATCCGTTGGGCTGTTGACAAATGGCTGAGAAAAAAACCGGCCTATGCCGCGATGGATCAAGAGACATTTAATGCCGAGAGTGACAAGAGCCCAGGGGTTTTGCTTTCTTCGGGATATATCGCTGGTGGCGCAATTGCGGGTATCGTGATCGCCATAATGCAAGGTGCACTTGACAAGGTGAGCCCGTTTTTGGCGGCACATTTTGCAAGAGCGGACGCATTCATGACCCAGTGGTCCACGGAGCATAATCCGTTTTTTGAAGGTCCCAATTCCGATCTGCTCTCGTTGATTCCCTACGCCATGCTTTGCGGATTTCTATATCTGGTGGCGCGGGAGAAACTGCTGACGCCGAAGAAAGGGTAGGTCGCGCGTTTTTTGCGCGGAGATGTCATTCCTCGCCGTCGAAGTAGTCGACCTCGGTCATGCGAAAGAGTTTTCGCTGGGGCTTCATCTGCCACTTTTTCGAATTGGGATACCAAGTGCTGTCGGCGGGTGGATTGTCGGCGATGACGTAGAAGATGAAATCTTCCGTGCCGGGGTTGATGATTTGGTGGGCCGTGCCGGGTGGTTGCACAAAGGCATCGCCGGCCTGTACGGTGTGGGTCGCGGCATCAACGCGGATGGTGGCGGTGCCGCTGATCACGACGAAGAGTTCCCACTGGACGGTGTGGGCATGCTGTGGGCAGACCGCTGCTCCGGGTGGCACGCGGCGGATCTGAAGGTCGAAGGGATGTCCGCCGCCCCAGGGTCCGACATCCTTCGGCGCGCCGAGGGCGAGGGAAATGTTTTTGCAGAATGAATGATATTTGCCGGTGGGGGATTTCTGCTCCTCTTCGGGCAGGGTGTGGATGTTGATTTTTTTCATGGGAGAAATCAGCGATCGAGACGAGTCGTCCGGTTTCAGGAGCCGGTAGAGTTTCATCGGGAGAACGAATCGTGTGGCTTGAGTAAAGCAACGCGACAATGGCGGTCGGCGTTGACTAAACCACTGTTCCGCATTGAATGCTTCGCAACTGTTATGAAATTGAGATTGCTGCGCGGGCAACCGATCGGGGCCGGGTTGGTCCGGCTCGCGGCGGTGCTGACCGGTGACGCGGCGGAATCGTTGGCCGGGGTGACGGAGCATCCGGGGAAATCGGTGCATCAGGCGCGGGTCGCATTGAAACGGGCGCGGTCTTTGTTGCGATTATTGGAGAAAGCGGGCGCGGCGTGGGCGGTGCCGCCGCGATTCCGACTGCGCCTGCTGGCACACCGGATGTCGGCGGCGCGGGAGAGGGTGGTGTTGGTGGCCCGGGCGAATGCCTGGGCGCGGCGGTTGAAAGGAAAGGAGCGTGCCGTGGCGTTGACGCTGGCGAAGAGAAGACCGAGATTTGTTCCATTGGGAGTGGACGAAATCCGCAACGACCTGTTGAGGGAGGCCGGTGAGTGGGTGGTCGCGCCAGCACCGGTGGTTTCGCGCGGGGCTTTGCGGAACTTATTCCGGCGAAGTTTGGATCGGGTTATGCGCCGTTACAGTGAGGCGAAGGGCAGGCCGACACCCGCCACCGTGCATGAGTGGCGGAAGGCGGTCATCGTTTTGCGTGATCAAACAGCAATAGCGTCGGAGATTTGGCCCGGCGGCGCGGGTGTGGCGTTCCCTATGCTTGTGCGATTCGCTCGCGAGTTGGGCGCACGGGGAGATGTCGCCTTGCTGCTACGGGCGGTGCGCGGCGTCGGCGTGCCGTCCACTCATGAGCGCGCCCGAAGGGTGCTCGTTGGCCGGTTGGAAAAACAACTGAAACTGGCCACGGTCACTCTGATGGCGCGCTGGCCGCGCATTGAACTGCGGCTGGCGCGGGCACTGGCCAAGAAGTCGTTTTGACTGCCGCTTATGCTTGCGCGCTTGACGTATAGCTTTCCATTCCGGAGCACGAGCACACGAGATTCCGGTCGCCATACACATTGTCCACGCGCCCGACGCTGGGCCAGAATTTCGACGCACGCGTCCATTGGTCGGGGAAGGCGGCGGTTTCGCGGGTGTAAGGGTGCGGCCACTCGGTGGCGCAGACCGCGGCGGAAGTATGCGGGGCGTGTTTGAGCGGATTGTTGAGCCTGTCGCTTTCGCCGTTTGCCACCGCCGCCATCTCGCCATGGATGGCGATGAGCGCGTCGCAGAAACGATCAAGCTCGGTCTTGGTCTCGCTCTCGGTAGGCTCGATCATGAGCGTGCCGGGCACGGGGAACGACATGGTGGGCGCGTGATAGCCGTAATCCATCAGGCGTTTCGCGACGTCCTCGACTTCGAGGCCGTGTTTTTTCCAGGTACGGAATTCCAAAATGCATTCGTGGGCGACGAGCCCGCTGCCTCCCTTGTAGAGCACAGGGAAGAAATTCTCGAGGCGCTTAGCGATGTAATTGGCATTGAGGATGGCGAATTGTGTGGCGCGTTTCAGTCCGTCCGGACCCATCATGCGGATGTACATCCAGGAAATGACGAGGATGCTGGCGCTGCCCCACGGGGCGGCGGAGACCGCGCCGATGGGACTGGCTTGGGGTGAAATCATCGGCGGCTGCGTGCCCGAACGCGGCGCGACAACCGGGTGGCCGGGCAAAAACGGGACGAGCTGCGCTGCGACACCGATCGGGCCCATGCCGGGGCCGCCACCGCCGTGCGGGATGCAAAATGTTTTGTGAAGATTAAGATGGCAGACGTCGGCGCCGATGTGGCCGGGCGAGGTGAGGCCGACCTGGGCGTTCATGTTGGCGCCGTCCATGTAAACCTGACCACCGTGCGCGTGGATGGTGGCGCAGATGTCCTTGATCGAAGTTTCAAAGACGCCGTGGGTGGAGGGATAAGTGACCATCAGCGCGGCGAGATGGGCGGCGTGTTCCTGCGCCTTGGCGTTGAGATCGGCGACGTCGATATTGCCGATGGCATCGCAGACGACGGGCACGACCTTGAAGCCGCACATGGCGGCGCTGGCCGGATTGGTGCCGTGGGCGCTGGTGGGAATGAGACAGATGTTGCGGTGACCTTCGCCGCGTGATTCGTGATAAGCGCGGATGACGAGCAGGCCCGCATATTCGCCTTGGGAACCGGCGTTGGGCTGGAGCGAGACGGCGGCGAAGCCGGTGATTTCCGCGAGCCATTGTTCAAGATCCTGAAAAAGCCGGGCATAGCCTTTTGTCTGTTCAGCGGGAGCGAAGGGATGCATGCGGCCGAACTCGGGCCAGGTGACAGGCAGCATCTGGCTGGTGGCGTTGAGCTTCATGGTGCACGAGCCGAGGGAGATCATCGAGTGGCAGAGCGAGAGATCCTTCGCTTCCAGCCGGCGGATGTAACGGAGCATCTCATGCTCGGTGTGATACCGGTTGAAAACGGACGCGGTCAGATACGATGACGTGCGAGAGTGGGGCGCGTTGTAATTGGTGTTGAGCGTGTCGGCCTCAGGCGGTTGGGCGGATTCACGGAAGCAGGCGAGCAAGGTTTGCACATCCTCGAGGGTCGTGGTCTCGTCCAGCGAAACGCCGACGCTGTGGGTGTTGATGGGACGGAGATTGAATTTTTTCGCGGCAGCATTGGCCAGCACGCGGTCGGCGGCGACATGGCCGATGGTGAGGGTATCAAAGACGGGCTCGGCGTTGACGATGACTCCGGTGGCCTGTAAGCCGTGGGAGAGCATCTGGGTGAGAAGGCGGATACGACGGGCGATTTTCTTCAGGCCCTCCGGGCCATGGTAGACGGCGTACATCGAGGCCATCACAGCGAGGAGTACTTGCGCCGTGCAGATGTTGGACGTGGCTTTGTCGCGGCGGATGTGTTGCTCGCGCGTGCCGAGGGCAAGGCGCATGGCCGGGTTGCCGTGAACATCTTTGGAAACGCCGACCAGGCGACCGGGCATCTGGCGTTTGAATTCGTCCTTGGTGGCGAGGAAGCCGGCGTGCGGGCCGCCAAAGCCCATCGGGACGCCGAAGCGTTGGGCGGAGCCGACGGCGACATCGGCCCCGAACTCGCCGGGAGCGCGCAGCAAGGTGAGGGCGAGAAGATCGGTGGCGGCGACGCAAAGCGCGCCGGCGGAGTGGGCCTTTTCGAAGAAGAGTGAGAAGTCGTTAATGCTACCGGTGGTATCGGGATATTGGACGAGAACGCCGAAAGTTCTGTCGCGAAAAGTAAAGGCGCGATGATCACCGATGATCACCTCTATGTTGAGCGGCTTGGCGCGGGTGCGGACGATGTCGATGGTCTGCGGGTGGCATTTTTCCGAGACAAAAAAAGTCGAGGTGTCATGACTGTCACCGAGTTTCACGCGGTGGGCGAGCATCATGGCCTCGGCGGCGGCGGTGCCTTCGTCGAGCATCGAGGCATTGGCGATCTGCATGCCGGTGAGATCAGTGACGAGCGTTTGGAAATTCAGCAGGGCTTCGAGCCGGCCTTGGGAAATCTCGGCCTGGTAGGGCGTGTAGGCCGTGTACCAGCCCGGATTTTCGAGAATGTTGCGCTGAATGACCGCCGGGGTGAGCGTATCGTGGTAGCCGAGGCCGATAAAACTGCGGAAAATGGTGTTGCGGGAGGCGAGAGCGTGGAGTTCGGCCAGGGCGGTGGATTCGGAGACGGCCTCGGGAAGCTGGAGTGGGCGGACGAGCCGAATGTGCGCGGGGACGGCGGAGTCAGCCAAGGCATCGGGCGAGGGGAAGCCCACGGTCTCCAGGATAGAGGCGACGTCGGTGTCGGAGGAGCCGGTATGGCGGCGTTCAAAAGTGTCGAGTGGGGCGAGCAAGTCGCGGGACGAAGACATCAGCGGACGCTAGGAAGGGGGGCGGGGGACGTGCAACGATGATTTCGGCCAAAGCGGAGAGAATTATGCATTGTTTCGTAGGCGGAAGCTTATCTGCTTCTGCTTATGTCACTCGCGCAAAATATCAGGTCCAGGCAGGGCCGGGCCGACTATGTTCAGCAGAGGCTGGCGGAGCTTTACCCGGAGACTCCCATTCCACTTGATCACCGCGATCCGTACACCCTGCTCGTGGCAGTGTTGCTTTCGGCCCAATGTACGGACAAACGGGTAAATTTGGTTACGCCATCCTTGTGGGCGGTGGCGAGCAATCCGGCGGAGATGGCTGGCGTGCCGGTGGGGACAATTCAGGCGATCATCCGTCCGTGTGGTTTGTCACCGCAAAAAGCCAAGGCGATCAGCGAACTGTCGCGTTTGTTGGTGGAGCGACACGGTGGATTGGTGCCGCGGACGTTTGCGGAGTTGGAGGAGCTGCCGGGTGTCGGACATAAAACGGCATCGGTGGTGATGAGCCAGGCATGGGGAGAACCGGCTTTCCCGGTGGATACGCACATTCATCGGCTGGCACAGCGCTGGAAACTGACGGATGGGAAAAATGTCGGGCAAACCGAAGCGGACCTGAAGCGGGTGTTTCCCCGGGAAAGCTGGAATAAGCTGCACTTGAGAATTATCTTCTACGGTCGGGAACATTGCACGGCGCGCGGATGCGACGGAACGGTTTGCGAAATCTGCCAGACGCTCTTCCCTGGTCGAAAAAAGGGCTTTCGCACAAAGAAATAAAACAAGGTTGATTCGTACCGGATGGGCGTTAACCGTCTGCCGTTCATTTAGGACGCTTAGCTCAGTTGGTTAGAGCACCTGCTTCACACGCAGGGGGTCTGCGGTTCGAGTCCGCAAGCGTCCACCATTTTGATTCGGAAGGCTAAAATGCGTTTGGGTGCAACCCGTGGCGTTCACGCTCCAAGTGTTCCTTGATTAGCCATAATGCCTTTCGGGGTTTCGTTGGTGTGGGGTGAAAAAGAACCTGGCGCTCAGAGGGGAAAAGGGTGGAAGCGCAGCCATTGAAACCCCGCTGCGCATCGGGATTCCATCAACGCGGCAGGCGGCAAACCTGGCTCGCGATTTCGCGCGGGCCGGGCACTCTGGCCGAACACAGGGAGGCGTTGCTGGGGGTTGCCCCGCTCCGGCAGCACGCTGGTCGGGCGGCGGGCGGTGGTGCCGCGGGCCTTGTATGCGGAACTGTGGCAGGCGGGTTTGCGGTCCGCTCGCCAGGCAGAAGCAACATCCGCACGCGTTCTGGCGGGGTTGGCGGCGGCTCGCGCTGGACGGTACGCAATGCAGTGGAAGCAATACTCCGCAGATGACCGGTGCCTTCGCGAAGACGGCGAGCCGGCGGTGGTGCGCGGCCTTTGCCAAACTGGGCGCGGGCGGTGCGGCTGGCGGCAGGGCCTGCACAATCCGCTGGCGCTCGGGCGCAAGGGTGAATCGGAATGGGTGCTGGCAGCACGCTGCTCGCGGTCGCGGTGCACGATCCGCAAGAGCAACGCCGGCCCCTGCGTTGGCTGCAGGTGCGCGAGATCCGGGGGGAATTGCGGTGGTGGACCGGCCTGCTGGATCCGAAAACGGCGCCGGCCCTCGAAATGGCCACCGTGTAGGCGCAGCGCTGGCAGCACGAATTGTATTGCCGGCCGATGAAAGTCGGGCTGCGCGGCTGGCTCCCGCAAGACGCGCAACCAGTCCTGGCAGGGTCCACCCGCCTTCAAACTCCTCCCACCAAAACGTTGAAACCCAGAAAGGCATTAGGGCTGGCAACGGAAATTCAGCCGACGCAAAAATGACCCACCACAGCCAACGACCTTCATACGGACTAAATCGCACATGGCGCTCCACACTCAGCACTCAGTTTCAATTCGGAAGAGTCATGTTTACGCTCGCCGGTCGTCGGCTGAGCGGTAACTTTTGGCAAAATCAAAAACACCTTCTACGACTATGAATGTGATATTCGGGCTATTGCCACTCCTATACATACTGTTCGCGCTTGTTGCGGTCACGTATTCGTTTTTTCTTCTCATACGATTTGTGAAGGCGCACGAGCGGATCGCCGGGTCGCTAGAAGACATGGCCAGGAGCAAGCGATAGAATCGATCATATGACTCTCAGGAGGCAGGAAACCATCGGACTGCCCCGAGCCCTGATGGAACTCCGCTTTCCCTCCGTCCGGGCGGTGGCGTACGGCCTCAGGCCGACACTGCCGTGGTTGTTTCGCGGCATTGGGCGAGGGAGTGGCCATACTGTGATGAAATGCTCTTTACCGGCTCTGGTTCTCGTTTTTCTCGCGGCCTGCACGACACCACAACAATCCCAAGCAAAGCCCCTGCTGCAATATCCGCAGCGCTCATGGGCGGATTGGCAGCCAGACAAAGCCGTGGCCGAAGCACGAAGTGATATCGCTGCGGGCCACCCCAAAATCTATCTCTGCGGAACGATCGTTGCTTTCGCGCCCGGGGTGGACTTCGACCGGCACCCCGTTTTGAAAACCTTGCCCTGTGCCGATGCAGGAATCGGTTGTCTCGTTTCCGACGGACCGCTGCGCAGGGCTCAAAGCGAGTATGCCCGCCGCTACAACGAGCACATCGCCGGGCATTACGCCAAAATTCAAACTGAACCATCGAAGAGTCCGATCCAGGCGTCGGATTATTAACACCCCGGGGGGGCTTTGCTTCCGGTCATTCGTCGGCCTTGCCACGGGCTGAGGCAGTGTGTTGTTTGGACTTTCCACCATGGAAGTCATTTTTCTCGGATCAGGTACATCGCAGGGCGTTCCCATGATAGCGTGTGAGTGCGCGGTCTGCACCTCCGCCGACCCGCGCAACCACCGCACCCGCGCCAGCCTGCATGTCGTGATGGACGGGCTCCATGTGCAGGTCGATGCGCCGCCGGAATTCCGGCTGCAATGTCTGCGGGAGAAAATAACCCGGATGGATTTTTTCATCCTGACGCACGGGCATGCCGATCACGTCGTGGGCATGGATGATTTGCGGCGGTTTTGCGATCTGCTCGGCGGACGCGCGATGACGGTTTATGCGACGGAGGAGGGGATGGGACGGGTGCAGGCGATCTTTCCGTACGCGATCGCCGATCGGCCGGTGGCTTACGGGTATGCTGCGTTCAACTTGCAGCCCATGCCTGCCGTGCTGGATCTGCCGCAGGGGAAAATTTATTCCACGCTTTTGCCGCATGGAAGCATCCATTCGCTCGGGCTGGTCTTCGTGGAAAAATCTTCCGGGAAGAAATTCGTCTATTATAACGACTGCAAACGCGTCCCGCCCGAGGCGGTGGCTTTGGCCAAGGGCGCGGATGCGGTGGTGCTCGACGGACTGCGGCCGGAGCCGCATGCCTCGCACATGAGCATCGCCGAGGCGTGCGCGGTCGCGGCCGAGATAGGATGCGCCCGTAACTATGTCACGCACACGACGCATCACACCGGTTACGCCGAATGGAGCCCGCCTGCGCATGGCGGGGTTCAGTTGGCCTATGATGGATTGCGCCTGAAATTATGACACGGCGCCCCGCCGGCATGGTCGGCCAAACCCGAATGCTGCCGCTGCGATGCGGACCATGCTTTGGCCCGTTGATCGCCCGTTTACGGGCAGGGAAAGATTTCTCGCTGGCCGTTTCTCGCCTCCGGGCTTGATTCAGATCCTTCAAACCGGCAAGTTCGCCGAACCCCGCGCTTTTAACCTCAACCCACGATATCATGGCTAATATTAAAAACGACATTACCGAAACGATCGGCAACACCCCCCTCGTGCGCCTCAACCGCACGGCCAAGGAGCACGGCTCGCTTGCCGATATCGTGCTGAAACTCGAGTTCTTCAACCCGCTCTCCAGCGTGAAGGACCGCATCGGTTTCTCCATGATCGAAGATGCGCTGAAGAGCGGCAAGATCACGAAGAGCACCGTTCTGATCGAGCCCACCTCCGGCAACACCGGCATCGCGCTGGCGTTCGTCGCCGCCGCCAAGGGCATCAAGCTGATTCTTACCATGCCTGAGACGATGAGCACCGAGCGCCGCAAGCTGCTCAAGATTCTCGGCGCCCGTCTCGTGCTGACCGAAGGGGCGAAAGGCATGAAAGGCGCCATCGCCCGCGCCGAGGAATTGCAGAAGCAGATTCCAAACAGCGTCATTCTCCAGCAATTCTCCAACCCGGCCAATCCCGCGATTCACCGCGTGACCACGGCCGAGGAAATCTGGAAGGACACCGACGGCAAGGTGGACATCGTCGTTTCCGGCATCGGCACCGGCGGCACCATCACGGGCATTGGCGAGGTGTTGAAAGCCCGCAAGCCGTCGGTCAAGATCGTCGCGGTCGAGCCCGATGCTTCCCCGGTGCTTTCCGGCGGAGCTCCCGGTCCGCATAAATTGCAGGGTATCGGTGGTGGCTTCATTCCGGCCATACTGAATACGAAGATCTACGACGAGGTCATCCGCGTGAAGGAAGCCGATTCCGGCCCGATCTCGAAGCAGGTCAATGTTCAGGACGGGATTCCGATCGGCATCTCCTCCGGTGCGGCGGTCTGGGCGGCTTTGCAACTGGCCAAGCGTCCGGAAAACAAGGGCAAGCTCATCGTGGTGATCATCCCCTCGAGCAGCGAACGCTATCTCTCCACCTGGCTCTTCGCGGATGTCAGCGTCGAGAGCGACTCGATCGACGATCTGCTCGCCAAGACCTGACCATACAGAAAAGTTTTTGCAAACCACGGGCGGACTTCGGTCCGCCTTTTTTATTCCCTGTGGGTCCAAATACCCCGAAGCTTGCTTCGGCTTGGTTTGCTGTAGGAGCGGCTTTATGCCGCGATTCGGCCAACTTGGCCAATGCCTCTGGGCTTGCCCCGAGGATCTTTACGTCGGGAGACGTCGATCGCCGGGGCCGCCGCTGTTTGGTTGCTCATCTCC
>CAZIQP010000057.1:0-22216 GCA_964541315.1 uncultured Opitutaceae bacterium
GTCCCGCCGAAAGCCGGAGCATCCTCGGCGGCACAGCCGCCCGTTTCTACCGGCTGACAGCCTGAAGAATAACAGATTATCGGTTACCGGTTGGGTTCACGGTATGCTGTTTTTGTTTCCGCTCGCGCTTGGCTCCGAAGCACAGAACGAAAAGGAGTTGATTGAACGCGTGCACGACCTGAGTTGGTGTGCGTAATACAAATTACCACCCGTGGGCTTTCGTTCAACTTACTCGCATCAAGTGACGAACAAAAACAGAACACCCAATCCAACATAGATATAAGTCCAAAATTTCATTGGGACAAAAAATAACGAATGCTGCCGACGAAGCGTGATTTCTTTCCCCGTTCCTTTCTCAATTACCACCTTCCCCGGACGCGAATCATAGTGACGTGCAACCAACCATACTACCCCTGCGGCCAATAAGAATGCGACGGTCTTGATCCATCCGTGTTGATTGAAGTAAAACTCATTCTTGGTTACCGTTCGTGTGATATATTCTGCCAAAACGAGAAATCCCATGCCGATGACTCCAACGATGAATCCGAATCCTTGCCAGACGATCATAATATTAGCGAGTTGAGGTTAGTTAATGGACAGGTTTGTCGACGAAAAAGTCGGCAACCAAACGAAGCAAATGGACGGCGTAAAATCCGCGATGCACATTGTTTAAATTCTCAATCTATGCCCATGTGTCAACCGACAACGAGGGACAGACGATTCCAACCATCTCCCAGGCCTCTTTCCCCGTCTCTAGTTTCATATCCGTGATTTTCGGATGCCCGCTCTATACGTGACTGACGTTTATCAATCTCTATGGTCCCAACCTTGATCTACTATATCGTTTTCCGCACGACCATCCGTTCCGTTTCTGTATGGAGATGCCCCGCAGGATCTGAACCGAATTTTTTTCGTCAGGGATGCTAAATCCAAAGAGCCAAACAAACACCAGCCAGTCTCAGGTTTTTTGGGTGTATTTCAACCTCAAGACGAACGCATGCCCTACGATTAAAAGGGCAACAAAATTCCTCGCTGCCAGGACAACGAAAATGGGCGGTTGATGGCAACGAACCCGTGCCCCCAAGAATCATAATAAAAGTGGAATGATGACTCCGTACGCCTTCGCGTTATTAAACGCTACGCCTACCCGTCCAGAGGCCGGGGTTCACCCGCAGACAATCGAGTCCCCGCATCTTCCCCGGCATATCGATTCTTGAACTCTGCGCCGCCGTCTGGCCGACTGCCCGCGATGGCGAACCCTCCGCGCTCCACTTCCGCCCCGCCGGCCTTTGTTTCCCAACAGGTCACGGCCGCACGCCGTTTTTATCAGAATCTCCGGCCGAAACCCGGCCAGCCGCTGACGGTGGTGTGCGGCGGTTGGGAAGAATGCGCCCCCGACTACACGATCGACCGCAAAACATTTCAGTTTCTTTCCGTTGAACTTGTGGCCACGGGCCGCGGCGATCTTGTGCTCAGCGGCCAACGCCACCCGCTCGAGCCGGGCACGGTTTTCACCTACGGTCCGGGTATCAGCCAGCGCATCAGCCCAACCCCGGGATCGCGGCTTGGAAAATATTTTGTCAATTTCGCGGGCGCTCGCGGTCGGACGCTTCTGCGCGAATGCAAATTGTCGCCGGGCACCTGCAGCCAGCTCTCCACTTCGGCCGAAGCCCGACACGCGTTCGAGACACTTCTCCGTCTCGGTACCGGACACCATCGCCTCGCCGCCCGGATGTGCGCCCTGCAACTCGAACTGCTGCTGCTCGCGCTCGTCCGCTCCACCCAGCCCGGTTCTCCCTCGGAACGGCGCTCGCTCGCCACTTTTGAACGCTGCCGCCAGCACATGGACGCACATTTTCTCTCCCTCGCCACCTTGGAGCAGGCCGCCGCCGCCTGCCATGTGGACGCCGCCTATCTCTGCCGGCTCTTCCAGCGTTTTCAGTCGGACACCCCGTTCCGCTACCTCCAGCGCCTGCAAATGCAATGGGCCGCGGAACGCCTGCACGCCTCGGGCCGGCTGGTGCGCGAGGTGGCCGACGAGCTGCGGATCGACGCCTTTCAGTTTTCACGCACGTTCAAACGCATCCACGGCGTGTCGCCAACGGCGTTCCTCAGTGCCCGCGGATGATTGCGCCTACATCTGGATGCGCAGCGCAAACGCCTCCGCACCCGGCCGGTCGGCGGGCAGCGTCACATGAACCCCTGAGGCGTCCTGGGTCCAGATGAGTTTTTCCTTCGCACCCAGCAGCGAGACCGAAGTGATGGCGCGATCAAGCAGCGCGGGCTTGCCGTTGCCTGAAGCGAGCGAGCGGAGGGTGATTTTGCCGTCCTTGGGCCAGTCGAGGAAAAGGGCGTAGAGCGTATTTCCCTTCACGGTGAACCGGATGTCCTCGGCCGTGTAGGGTTTGCTGCGCACATCGCGCGCTCCGCCAAACGTGCCGCTCTCGGCCTGCTCGGTCACGGACGGACCTTCGCCATAAACCTTCCACGGGCGGGTGCCGAAAATCGCCTCGCTGTTGATCTCCATCCATTTTGCCAGGCCTTCGAGGAAGGCGACCTCGTCCTCGTCGATCGTGCCATCGCCGCGCACCGGCACATTGAGGAGCAGATTGCCGTTCTTGCTGACGATATCGACGAGCATGCGGACCACCTGGCCGACGGTCTTGTATTTGTGCTCGGTGAAGAGCCGCCGCTCGTAGTGCCAGTTCCCGATGCAGGTGTCGGTCTGCCACGGCTGGGGCATGATGCCGGTGGCAACACCGCGCTCGATATCCTCGACGGCCGCGGGTTTTTGCGCGGCGGCAAGATGCTTGGTGTTCATCACCGCCTGCACCTTCCCACCATGGCGGGTCGCGTTGGCGTTGTAATAGTGGGCGACGAATTCCAGGCCGGTTTTCTCGAAGGGAATGCCTTCGTCGTCGAAGTAGAAGAGATCAGGCTGGTATTTGTCGACGAGGTCCTGGGCGCGCAGGAACCAGTTGTTCGCATATCCGTTGTCCAGCGGCGGAATTTTTTCCCACCAGTTGCCATCCACCTTGCGGTGCCAGTCCACGGCCGACTTCGTGTCGGTCGCGCCCGCCGGCACCGGCAGGCGCAGGCCGCAATAGAGTTCCTGCGGATCGAGACCCTCCCACCACTTGCCCTTGCCGTCGGCCTTGGTGAGCGTGGCGGCATCGTAGGGCACGCCGGCCAGCGGTCCTTCGCGATCGTGATCATAGGCGGGCTGGAACCAGTGCCAGGCGTGCGAGGAGTGGTTGGTCACGCCGAAACGCAGGCCATGCTCGCGCGCCACCTTCGCCCAGATGCCCACGATGTCTTTCTTGGGGCCGACGTTGACCGAGTTCCACGCGTGGTATTTCGAATCGTAGGCATCGAAATTGTCGTGGTGGTTGGCGAGGGCGACGAAGTATTTCGCGCCGGCCTTCACATAAAGCTGCATCAGCTTTTCGGGGTCCCAATTCTCGGCTTTCCACAGGTTGTCGAGTTCCATGAAGCCGAACTTCGACGGATGGCCGTAATGCTCGACGTGATATTTGTATTGGGTCGTCCCCTCCATGTACATGTTGCGGGCATACCAGTCGCCCTGCTCGGGCACGCACTGCGCCGACCAGTGCGCCCAGATGCCGAATTTCGCGTCGCGAAACCACTCGGGGCATTCATAGTTTTTGGCCAGCGAATCCCAGGTGGGTTCAAACGGGCCGGGCGCAATGACGCGGGCCGCCGCCGGTGCCGGATCGGCTGCCGGCAGATTCAGGGCGCAGGCCAGAATCGCGAGCGCCGAAGTCCATAGTTGTTTCGAAAGCATGGAGGGGAGGGGTTGGGGAGCAGGCAGGGGACCGGACGGGCGGACCGGGGTATTCAAGCCGGCCGTGACGGTGGTAAATCAATGCACGACCAACATAACCGCAATCCCGTACCGAATGAATGGTAATCTTTGCCCATGGCATGACGATCTTTGCCCGGACCCGACAGGTCAAAAATCAACATGCTTCGCTCAAGAACAGGCATTGTCCGGCGGGAGGTTTTGCGGTACTCTGCCCGATTCCCATGAACACCCGCCCCCTGGGCCGCACCGGCCTGCAAGTTCCCGTTCTCAGCTATGGCGCTTCTTCGCTGGGCAGTGTATTCCGCCGCACCGATGACAACGAAGGCATCCGCTCGGTGCACGTTGCTTTGGACCTCGGGATGAACTTCATCGACGTGTCCCCCTACTACGGTGCGACCAAGGCCGAAACGGTGCTGGGCCGGGCGCTGAAAAGCGTCCGCCGCGACCGCTACATCCTCGCCACCAAGGTCGGCCAGTATGGGGACGGCATTTTTGATTTCTCCGCCGACCGCGTCACCCGGAGTCTCGACGAAAGTTGCGCCCGCCTCGGCACCGACCACATCGACCTGCTCCAGTGCCACGACATCGAGTTTGCCGATCTCAACCAGATCGCCAGCGAGACCCTGCCCGCTCTTGTCAAACTCCGCGCGGCCGGTCGCATCGGCCACATCGGCATCACCGGCCTGCCCCTGAAAATCTTTCCCGCCGTGCTCGACCGCGTCGCCCCCGGCACCGTTGAAACGATCCTCTCCTTCTGCCGCTACGAGTTGAACGACACCGCGCTGGAATCGTTGATTCCCGACCTGCAGCAAAGGGGTGTCGGCATCATCAACGCCTCGCCCACCGGCATGGGCCTGCTCACCGAACGCGGCGTCCCCCCGTGGCACCCCGCCCCGCCCGCGCTGCTCGCCGGCGCCCGCCGCGCCGTGGAATACTGCCAGGCCATCGGCGCCGACATCGTGAAGCTCGCCGTGCAGTTTTGCGTCGCCCACCCCGGCATCGCCACCACGCTGATCGGCTCAGCCAACCCCGACAACATCCGCAAGAACATCGCCTACGCCGAGGCCCCGATTGATTTCGAACTCCTGGCCAAGGTCCTTGAAATCCTGAAGCCGATCCACAACCACAACTTCACCCGCGGCCGTCCGGAAAACCACGACGTGATTATTTCCTGAGTTTTCACCGCTAATCGCCACTAAGTTCTCCCTAATTGAATGCTTCTGAATTAGTGTCCCATTTGTGGGGCTTAGTGGTTAACAAAGAATTTTCCCATGCTCCAGATCACGCTCAACCAACCCGGCGAATTCTCCGCGACCGACGGCCCGCTCCCGAGTCCCGCTCCGGGCGAGGCGCTCGTCCGCGTTCACCGCATCGGCGTATGCGGCACCGATCTCCACGCCTTCGCCGGCAAACAGCCTTTCTTCTCTTATCCGCGCATTCTGGGCCACGAACTCGGCGTCGAGGTGCTCGATCCTGGCAGTGAACCGCACGGACTCAAGGCCGGCGACCGCTGTTCCGTCGAGCCGTATATCAACTGCGGCCGCTGCATCGCCTGCCGCCGCGGCAAACCCAACTGCTGTGCCGAACTCAAGGTGCTCGGCGTTCACTCCGACGGCGGCATGCGACCTCTCTTCGCGCTCCCGGCGCGCAAGCTGCACCCGTCCGCCACGCTCACCTACGACCAGCTCGCCCTCGTTGAAACGCTCGGCATCGGCGCCCACGCGGTCGAACGCGCCGACATCAAGTCGGATGACACCGTGCTCGTCATCGGCGCCGGCCCGATCGGCCTGAGCGTGATCCAATTCGTCCTCGTGAACGGCGCCAAACTCGCCGTCATGGATGTCAGCGAATCGCGCCTCACGTTCTGTCGCCAGCAACTCGGCGTGACGCACACGCTCGCAGCCGGCCCCGAGGCCGCCGCGCAGCTCAAGGCGATTTTCGACGGCGATCTGCCCACCATCGTCATCGACGCGACGGGCAATCCCAAGTCCATGGCCGGGACGTTTGATCTGCCCGCCCATGGCGGGCGCATCGTCTTCGTCGGGCTCTTCCAAGGCGAAGTCACTTTCAGCGACCCCAATTTCCATCGCCGCGAGCTCACCCTGCTCGCCAGCCGCAACTCCGTGCCCGGCACCTTCCGCGACATCATCGCCCTCATCGAAGCCGGCCGGATCAACACCACCCCGTGGATCACCCACCGTTTCAATTTGGACGAAATCCCGCAGCGTTTCCCCGGCATCGCGGGCAACCCCGCCGTCATCAAAGCCATCATCGACGTGCCCCCGGGCATTTAGCCGGATTGACGCCCGCACGCCGCTCTGTCGTCCTTTTGCCACTGCCTTCGTCCGACTTTCAACCCCTACCCTTATGAAGTTCCCTCGTTTCATTGCTTTCGCCCTGCTGGCTGTCTCCGCCGCTTTCGCCGCCGAGCCCTACACCATCGCCGTAATCCCGAAAGGCACGACGCACGAATTCTGGAAATCCATCAACGCCGGTGCCGTCAAGGCCCAGCGCGAACTCGCCGCCCAGGGCATCACCGTCAATGTCATCTGGAAGGGCCCGCTCAAGGAGGACGACCGCGAGCAACAGGTGCAGGTCGTCGAAAATTTTATCGGCCGCCATGTGAGCGGCATTGTCCTCGCCCCGCTCGACAGCAAGGCTCTCGTCGCCCCGGTCGAGACTGCGGTTCGCGGGAAAATCCCTGTCGTCATTATCGACTCGGGTCTCGCCTCCACCGTGCAATCCAGCTTCGTCGCCACTGACAACCGCGAAGGCGGCCGGATCGCCGCGCGCAATCTTGGAAAAATTCTCAACGGGCAGGGCAATGTCATCATGCTGCGCTACGCCGTCGGTTCCAACAGCACCGAGGAGCGCGAAACGGGTTTCCTTGAGGTGATGAAAAGCGATTTCCCCGCCATCAAACTGCTCTCCACCGACCAGCACGCCGGCGCCACCCGCGACAGCGCCAAGCGTGTCTCGGAAAATCTGCTCAGCCGCTACGGCACCCAGGTGAATGGCGTCTTCGCTTCCAATGAATCCGCCGCCTCCGGCATGCTGCTCGCCCTGCGCGATGCGGGTCTGGCCGGTGGCAAGGTGAAGTTCGTCGCGTTCGATTCCGGCGAGGCGCTCAACGCCGGCCTGCAGGCGGGCGATGTGCAGGGCTTTGTCGTCCAGAATCCGCTCAACATGGGCTACCTTGGCGTGAAGACGATCGTCGCCGTGCTGCGCGGCGAAAAAGTGCCGGATCGCATCGACACCGGAGTCGGTTTCGTGACCAAGGAGAATTTCAACGATCCGGCGATGGCCGACATCGTCCACCCGCCGCTCGACAGGTATTTGAAATAGCACCTCGGGCACTTACCGACCAACGCCACCTCTCCGTGCCGGCCAATTCATCACGTATCTGCGAAAACCCGCGGGCAGGCGATTAATATGAAACCGGCATCAGGATATGGTAACACTCGCTAAATGACCTCGGCGGTACGCCTTCGCCTTGCCGGCATCCAAAAAAGTTTCGGCGCCACCCGCGCCCTCAAGAGCGTGTCGCTGTCCATCGCTCCCGGCGAGGTGCATGCGCTCATTGGCGAAAACGGCGCGGGCAAGAGCACGCTCATGAAAGTATTGAGCGGCGCGCACGCCGCCGACGCCGGCACCATGGAGCTGGGCGGACAGCCCTACCTGCCCGAAAATCCCCACGACGCCCGGGTCAAGGGCGTGGCGATGATCTATCAGGAACTGAATCTCGCGCTCCATCTCACCGCCCGGGAAAATATTTTGCTGGGTGCCGAGTCATCCAAACTGGGCCTCGTCGATGGCCGCGCTTCCCGCGAACGGGCCCGCACCGCACTCGCCCAGCTCGGCCATGAAGGCCTCGATCTCGACCGGCCGGCCGGAGCTTTCTCCATCGCCGAACAGCAGATCATCGAGATCGCCCGCGCCCTGCTGATGCAGCCGCAGGTGCTGATCATGGACGAGCCGACCAGCAGTCTCACGCAGGCCGACACCGAAAAACTTTTCGCCACCATCGGCCGGCTCCGCACCCGGGGCGTGAGCGTGATCTATATCAGCCATTTTCTCGAGGAATGCCGCCGCATCGCCGACCGTTTCACCGTGCTGAAAGACGGCGAGACTGTCGGCTCGGGGGAAATGAAGGCGGTGAGCCTCGATCACATCGTCACTTTGATGACCGGTCGCGAAGTGAAAGATCTTTATCCGCGGACCGCCCACACCCCCGGCGTAGTTGTCCTCGAGGTGAAAACCGCCGTGAGTGCGCCGCGTCTCAAACGCGCCAGCCTGCAAGTACGCGCCGGAGAAATCTTCGGACTCGCCGGCCTGATCGGCGCGGGGCGGACGGACTTGCTGCGCACGATCTTCGGCCTGGACGACTTGGACGCCGGCGAAGTCTGTATCGTCGGCGCCTCGGCTGACCGCTCCGCCCCACGCGATCGCTGGCGGCAAGGCGTGGGTTTTCTCAGCGAAAACCGCAAAGAAGAAGGCCTCATGCTGAACCAGTCCATCGCCGACAATCTCACGCTGACCAAGATGGAAACCTTCGGCCGTTTTGGCTGGATCAGCCGGAGCGGTCAGCAATCCGTCGCGCAACGCTGGGTCGGCGAACTGCGCGTGAAATGCCGCGATGCCGCCCAGGCCATCGGAGAACTTTCCGGCGGCAACCAGCAGAAGGTGGCGATCGCCCGCCTGCTCGAGCATCCCGCGCGTATTTTTCTCCTCGACGAACCGACGCGCGGCATCGACGTCGGCAGCAAGGCGCAGATCTACCAGCTCGTGAGCGGACTCGCCGCCGCCGGCAAAGCCGTGGTGCTGGTGAGTTCCTACCTGCCCGAACTGCTCGGGCTGTGCGACACGATCGGCGTGATGTGCCGCGGCGAGCTGGCCGTCGTGCGGCCCCGCACCGCTTGGTCTGAAGCCGACATCATGCGCGTCGCCACCGGCAGCGCCTGACGTTTTTCCGATGAAAGACACCTTGAAAAACATCTTCGCCAAGGGAGGCCCGTTCATCGGCCTCCTCCTCGTGATCGGGCTTTTTTCCCTCCCGACGGAGACGCGCGAATACTTTCTGACCTATAATAATTTCAAGATCATCCTGACCCAGACTGTAATCGTCGCGATCGGAGCGCTCGGCATGACGATGATCATCGTGAGCGGCGGAATTGATCTTTCAGTCGGCTCCACGATCGCTTTGACCAGTGTCGTCGGGGCTTTGCTCATCCAGCACGGCTGGGGCCCCGTACCTGTTTTGTTGGTCGTGGTTGTGTCCGGTGGCTTGATTGGGCTCCTCAACGGTGCGGCCATCGCCGGCCTGCGCATGACGCCCTTTATCATCACCCTGGGTTCGCTCGGGGTGGCTCGCGGCACGGCCAAGTGGCTCGCGGACAACCAGACCGTTAATTACGACACCTCGCCGATCAATGGTTGGATGACGACGGCTGATCCTTTCAGCCACACGCTTCCAGCCGGCGTCTGGGTGGCGATCGTGCTCGCCGGACTCACTGCGCTGCTTTTGCGCAGCACCGTTTTCGGCCGGCATATTTTTGCCCTTGGCTCAAACGAAGCCACGGCCCGGCTCTGCGGCATTGCGACTACACGGCTCAAGGTGATAATCTATTCGCTCGCCGGCTGCTTCTTTGGCTTGGCCGGTCTGTTTCAATTGTCCCGGCTGCGACAAGGCGATCCCACGGTGGCGGTCGGCCTCGAACTGGACATCATCGCAGCAGTAATCATCGGCGGTGCCAGCCTGAACGGTGGTGTTGGTACGATCCTTGGCTCGATGATCGGCGCCCTCATCATGGCGGTGCTCCGCAACGGCTCGCAGCAGATGGGCTGGCCCACGTATTTTCAGGAAATCATCATCGGTCTCGTGATTATCGTGGCCGTATTCCTCGACCGCCTCCGGCAGGGACGAAAATCGGTTTAGCCGACTCGCGCATTGCCTCGCCGCGAAGCGCCGCTACCTTCGTGCCATGGAACAGGCTGATGATCTTCCCGGCGCGCGCACCCGAAAAAAACCCAGCTACCCGATCTCGCGGCCGTTGCGCGAGTACCTGCGCCGCTACCGCCGCGAACGCGAACTGCCCATCTCCTACGAAAGGCTGCGCAACTTCAAAGACACCATTCCGCTCACCGCCTCCGACGGGAAACCCACCCTCTGGGATTCGGTGATCTATGATTCGGCGGACATTGCCGCGCTTAACGAGGATCTGAAACGCGTTTACGCCCTGCTGAAGGTCGACGGCGATCTCGCCGTCGTGCGCCATCTCTACATCGACCGCGTGGATTTTTGCAGCTTTGGCAATTCGATGCCCTTCCGCATCCGGATCGTGAATGCCTACAACGAGAATCAGGATTATTTCTACATCAAGCAGGCCGACGCCTCCCGCGTCTACGGCCTCGAACTGGAGCATCTCCTCTCCCCCAACCGCCTCAACTATCTCACGCACGAGAACACCCTGATCGAGGAACACATCGCGGGCGTGCCCGGCGACATTTTCAGCGAGCGCTGGCTGGAAAACCGCGAGCTCAAGCCCATCCGTATCGCGAAGGAGCTCATCAAATTCAACGAACGCTGCTTCGTGCGTCTGCTCGGCGACATGCGCAGCTACAATTACGTCGTCGTCCTCACGCCGGACTTCGAAGGCTGGCAGGTGCGCATCCGCGCCATGGATTTCGACCAGCAGACTTATTTTGGGAAAAAAAATTTCTACCTGCCCCAGTACTTCAAGGAAAACGCCGCCGTGGTGCGATTCTGCCAGCGCCTGCTCAATCCGCAGTCGGCCTACCAGTATCAGCGCGAGGAGCAGGCGCTCATGCTGCAACGCGCCGATCTCTCCACCTCCCGGCTCAATATGGTGCTCGACGCCATGGTGACCGATCCCATCGCTCCCGAAGCCAATGTCCGCATGCTCCGCGAAGGGCTGGCCCAGCACTTTGGTTCCGACCGCTATCTCCGCTGCGAGTCCATGGGCGCGCTCGTCCGCGAAAATCTCGCCGTGGTGCGGCAGCGCATCGAGCAGCAGCTCCCGCCCACCCCGGCGGAAATGATGCTGTAGCCCGAACCACCCCAAAGACGCGGCTGGGGCCATGCATCGAAACGCGGCTAATGGCCGAGCATCCAGGGCCGGCTGTTTTTCTTGGTGGAATATCGCAACGCCGGCCGGCCGTCCTTGGTCACTTTCTCCGCCGTCGGTTTTTTCTTGTGCGTACAGCCGGCGGAGATGCAACCGCACGCACTCCTAAAGCCGACCCGGGGCGCATGCATGCTCTGCTCATTGCGCATGGAGGCCTGCCGGCGAAGCGGATTCATCAGCGCCAATGACGGCATGCTGATGATCCGCTTCGCCTCAGCGTGACAATGCGGACACTGTGCCGGCCGCCGTGAGTCGCTGACCGGCCGCCATTGCTCAAAGCCTCCGCAGGTCGCACATTCGTATTCGTAGACAGGCATTTTATCCTCCCCTAAGTTTTGCGTCAGGTCGTCCGGGCCAGATCGATCTTGCCGGTTACGCCCGGTGTCGGTCCTTCGGCGGTCGGCAAAATGTTGAACGAGAATATTTCCGTCGGCAGATAGAGCGTCGCACAGGCGTTCGGAATGTCCACGATCCCGCTGATGCGGCCTTCCACGGGGGCGGTGCCCAGAATGGCGTAGGCCTGCTCACCGGTGTATCCAAATTTTTTCATGTACTCGATCGCGTTGAGGCAGGCGCGGCGGTAGGCGACGTGCGGGTCGAGGTAGTATTGCTTGCCTTGTTCGTCGACGGAGATGCCTTCAAAAATCAGGTGCCGCAAATAGCGCGGCTCCATCGGACTGGGCTGGAAAATAGGGTTGATGATGGCGTATTTTGCCACGCCATTTTTGATCAGGCCGACCCGCAGATCGATCCAGCCGGCCATCTCGATCGCCCCGCAGAATGTAATTTCACCGTCACCCTGCGAGAAGTGGATGTCGCCCATGGAAAGGCCGCCGCCCTTGACGTAAACCGGGAAGTAAACCTTGGAACCGCGGGTGAGGTTCTTGATGTCGCAATTGCCGCCGTGTTCGCGCGGCGGCACGGTGCGCGCACCTTCTTTCGCGGCCGCGGCGGCCGCGCTGCCCTTGAGTTTGCCCATGTGCGCAGTGTCGGCGTACGGCAGGGCGGCCAGCGGCGGCACGCGATTCGGCTCCGTGTTGAACAGGGCGGTTTCGCGCTTGTTCCAGGTGTCGAGCAGTTGCTTGGACGGCAGGCATCCGATCAAGCCCGGGTGCATGATGCCGGCGAATTCCACATTCGGGATGTGGCGCGATGAAGTGTAGATGCCGTGAAAATCCCACACCGCCTTGCGCGCATCAGGATAATGCTCGGTCAGGAAGCCGCCGCCATTTTTCTTGTCGAAGATGCCGGTGAAACCCCATTCCGAATCGGGGAGTGAGCCAATATCCAGTATATCCACGACCAGCAGGTCGCCCGGTTCGGCGCCTTCGACGCCGATCGGTCCGCTCAGATAGTGAACCTTGGTCAGATCGACGTCGCGGACATCATTCGCGCTGTTGTCATTGGCAATCTGGCCGCCCGTCCAATCCACGCATTCCACGCGAAATTCGTCGCCCGGCTTGACCCACGCCACCATCGGGATGTCGGGATGCCAGCGGTTGTGAATCATCTCTTGTTGCGGCGGCGGAGTCTTCAGGTCTACTTTGATCAGTGTGTTAGGCATGGTTGGTTCCTTTTTGGGTTGGTGGATTCGGACGGAGGATAAGGGTCACACGGCGAGAAGCTTTCTCACCTTGTCGGCGTCGAGGTTCGCCCGGCCGGCCTCATGGACAAACCGGCCGCGCTCGAGCACAAAGGCGCGGTCGCACACATCCATCATGAAGCTGACGACCTGTTCGGTCACGATGATGGAGATTTTGCGCAGTTGGCGGATTTCCCGCAGCGCGCGGGCGATGTCCTTGATGATGGAGGGCTGGATTCCTTCCGTCGGCTCATCGAGGATCAGCACCTTGGGATTTGTGATCAGCGCACGGGCGATGGCGAGCTGCTGCTGCTGGCCACCGGACAGATTGCCGCCTTTGCGGTTGCGCATCTCGCGCAGCACGGGAAAAAGCGTGTAGATTTCCTCGAAGGTGGAGCGGGCCACTGCGCCGAGGGCCCCGCTGACCATGTTTTCATGCACTGTCAGCGCAGGAAAGATCAGGCGGCCCTGCGGCACATACGCGATGCCGCTGCGCACCCGCTCGTAGGAGTCGAGTCCGCACATTTCCCGGTCGCTCAGCCTGATCGAGCCAGAGCGCGTCGGGAGAATGCCGATCAGTGATTTGAGCAGCGTTGTCTTGCCCATGCCGTTGCGGCCCATGATGGCGAGGATTTCCTCCTGCCCGAGCTGGAAGGAGACATCCTGAATCACTTTGCTCTGGCCGTAACCGACGTTGAGTTGGGAGATGGTTAGCATGAGGAATGTCGTTGGAGGTTAGTGGCCGAGGTAAACTTCGATGACCTGCGGGTCGTTCTGGACCTGTTCCATACTGCCCTCGGCGAGAATTTTCCCGAGGTGCAGCACGGTGACCTTGTGCGCAATGCGGGAAACGAATTCCATGTCGTGTTCGATGATAAGTATGCACCGGCCTTTGCAGATGCGATTGAGCAGCTCCGCCGTCTGTTCGCGCTCCGCTGGGCCCATGCCGGCCACGGGCTCGTCGAGCATCAGGAGCCGGGGCTCCTGCATGAGCAGCATGCCAATTTCCAGCCACTGCTTCTGACCATGGCTGAGCACCGCGCCCTCAACCTCGAGGTGGTCCTTCAAATATATTTCCTCGGCCACCCGTTGGATGCGCTCCGTCACATCCGGCGTGTCCGTAAACGACAGGCAGCCGAAGACACTGCGGCCGCGGGGGAAGGACACCTCCAGGTTTTCATACACCGAAAGGTTTTCGTAGATCGACGGGGTTTGGAATTTGCGGCCGACCCCCGCCCGGACGATTTCATGCTCGGCCAGGCCCACCAGTTCGCGATTGTTGAATTTCACGCTGCCCCGGGTGGGCCTGGTCTTGCCGCAAATGAGATCGAGCACGGTGGTCTTGCCCGCACCGTTCGGGCCGATGATGACGCGCAGCTCGTCCTTTTCGATGGAGAGATTGAGTCCGTCGACCGCCTTGAAGCCGTCGAACGACACGGTCAGATCCGACAGCGCAAGCTGGGTGTTGGTGTTGGCGATCATGATTTCTCCTGTTCAAAGGCCGACACGAGCGGGGCATCCGGCAGCAGAATGCGCCGGCGGCTCTTGATTTTTTCCAGCAGCGGTCCCGCTTTTCTTTTCCCCAGTTCCCAGGCGCCGGCGAGACCGTTCGGGAAAAGCACGACCACCGCGATAAAGAGTCCGCCCATGAGAAAGAGCCAGAGCTGCGGCAGGCTTTCCGAGAAAAGACTTTTGGCCGTGTTCACCACCAGCGCGCCGTAAACGGCGCCGTAGAGCGAACTGCGTCCCCCGACCGCGGCAAAGATCACCATTTCGATCGACGGGATGATGCCCACCAGCGAGGGGGAGATAAAGCCCACTTGGAGCACGAAAAGCGCTCCGCCCAATCCGCTGAGCCCCGCCGCCAGACAGAAGATAAAGACCTTGATGGCCGACACATCGTAGCCCGAGAAGCGCACCCGGTCCTCGCGATCGCGCATCGCATTGAGCAGCTTCCCCATTTTGCCGGAGAGCAGCCATTGCCCGGCCATGATCAGCATGATCAGGAGCGCGCAGGTGGCAAAATACAACGTGTACTGCGCGGAATTCGACCGGATGTCCCAGCCCCACAAGGTGCGCAGATCCGTGATGCCGTTGCGACCGCCCGTATAGCCTTGGTTGCCGTCGATCCCCAGCGAAAGAAGCAAAGCGAGCGCCTGCGTGATGATGGCGAAATACACTCCGCCCACCCGGCGCCTGAACATCGCGAATCCCACCACGCCGGCGACCAGCACCGGCAGGGCGATGACTGCACAAAGACTAAAAGGCAGGTGTCGGAATGGGACCCAAAATGCCGGCAGATGCGTGAACTGATTCCAGTCCATGAAATCAGGAATGCCCGGTGTCGATTGGATCTTGGTGCTGACGGGATCGGAGGCCTCGAGTTTAAGAAACATGGCCATGCAATAACCCCCAAGCCCGAAAAAAACTCCCTGGCCCAGACTCAGCACACCGGCCTTGCCCCAGAGCAAAACCAGCCCGAGGGCGACGAAGGCGAAGGTCAGGTATTTTCCGACCAGATTAAGCCGGAAAATATCCAGCGACAAGGGCAGGACCAGCAGCAGGAGAACGGCGAGGACAACGAGGTTGGTCAGCCCTGATTTGCCGCCCAGCAGACGTTTATAGAGCGTATTCATAATGTTATTGTTTGAGGGTTGGGTTAAGAGCGAAGCTTGCTCGCAAAAAGTCCCTTGGGCCGGATCATCAGAACGATGATGATGGTGAGCAGGATGGCCACCTTGCCCATGGTGCCTTCCAAAAAGAAGCCCGAGATCGACTGCCCCTGGGCGATGCCGAACGCCGAGGCAATGGTCCCCATCAGGCTGGTGGTGCCGCCAAAAACGACGACGAGAAAGGTGTCCACGATATAGCGCGAACCGCTGTCCGGTCCGGTGGAGCCGATGGTGGTGAACGCCGCGCCGGCCACGCCAGCAATGCCGCAGCCCAGACAGAAGGTGAAACGGTCCACCCATTGGGTGTTGATGCCGACCGCGCCGCTCATGACGCGGTTCTGCACCGTCGCCCGCATATGCAGCCCGATCCGCGAGCGGTACATGAAAAGCCAGACCGCCGCCGTCAGGCACAGCGTCAGACCCATCACGAACACCCCGTTGATCGGAATATCGATGCTGTCGGTGGGCTTGAACGAGCCCATCAGCCATTCCGGCAAGGCCGGTGTGACTTCGCGCGCGCCGAACACGCTGCGAAACGTCTGCTGCATGATCAGGCTCAGGCCCCAGGTGGCCAGAAGGGTGTCGAGCGGCCGGCGGTAAAGAAACCGGATGAGCGACCACTCCACGAGGAGCCCGACCAGGGCCGCGGTGAAAAAGGCGATCACGATCGCGATGATGAAATAAAACGGCACCAGCGCGGGGAAATGATTGTGGACGACTTCCGAGCAGAGATACACCACATAGGCCCCCAGCGCCATGAATTCCCCGTGGGCAAGATTGACCACGCCCATCTGGCCGAAAATGATCGCCAAGCCCAGCGCCATCAGCAGCAAAACGCTGAAAAGGCTCAGGCCCGAAAAGCCCTGCATGATGAAAATGGACCAAAGTTCCGAGGCGCTGTATTGGGACATGGGGATTGTTTTTGTTGGATTGTTAACCAAGTGCTTCCGCCGCGAGCGCCCGATGCCGTTCCACATCGGGCGCCCCCGGTTTTCACCAGGCGATCATTGATAACCTTTGGGGAAAGGATTGGGCTCGATCAGATCGGATTCGTACAAAACCTTGCACTGGCCGTCCGCGTTCCACTGGCCGATGCGCAGCTTGCTCCAAAGATGGTGGTTCTCGTTGTGAATTCTCACATAGCCCTCGGGCGCCTCGTTGAATTCGATGCCGCCCGAGGCGGCCACGACTTTATCCACATCGAAGCTGCCTGCCTTCTCCACCGCCATTTTCCAGAGCCACGGCCCCTCATAGGCGGCCTGCGTCACATCGCCGATCACGGATTTCTCGCCGTACTTGGCCTTGAACGCCTCAACAAATTTCCTGTTGTTCGGATTGTCGAGGCTTTGGAAATATTTCATCGCGGAGTAGAAACCCACGAGGTTTTCGCCGCCAATGCCCAGCGCCTCGTCCTCGGTCACCGAGATCGTCAGCACCGTCCATTTGTCGCTGGTGATGCCCGCGGCCTTGAGCTGCTTGTAGAAGGAAACGTTGCTGCCGCCGACGATGATCGCGTAGATGACATCCGGCTTTTTGAGTTTGATCTTGTTGATCAGCGAACCGAATTCGGTCGTGCCGAGCGCGTAATACTCCTCCCCGACCACCTTGCCCTTCAGCACATTTTCAATGTGCTTGCGGGCGATCTTGTTCGAGGTGCGCGGCCAGATGTAATCCGAACCGATCAGGTAAAAGGTCTGGGCCTTCTTCTGGCTCGCGATCCAGTTCAGGCCAGCGATGATTTGCTGCGTCGCCTCCTGGCCGGTGTAGTAGACGTTTTTGGATTGTTCCAGGCCTTCATAGAAAGTCGGATAGTAGAGCAGGCCGTTGTCCTTTTCGAACACCGGCAGCACCGCCTTGCGGGACGCCGAGGTCCAGCAGCCGAACACCGAGGCGACGTGGTCGCTTTCCAGCAGCTTCTTGGCCTTTTCGGCAAACGTCGGCCAGTCGCTCGCCCCGTCCTCGAAAACAATTTTGATCTGCCGGCCCAGAATGCCGCCCGCGGCATTGATCTGGTCGATCGCCATTCGCTCGGCTTCGATCGAGCCCGTTTCACTGATCGCCATGGTGCCGGTGGCGGAATGAAGCTGGCCGACGGTCACCGTGGTGTCGGTGATGGCCAGACCCGTGGTGTTGACCGCTGCGGTCGGATAATCGGCCGCACGGGCGGTGCCCGCAAGGACAAGGGACGTCAGAGCAAAGGCTGCGACGTGGGCGCGTTTCGATATTTTGTGGATCATATTGCTGGTCGTTGTGGTCATGCTTGTGGTGGGTAATTTTCAACAGGGATCCTCTCCCCATTTGAGATTCATAGGGCCAGCACCGTGGCGACACGGTGCGGTTTTAAAAAGCCGCTTTGCCGGGAGGCGGGAAACGGCGTCTTGGGCGATGCCTCCGGCGCCGGGACCGGCAGCGCGCGGCTTTCGCTCTGCGGGATTCCTTCGCACCGCCGGACGGCCTTGCGATAGATGTCTTCGCGGAAGATTTTCCCGATCACCTCGCGGCGAAAGGTCGGATGCTCTCCACCGGGCTGCAGGCTTTGAATCATGTCGAAAGCCCATTTGCCCTTGGCCTCATCGGGCACATTGGCCTGTCCCCGGTGATAAATGATGAACTCGTCGACGGGACACGGCCCGTGGCCGGTGGCCAGCGGGCCGACCAGCGCGTTTTTCAAGACGCCGGGTTCTATATCCAAATACTTTGATTGGGCGAGCATGCGAACCAGCTCCGGCCGGTGCTCGGGGGTGTCGCAAAACATACTGGCCTCAATCAGGGCGGAAAGCATGCGCAGGTGTTCCTCCTCGCGCCGCTCGGCAAATTCCTGCAGCACCAGCAGAATTTTTTCCGGGTGCCTGGGTTCGATCTCCGCCGCCGTGGCCGCAATCCAGCCGGTCCCATCCAGCGTCACGGCCGAGTTCCACGGTTCGGCGACGCAATAGCCGTCCAAGTGGCCCTGCCGCAGACTTTCATGAATCAAGGAGGACGGAATGATCATGATGCGGACATCGCCCGCCACATCAATGCCCCCCGACCTGAGCCACTTCTGCAGATTGTAATTCTGCGACGACAGATCGAGCACAGTGCCGAAGGTAAAGACCCGGCTGTTCTTTTCCTTGCGAATCAGCCGGCCAAGCGAAGCCGCATCACGCACGCCGCGGTCCCAGAGCTCCCTGGACAAGGTGATCGCGCTGCCATTCAGACCCAGCACCAGCCCGGTCAGACAGGGCCGGGCCACCACGCCCATCCCGCAGTGGATGGAAAAGGCCATGCTGGCGTGGGCGTGAACGGCCTCGAGCTCCTCATGCAAAAGCTTCTCCCGGATCGTCGCCCAGCCGATCTCCCGGCACAGCTTCACCTCCACGCCATGTTTGTGAAAGAGCCGGAGCTCCTGCGCCGCGATCAGCACCGCGCAATCGATGGTCGGCACAAAACCGACGCGCAGCGGGGAACGCCCGGGCTGCTTTTGAAAACTAATGTGTGCCGCATGCATCACCCCACTTTCAGCAGAGCATATGCCACCGATCCGAAAACATGCCATTATACTATTGAATAATACTCTAAGTATCATTGAAACATATTCATTGATCGTTTGGGCCTTAAATTTTCCGTCTCCCCGCCGACAGCAATTTCCCGATGAAAACCGCCATCGACAGCCAGCAACTCCGCGTCTTCCTCACCCTGGCCCGGCTTTTGAACATGAGCCGCGCCGCGCAGGAGCTTTCCCTCACGCCCTCGGGCATCAGCTACTGCCTCAAGGCGCTGGAGTCCGACCTGGGCTGCCGGCTCTTCGAGCGCACTTCGCGAAAAATATCCATTTCAAACGAAGGCCGTGCCTTTCTGCCGAAAGCGGAGGCCATCATTGATCAGATGGCGTCCGCCCGCGCCATGCTCCGCACGGCTTCTGACTGGAAAAAAGGCCGGCTGCGCATCGGCGCCAGCACGACGGCCTGCCAGTATCTGCTGCCGCCGGTGCTGCGGGAATTTCGCGAAAGCTTTCCAGGATTCACGATCAAGATCGAACCATGCACCCTGGGCCAGGCCGTCGATTTTTTGACGGAGGACCACGTTGACATCGCCGTTTTCACCGAACCGGCGGCGCAGGCCGGCGTGAATTTCATCTTCCTGTTCGAGGATGACCTCCAGTTTCTGACCCACGCGTTGCATCCCTGGGCGCTGAAGAAAAAGATCCGGCATGATGAGATTCCCCGCCAGAAGCTGATTTTACCCGACCGGTCCAGCGACACTTATACCGCCATCAAAGGCTATTTTCAACGGCAGCACATCCCGTTTCACCCTTTCATCGAAATTGGCAACGATGAGGCGATCAAGCAATTCATCCGGCTTGACCTGGGCGTCGGGATTCTGCCCCGCTGGATCGCGGCCGCCGAATTGCGACAGGGCTATCTTGCCGCCCTGCCCCTGGGCCGGCCCCGGGTGCGCCGCCGCTGGGGCGTGCTGCACGCCCGGGAAAGACCACTGAATTTCGCCGAATCCCTGTTTGTGAATCTATGCCGCAGCGTCCTGCGCGATTTGATTTTCGAGGCGGAAAAATAATCGCGCCGGAATGTTTTCCCCGTCCGGTTGTTGGACGCGTAATAGTCTTGCCCGAAACACGGTCGCTTACTTCGGCGGCATCCCGCCGCTGGGATCCAGCGGTGTGCCGCCCGCGCTGGAATCGGCGGATCGGATTGATGCTTCGGCCACCCGGATCGGTTCGGAAAATTCGAGGGCGGCGACGGACACGTCCGGATCAGGCGCGGCGCCGGGCAACGTCAAAACCAATCCTTCGGGAGAGGTTGCGGACGACACCGCTGCGTCGTTCGCAAGCATCCGACCGGAACGCGCGGCCACTTGCACACCGGGCAGGACGATCTTGCCGTTGGCCGGCCAGTCCCAGACGTGAACGTAAACGGTCGAGCCACCTTCGGGCTTGAACCGTTGGGTCACGCGGCCCCACTGGGGTGATTTCGCGTACGGGCCGGCCTCGGTGCCGTAGATGGCGTCGCCGTTGGTGCGCAGCCAGCGGCCCATCGCTTTCAGGCGTTCGACCTCGGGTACGGGGATGATGCCGTCGGCATCGGGACCGACGTTGAGGAGATAATTTCCGCCCTTGCTCGTGATGTCGGAGAGATTGCGGATGAGTTGCTGCGAGGACTTCCAGCGGAGGTCGGTGGCGTTGTAGCCCCAGGAGCCGTTGATGGTCATGCAGACCTCAAACTGGCGGCCGAGGGCATCGGAAGCGATGCGTTGCTCCGGCGTGGCCGTATCCCCAAGCACGCCGCCGCCGAGACGATTGTTGTTGATGATGTCGGGATACCGGCAGGTCAGATCGAATAGCGGCCGGGCGCGTTCCGGGGTCATCGCATACTCGGTGTCCCAGAAGAGGTAGGCGGGATGATATTTTTCCAGAATCTCACGGACCTGCGGCACGGCGACCTGCGTGATGTAGTCGTCGAACAAGCCCTTCTTCTGCTCGTCGTCCCACGGCGGCCGGTTGCCCGTGCCGCCGCCGGGGTTGTTCCAGTCCTGCGACTGCGAGTAATACAGCCCGAACTTGATGCCTCGCGCGCGGACGGCATCGGCGAGCGGCTGGAGCAAATCGCGGTGGGCGGCGGCGGCCTTCACGGCGTTCCAGTCGGAGACCGCGGAATCATACAGCGTGAAACCATCGTGATGCTTCGCGGTGATGACCATGTATTTTGCCCCGGCTTCCTCGAAGAGCGCGGCCCATGCCGCCGGATCGTATTTCGCGGCGGTGAAATCCTTGGCGAATGCGCGGTAGGTTGCCTGCGGCACCTTGGCGTTGCTCATGTACCATTCGCCCTTGGCCGGCACCGCGTAGACGCCCCAGTGAATGAAAATCCCGAAACGCGCGTCGTGAAACCATTTCATCCGAGCGGCGCGGGCCGGCGGCGTCTCCTCGCGGACGACCACGGGATACGGCGGCAATCCGGCGCCGCCTTCGCGGAAGAGAATCGGGCTGGCGTTGCTGAACGCTCCCGGCGGAGGCGGCTTCGGCGCAGGCGTGGGAGCTGCGGTTTGTGCAAACGAGGACGCGGCGAGCGCGGCAAGCGCGCACCAGCCGGCGAGGAGAGTAAATGTTTTTTTGAGCGGGGTTTTCATCAGGCGAATTACTTCAGGTTCAGGCCGGTGATCTTGAGCGCGTAGGCGTAGTCGCAGGGTTTTTCGGCGGGAAATTTCACGTGCAGGCCGGCGTCATCCTGTGTGAACGCCAGCGCGCCGGCGTGGCCGAGCAGTTCGACTTTCTCGATTTTTCCCGGCGGCGCTTTGTCGGCGGCGAGCGACGCGATCACCGCTTCGCCCTCCGGCCATTTCATCAGGGTCGCATAGAGCGTGTCGCCGTGTTTCGTGAAACGGATGTCCTGCGGCGCGTAGCCTTTGCGCGGCAGTCCGCCGCCGCCGACAATCTGGTTGCCCTGGTTCTGTCCATTCAGCCGGCCGGCGAAACCCTTCGCGCGGGCCGCGACCATCGCCTCCGCCGCTGCGTCGGCGGCGGGGCCTTCACCGTATTTGATCCACGGGCGCGAGCTGTAAATCGCCTCACCATTCACTTCGAGCCACCGGCCGATCGCGAGCAGCACGTCCTGCTGCTCCTGCGGAATCGTTCCATCGGCTTTCGGGGAGATGTTCAGCAGGAAATTGCCGTTCTTGCTCACGTTCTCGACGATCTTCCAGACAAACTGGTCCGCCGGGTAGGGCTTCTGTTCCTCCACATAGCCGAACTTGTTGGTGATGGGATCGTCGGGCTGCCAGACCCACTCGGTCAGCTCCATCGGCGCGCGGCCTTCCCGTTCGTAGTCCATGATCTGGCCCGAAACCCAGGCGGCCTGTTTGGCGCTGACGCCCACTTCCTTGTTCCATTGTTTGGCGCGGTTGAAGTAGTAAGCCGCCACCCGGATTTTGAGCGGGTCCCAGCTATGGTCGGTGTTCATGTCGAACCAGAGCATGTCGGGATGATATTTTTCGATGGTCT
>CAZIQP010000058.1:0-21871 GCA_964541315.1 uncultured Opitutaceae bacterium
CCCAAAAAGACATCGACGGCGGCCTCATCGGCGGCGCCGCACTGGAAGCGAAGTCGTTTGTCGAGCTCGTCAAGGCCGCGATCGCTGCTAGCTAATCGCAACGATAATTCATTCTCTAAACGGCTGCCATTATCGGCAGCCGTTTTTGTTTTTCGTAGGGCCGGCGCTTGTCGCCACGCCGATGAACTCGCGGGTGATTACCCGTAAAACTGAAATACGGATTTTAACGTCATTTCAGTGAAGGTTGCTGAAATCAGTACTTCTTTGGGTTCTTGGTCGGAAACAAATTTCACTCGATTCGCGTCTCTGAGATCAAAGACGAGATAGCCATCTGATCCTGTGTTATCCGTTTTGAAACAATAAGCCGTACCAAAGGGAAACCGCTCAAGCTGCCCATCTTTTGAGTAAAAAATGGATCTTTTTGTATGGAGTAACTCAGTTGTGATGTAATTACGCTCTTTGTTCGATGACCGCTTATGCATGTCGCGATCGACGTCATCCGGCATTTTCATCAACAGAAGGCGTGCCCAAACTATGCTTCCATAACTGCCTGTCTTGATTTGATACCAACCGTCAAATCCGCCTGAGCAATATTCCCCGATTAATTCCAGGAAATCTTTTGGCAGAGAGTATCCACAGTGTGTTTCAAATTGCTCGATTTGATTAGCGCGGTCCAAATAAATGCGCCCGTATTTGAACCATATTCCTTGTTGCGGATCAAAGGGCGTTTCAGTCGGGGAATCGTCTTCAAACGAGGAAGCTTCGTCTTCTTGATTATCGTCGCGCATGTTAAGGGCGGCCCGATCAAAGTTCAACCCTGAGGGGAAAGCAACTACGCGGAATTCCATTTGCGTGACCCCGCAACAGCGGTAATATCCGTTCATGAGTGATTTTGTTTCTGCTCCTGATGTCGCGGTGGCGCGCGAAGCTCTCAACCGGCTGCGGACCAACATGCGGGTCACGATCAAGGGCAAGGATGACGTGATCGACCAGACGCTCATCTGCCTGCTGGCGGGCGGCCACCTGCTGATCGAGGATCTGCCCGGCGTGGGTAAGACTACTCTGGCCTACTCGCTCGCGCGCTCGATGGATTGCGCGTTTTCACGGGTGCAGTTCACGAGCGATCTGCTGCCGAGCGATGTCACTGGAATTTCAATTTACGACGAGAACGTAAAGGAGTTTATTTTCAAACCCGGTCCGGTGTTCGCCAACATCGTATTGGCCGATGAGATCAACCGCGCCACACCGAAGACTCAGTCCGCGTTGCTTGAGGTGATGGACCGGGCGAAAGTGACCGTGGATGGCGCGGCGCACACGGTAGGCGCTCCCTTTATGGTGGTGGCCACACAGAACCCCGTGGATTACGAGGGCACGTTTCCACTGCCGGAAAGCCAGATGGACCGCTTCCTGATGCGGGTGCAGATGGGCTATCCGCAGCCGACCGACGAGATGGATATCCTGCGCTCCCCCAAGCTCGGCTATGATGCCATCGCGCTCAATGCCGTGGTGACGCGCACCGAAGTGCTGAAACTGCAGGCGCTCGCCGGCAAGGTTTTCGTCGAGGACAGCGTGCTCGATTATATTTTGAAAATTGTGACCGCGACGCGTACCGAGGTGGAATTCAAATCGGGCATCAGCGTGCGCGGCGGTCTGGCTCTGCGGGTGGCGGCGCAGGCGAGGGCGCTTCTCCGTGGACGCGATTTCGTGGTGCCGGAGGATGTGCAGGAGATGGTCGGTCCGGTGTTGACCCACCGGCTTTCGCTGGGCCGGCAAACTTCGGATGCGTTGGAAGAGCGTCGCACGGTGCTGGCGGCGCTGCGTCGCATCGTGGGGACGTTGCCGGTACCGGTCTAAAAATCTCAAACGCCAAACGTCCAAAGGCCAAGTTCGACCCACGATTCCATGCTGAAAAGGGAAACAGCTGTCTGCTTTCTGTTTGGATTTTGGCCATTGGCGTTTGGAATTTTCCGAGGTGAAGCATGAATTCCTCGTCTGCGGTCACCTCCTCTTCGGTTTGGCACGGCCCGGGTGCGCCCGATCGCGCGCGGCGGGGATTTGAGTGGAAGGTGTTGCTCTGGTCACTCATCTTCCCGCCCAAGCGGCATCGGATATCGATCACGATCCCCGGCGTGTTTCTCATGGGGCTTTCCATGGGCATCGGCACCGCGGCCTACAATACGGCGAGCAACATTCTCTTCATCACGCTCTCGTTGCTCCTGGCCTGTCTGCTGCTGAGCGGACTGCTCTCCTGGTTTAATTTCATGGGCGTGAGCTGGCGGCTGCCACCGGCCGGCCCGTGGCGGGCCGGTCACGACACACTGATTCCGGTGCAGGTGAAGAATGAGAAAAAATGGCTGCCGAGCTACGGCCTCTGGTTTGATTTTTCCACCCATCCGCAGTGCACGCCGACGGACGAGCCGAAAGAGGCGGACATCAGCGTGCGGGAGGTGCTCAAGGCGTTTGAGAAAACCTTCACTCGCGGCAGAGTGTCCTTGCGCGAACGGTTGGAACCCGGCGGAGAGGCGACTCTCGAATGGGGCTACAAACCCATGCGGCGCGGTGCCGCCCTGTTGGAACTGGTGGCCGTCGGCTCGCTTTTCCCTTTTGGTTTTTTGCGAAAGAATATCGGCACCGGCCTCAGGCAAACCGTGCTGGTCTGGCCCGCGCAGATCGAATACCTCTGGCGGAACAGCACTGCCGCGCAGTCTGGCCTCCGGCAAGGCCGCCGCACCGTTCGGGCCGGCTCCGGGGAGGATTTGCTGGCGCTCCGCAGATATGCGCAGGGTGATTCACACCGGCTGATTCACTGGAAGGCCAGTGCGCGGCTGGGGCAGATGATGGTCCGCCAGTTTGCGGCGGAGTCCCGGGATGGCTTCACGCTGCGACTCGATACGCCGGCATCGTTGTGGGCCCGGCCGGAACAATTTGAGCTGTTGTGCAGTTTTGCCGGCACGCTGGCCGAGGATCTGTTTGCCACCGGCCGGTTGCAGGGCGTGTCAATCAACGGCGGTGGGGTGCGCGATATTCTGAAAGTGCGCGATGTGGAGGCTTTCCTGGATGATCTGGCCCGTCTGCAACCGCTGATTGCGGCCGAAAGTCCCGCTGAGCCGGGCAGTACCCGCAATGTCATCACGTTTGCGCCCGAAGGAGCGCGCGGAGTCACCGCTTATGTCGACGGCAACCCCACGGCCTCAGCTTAATACCGACGAAATGCGCCGGTTGAAGTGGCTGCTCGGCGGCCTGCTTGCGCTGGTCTCGCTCTGGACGGTGTTCTTCCTCGATGTGGAGGCGCTCTCGCTGGTCGTGGTCACGAGTCTGGTGATTCTCGCCGCGCTGATCTGGCCGCAACTGCCGGCTCATCTTCCCACGCTGCTCTGGCGGCTTTCGGTGCCGGCCATCATCATCGCGGTGGTGGCGGATTTTTATTTCAGCAAGGATACTTTGCCCGCGCTGATCCGGCTGGCCATTCTCCTCGTGCTTTACCGGGCGATTTCCTACCGGCGGAAACGCGAGGACCTGCAACTGATCGTGCTGGGCCTGTTCCTGATTGTGGTGGCGGGCGTGCTCACGGTGTCGCTGGGCTTTGCCATTTTGCTGCTGCTGTTCACCGCGTGCGCCCTGGGATTTCTGCTCTGTGTGACCTTGATCGACATGACCGACACCGGTCCGCGGGTGATGCGTCCGGAAGAGATGCGGGAAGTGCCAGCCTGGGCGCGTTTGGGGTGGGGCGGATTTTTCATCCGTCTGCGTCAGGTCGCGAATTGGCGGCTGCTTGGCTTTGCCAGCGGACTGTTTGTTCTCGTGGTGGCATTTTCGGCGCTGCTTTTCATGGTCATCCCGCGCTTCGATGTGGGGAGCGGATTCTTCCTCGACAAATACATCACGCGCAAGACCCGCACCGGCTTCAGCGAGACCGTCAAATTCGGCGAAGTGAGCGAACTGGTGCGCGATGACAGTCTCGCGATACGCGTGGATCTGAGCGATCCCGGCTCATTGCATGAAGTTCCCTATTTTCGGTTGATTGTCCTGGATGAATACACGCCGCAAGGGTTTCGGATGTCGGAAGGGTTGCGGAATGTTTTGCGGGCAATGACGCCGCGGACGCAGACGATAAGAAACCACAACGGGGCGCTCCCCATGCATCCGACCGGCGGCCAATGGACTTTTTATGTGGAACCGGAGGTCAGCCGGTTTTTGCCGCTGCCGGGAAGTTTCGCCATGTTGGAGCCCGGCAACCACCTGGCTGTTCAGTTTTTCAAGGGGCTCCAGTTGGTCGCGCTGCGGAGTGAATCGATGTCGATGGTTTCATTCCGTCTTGACGGTGTGGTGCCGAACTCCCGGATGGCTGACGCGTACTTCCCCAGGCAACCGGTGTCAGGCGAGAGAAAAGAATACGATCAAAGCCTCACCCTGCTCCAGCCCGCCGGGAGGGAGAACGAAGCGGTGCTGCGCAGAATTGTGCAGGAAATCACCGCCGGGGAAAAAACGACTGCGGCCGGCTTTGCGCAAAAAGCCACCGACTGGTTGCGCAAGAAACACAGCTACGCCATGGCATCGCGGATTCCGCCGGGCCCCAAGGAGGAGGATGACATCGTCAAATGGCTGGACTCGAATGAGCCGGGTTTTTGCGAATATTTTGCCGCCAGTCTGACCGTGCTTTGCCGTGCGGCGGGGCATCCCGCGCGGGTGGTGGCAGGATTTCACGGCTGGACATTAAATACGTTTGAGAATTATTACATGGTGAAGAATTCCAATGCCCACGCGTGGGCCGAAGTATTTGATGACGCGGGCGAATGGTTTCGCGTCGATCCCACCCCGGGGGCAACAACCAGCGAAGGGGCGGCGAGTACCACGACCCTCGCGCGGCAGGAACAGGACAGCAGTTGGTCGGCGCGCTTCGACAGTTTGCGCATGATCTGGTACCGCCGCATCGTTAATTTTGATGCGCAGCAGCAGGTGAAAATGTTCGAGGACGTGAAAGCCTTCACGACCGACTCCGGTGCCGCCCTGCGAAGACGTCTGGATGAGCTCGCCCTGAAACTGAAGGCCTGGCTCGCCGGTCCCTGGGATTTCACCCGCACCGGCAAAGTGATTCAACTGACTGCCGGCCTGATGGTGCTGGTGTGGGCTCTGCTGCGGGCGTGGCATTGGAGCCGGCTGGCGTGGCGGATGTGGCGGGAACCCGGCAATTACGACCCGGTGCGAAGCGAGGCGGGTCACTGGCTCGGCCGATTGAAGCCGGCTGGCGAGACTGCCGCAGGACCCGATGAATCTGTGGAGCGCGTGCGCAGCGAGCTGTTGCGTTTGCGCTATGGCCGGCGGGAGTCCTGGCCGGAGCCCCGCGAAGTGTTCCGCCAGGCCAGGCGGGTCGGACGCTCCGTCAGAACCAAGCGACCGCAGGGCAGGGCGGTCGGAGTTGAGTGACGTGCGCCTTATTTTCCGCCGTACATCAAGCCGAAGCGCGTGGCGATTTCCTTGGCGAGAGCGCGATAGGCAACCGAGCCGGGGCCGTGCGGATCGTAGACGAAGATCGGCTGGCCAAAGCTTGGGGCCTCGCTGAGGCGGACCGTGCGCGGGATGAGGGTCTGGAATATTTTTTCCGGCAGATGCTGCCGCACTTCCTCGACGACTTGTTTCGCCAGATTGATCCGGCTGTCGAACATCGTCATCACGATGCCGCCAACATCAAGCGCGGGATTGACGCCGGCATTTTTCAGACGTTCGACGACTTTCAAAATCTGCCCGAGGCCTTCGAGCGCCATGTATTCGCACTGGAGGGCGATCAGCAGGTGATCGGCCGCGGCGAGGGAATTCATCGAGAGCATGCCCAATGCCGGCGGGCAGTCGATGATGATGACGCGATAGCCGCCGGACTGGCGGATCGGCTCCAGCACGGAGCGAAGGCGCAGCAGATAATTTTCCTGTTGGGCCAGTTCGATCTCGATGGCGGCAAGATCGACTTCGGAGGGAATGATGGCCAGGTGCTCCCAAGTGGTGGGCGTGAGCATTTCAAACGCGCCACCCTCGCCACGGAGTGGTCCGTAGAGGCTTTTGCCTTCCTGTTTCTCGATGCCCAGCGCGCTTGTCGCATTGGCCTGGGGATCAAGATCGACGACCAGCGTGTGGATTTTGCGCTCGGCAAGTGCGGCGGCGAGATTGACCGCCGTGGTCGTTTTGCCGACGCCGCCCTTTTGATTTGCTATGGTAAAAACCGTACAGGCCATGCCGCATTAATCGGGAATGAGCGGGTGGAGTCTAGCGCGAAGTGGAGAGAAACAGAGCAAAGCTGTTTGGGGCAGAACCCGGCCACTGTGCGGATTTGCTCCGAACCGCCCGATCACGGCGCACCGTTTATTTTTCGCAAAATCGTCTGCACGATCGCATCCGGAGCGAGCTTGATGTCGACGGTCAGAGCTTCCGGGGGCGACTCCAGGGCATCGAACTGACTCTGCACGAGTTCGGCCTTCATGTAGTGACCCTCCCGTTGTCCGACTCGGGCCAGGATGGTTTGAATGTCGCCGGTGAGATGGACGAGCAGGATATCCGGCCCACCCAGGCCAAGAAAGGTGCGATATTTTTCTTTGAGCGCTGAGCAGGTGAACACCGCGCTTTGTCCGGCGGCACGGCATTCGCCGATTTTGGCGCGAATCGCCGACAGCCAGGGCATCCGATCATTATCATCGAGGGGAAGGCCCCGACGCATCTTCTCTTTGTTTTCCGGCGGATGAAAATCGTCCGCTTCGAAATAAGGCCAGCCCAGTGCGGCTGCGAGCAGCCGGCCAATGGTTGATTTGCCGGAACCGGCAACACCCATGATGAGAATGATTTTTGGAGTACGGGACAAAGCGGGAGCATTGAAAGGACAAAATCCTCGGTGAACGAGCCCGAAATATAAATCGACCGGGTTGAATGGTGGTTTTCTGGGCCCCGTTTGTCGGACGAGCAGGCAGGCGGGTAATTGTTGCCCAAAGTCGCACTCATGAATTGACGGCACAAGCGAAGGCCGATTGGGTCTAGGGATTGATTGCAACCATGAACTTACCCAATACCCAGGCAATGAGGTCGTTTAACCGCACACCACGCAGCGCAGCCCGCCCTCGGCGTTCATGGGCCGGCCTCTGGCTGTTTCTTGCCACGATCACCCTGATTGCCACCGGCGTTCCCGCCTATGCGGTCAATCGCGAAATTTTCATCACCGCTCCCTCTTCGGCGGTGGCGGGGCGCAAAGTCACCGTATTGGTGGCGGCGAGCACCGATGCCGGCGGCGGCGAGCAGGTCGGTTTTTTTCATTCCGACTATACCACGGATGGCGGCACGACATGGATTCCCATTGCTTATTCCCAAAACGACGGCCCAAGGGCATCTTATTCGGTTACTTTTCCTGTGAAAAGCACTGAGGACAAAGTTGTGATTCGGGTTCGGGTGGCATTTCGTGGCGGCAAAGCGGGTGATGTTGACTACAGCGGCAAGGCAATCAAATGGGACACCGCCTGGAGCAAGTGGCAGGAACCCCCGGCAAAGTATGCGACGGTTCCGGTGGTGGCGAAGTAAGTGAAATTTGCAGAGTGTGGTCCACACCAGAGAACCACTGATAATTTTTGCCCGGACAATATCACCAGCCGGGATGATTCCGCCCGGGAAAAAATTTCCGCTGATTCCGGTGAACTCCGTGGGATTAACGGAAGGTCACATTCTCCTGAAAGTAATTAATTGTTAGTGGCATTTTATCAATCACATGCGCGGTGATCGGCTGGTCTGGCTTGGGCATTGCTCATTAAAGGCATGTCTTTGCGCCGTCTACCCAGCCGTGACTTCTTACCGGGCATAACCAGCACGTTGTGGCGGCTTGTGGCTTGGTTTGTTTTTCGTCTGGAAAAACGGTGCGCGCCCGCGAATTTTGCCCGCGCATTCTGGAGTCGTGCTGGCTGCCTTGCGCTCGCCTTTCTTGGTGTTTCGGTTGCATCGACAGGTTTCGCCCAAGCCAGTCTGGAGAGTTATGGCGTGGGCAAAAAACGGGATTTCCTGCAGATCTCCGCATCTGCTCCGGTCAGTCAGGCCATTCCGGGAGATCCGAATGGACCTTATCATTTCGCCGCCAATCTGACCGGGAGCAGTCTGAATCTGATCAACCCGGTGCCCAAGATCACGCTGCCGGGTTCATCGCAGTACACGCTCGTAGGCAGCAGCAGTTCGTTGGGCATTGTCTACAACTACACCACCAAGTCTGCGCTCGACGCCGCCTTTCCCAATGGTTCCTACAGTTTCACAGCCGGGACCTCCACGCTGCCAATTTCCTTGGGCGCGAGCGACGCGTATCCTGCGGAAACACCGCAGGTCACCACTGGAGCTTGGGATGGGCAGGGCCGGCTCGTGGTGAATGCTTCATCTGACGCCACGTTGAATTTTAATAATTTCTCCCAATATTCCAGCGGGACGGGTGGGATCATCACTTTCACGCTTTCGCCTGTTTCCGGCACCACGTTGGGCGGTGATCTGGTTGCGGTCGAAAGCATAGCCCTCAGCGGATATTCCAGTGATGCGGCATTGACCGCGTATACCATCCCGGCGGGCACGTTGCAGGCCAATCAAACCTACTACGCCGAACTTTCGTTTGCCCGGATTGTGAATCTGAACACCACGTTTCTGCCCATCGTCGGTACGGCGACGTTTATGCACACCACCGGTTTTGTGATTTCGACCACAGTACCGGCTGCTTCTCCGGTGATTACCGTTCAGCCTGCGGGACAGAGCGTGACCGTCGGCGCAAACGTCGTCCTCAACGTCACGGCGAGCGGAAATCCAACGCCCGCCTACCAATGGCGCAAAGACGGGGTAAATATTGGCGGAGCCACAATCAGTTCCTTCACGCTGAACAATGTCCAACTCACCGACGCCGGTTCCTACTCGGTGGTGGCAAGCAACAGTGCCGGCCAGGCGACCAGTGACGCCGCCGTGCTCACGGTCAATACCGTCACGGCGGCGCCGGCTATCACTCTCCAGCCGGCAAGCCAGACTGTGACTGCAGGCGGCTCCGTGAGTTTCAGTGTGACCGCCACCGGATCACCCGCGCCGACTTGCCAATGGCGCAAGAATGCGGTGGCTATTTCCGGAGCCACCAATGCGACCTACACCATTGCCTCGACAGCCGGCGGTGATGCCGGAACCTATTCGGTGGTGGTAACAAATTCGGTTGGCAGCGCGACGTCGAATGATGCCACTTTGACGGTCAATCCTTCCGGCATAGCCCCGCTCTTCGCGATCCAACCCACGGACCACACCTTCCTCGCGGGTGATTCGATCGCTTTGACGGCTGCTGCCAGTGGCATTCCCGCACCCACCTACCAGTGGAGAAAAAACGACGTGGCGATTTCCGGTGCCACCAACAGCAGTTATACCATCTCCAGTGCGGTGGTCTCCGATGCTGGCAGTTATACAGTCATTGCCACCAACCCAGTCGGCTCCGCCACGAGTAATACGGCTGTGCTTTCGTTGATGGTCGCTCCGAACAATGCCGTCGTCTCCATCTCGATCGAGTAGGGGAAGAGGCGGGTGATCGCGAAATATCGGGGTAACCTCCCTTTGTTTGCCGCATCTGTTCATCCATGCAGCAATTGCAGCCAGTCACGACGGATTCGTCGCTAGCCCTTCCGATCACGAGGTGTTAGGGAGGCCTTCTGGGATTGCTGGGAGCGGGCAATTATTGGGCTGGCTCCCGGGTGCGCATCGCCAGCCCTTGCATGCGCAGGAATGGCAGAAACACCAGCAGCGCGAGTCCCAGCCGAGCGGCGGCGAAGAATGTGCTGTCGAGTCCTGTTGTCTGGCCCTTGGTCAGTCAGACCGAAAACGCCCAAAGCAGGGAAACGAAGAGAAGGAATGGCACGACAGAAACAAATGTTGGTGTACATGCAGAAAGTCGATCGAGACTTCGGCGGAGATTCGGCGGCTTCGGTGATTTATCCATCACGGATTTTCCGCCTGTAATCGAGTGGCGGTGCAGCATTGGCTGAATTGGCAGAGCGATACGATGGGCCAAGCGAAAAAGCGCGGTACAATATCCTCATGCTCGCAAGAAACTTTTGACCTGACGCGGGAGTTGTCCCATGTTTGTTGTTCAGATTTTATCCCCGCAACCGAGTATTGGTTGTTTTATCTCCCCCTCTTATGAAAGCATACCTCATCCGTGTTCCGGTCCTGTTATTCGCCATTTTCTGTGGCTTGCTGGCTGGCGTCGCCTCTGCGGCCGACTCCGCCCCGCGCGAACGGCTGCTGATGGATTCCGGTTGGAAATTTCATTTGGGCAACGACTGGGGCATATCCCAGAATCTTGCCAAGGCCGGATCGGGTTACGGACCGACGACCACGATGTTTAGTGATGCCAGTTGGCGCCGCGTCGATCTGCCGCATGACTGGGCCATCGAGCTGCCGTTCGACCGCAAGGCAGACGGCGCGCATGGCTTTCGGGCCGTCGGATCAGGATTTCTGGAAAACAGCATCGCGTGGTATCGACGCACTTTCTCACTGCCCCAGTCGGATGCCGGCCGGCGGCTTTGGCTGGAACTGGACGGCGTGTACCGTGACAGCCTGGTGTATGTGAATGGCTGGTGCATCGGCCGCCATGAAAGCGGTTACAGCAGCAGCCGCTACGATATCACCGATGTGGCCAATTGCGGTGGCGATAATGTCGTGGCTGTTCGGGTGGATGCCTCGCAAGCGGAGGGCTGGTTCTACGAGGGGGCCGGCATCTACCGGCATGTGTGGCTGGTGAAGACCGGTCCGCTGGCCATCGCGCCCGACGGAGTTTTCGTCTACAGTGCCTTTAAGGACAATATTCCGGTCGGCCCGGCCGAAATTCACCTGGAGACCACCTTGGCCAACGCCTTGAAAACTTCGGGTGAGGCGACCGTCAGTTGGGAAATCTTCTCACCCGCTGGCCAGAGTGTCGGGAACGCGAAAAAATCCGCGCACATCGACGGCTTGGCTGAAACCGTAGTCAGCCAGACCACGCGCGTCGCCGCGCCCGAGCTGTGGTCGCCGGAGTCGCCGCGACTCTACAGGCTTGTCACCACAATCGAAAGCGGAGGGCAGATCGTCGACCGGAAGGAGACCGAGTTCGGCATCCGCACGGTCGGATTCGACGCGGAAAAGGGCTTCATTCTGAACGGCCAGCCCTATGTGCTCAAGGGCACTTGCAATCATCAGGATCACGCCGGCGTGGGTGCCGCCGTGCCGGACAGCCTGCAATATTTCCGCATCGCGAAATTGAAGGAGATGGGCTCAAACGCCTATCGCAGCTCCCACAACGCGCCGACCGCCGAGCTGCTCGATGCGTGCGATCATCTGGGCATGCTGGTGATGGATGAGAACCGGTTGGTCGGGAGCGACGCCACCCACTTGAAATGGCTCAAAGATCTCGTCCTGCGCGATCGCAACCACGCCAGCGTGGCGATCTGGTCGCTGGGCAACGAGGAGTTCTCCATCCAAAGCACCCCTTCGGGCGGACGCAGCGCGGCGACGATGCAGGACATGGTCAAGCGCCTCGATCCCACACGTCCGGTGACGTGCAATGCGGCGGTCGGCAATGATTTTTCCGGCATCAACACGGTCATCGAGGTGCGCGGCTGGAGTTATCACATTGGCAAGGACAACATGGATGCCTACCACGCCGCGCACCCGCTGCAGCCCAATGTCGGCAGCGAGCAGGGCAGCACGGTGGGCACACGTGGCATTTATGCCAACGACCCGGGGCGCGGCTATGTGACGGCTTATGATGACAACGGCCAGGAATGGTCCAACACCGCCGAACAATGGTGGAGTTTCTTCGCCCCGCGTCCGTGGCTTTCCGGCGGTTTCGTCTGGACGGGATTCGACTATCGCGGTGAACCGACTCCCTATTCCTGGCCCTGCGTCAATTCACATTTTGGCATCTTTGACACCTGCGGGTTTCCGAAGGACAATTTCTGGTATTATAAATCCTGGTGGACCAGCCAGCCGGTGCTGCATCTGCTGCCGCATTGGAATTGGGCCGGGCGCGAAGGGCAGGAAATCGACGTGCGGGCGCTGAGCAACTGCGACGAGGTCGAGCTGTTCCTCAACGGCAAAAGTTTCGGCCGGCAGACGATGCCGCGCAACTCCGAGCTCAAGTGGAAAGTCGCCTACGCTCCGGGTGTGCTCTCGGCCAAGGGCTACACGGGCGGAAAATTGGTGACCGAAACGAAAGTGGAGACCACCGGTGTCACCGCGGCTGTGCAACTGATGCCCAACCAAACTACGATCAGGGCCGACGGTGAGGACGTCGCTGTCATCACCGTGGCGATTGCCGACGCTGAAGGCCGGGTGGTGCCGGTGGCGGGCAATCGGGTGGGTTTCACGCTTGAAGGCCCGGGGCGGATCATCGGTGTCGGCAATGGCGACCCGAGCTGCCACGAGCCCGATGTTTATTTTTCGACGCCCACCTTGCGCACGGTGCCGATCGCCGGCTGGCGCTGGCATGAGGTTGAGAGCACTTATGTCGCGAACCTGCCTGAGACCAAAGTGGAATTTGACGATTCCGGCTGGAAAAAGGCTGATGTGACATTGGAAAGCGGACCATTGGGGCCTCACGGCAAAGCGGTATTCCGCAGCCATTTCACTGTTACGCCGGAGATGCTGGCCACTTCCGGCGTCGAACTCTGGTTTGGCAAAGTTGAGGGTGATGTCTCGGTGTTTCTGAACGGGAATAAAATCGGTCCCGGAGGAAGCTCCAACTCGCCCACGATCTTTGAGGTGAAATCGAAACTCCAGCCCGGCGTGAACACGGTTGCCGTCACCATCACGAATTACGGTGATGCCGCGGGCGTGAACAAAGGCGTGCAATTGCGGTTGATCGATAATCCGGCAAGTGTCGCGTGGAGTCGCAGTGTGTTTAATGGACTGGCGCAGATCATCGTCCAATCGTCCAAGGAACCGGGCACTATCAAGCTCACCGCCAGTACCGAAGGATTGAAGTCTGCGACAGTCACGCTTGAGGGCAAGGCGGTCACACCGCGGGCCGCGCTGCCTTGATCCACACAAGGCTTCTGGGTGGATCCCGGCCTCTGGGCGGGATCCACTTTGCGGCTCTGGGTTTCTGCGTTGGCGCTAAACCCGGAAGATCGCCCCGAGTTTCTTGCCGAGCACGAGACTCAGGCCGACGATTATGATCCCGAGGAAGGCCATGGCCCAGACGCCCAGCGCGGAAGCGATGAACTTGCCGTCGCCCAGGAGCTGGAAGAGCTCGTAGATCGCCTTGGTGATCGGGTAGAAAATCTGTTTTTGAGCGAGGATCAGCGAATCGGATACTTCCAGCATGGCGAAGGCAAAAGCGAGCAGGCCGCCGGCGATGAGGTTCGCCATGATCAGCGGCAGTGTGATCTTGAACATGGCCTTGAGCGGCGGGCAGCCGAGGTTTTGGGCGGCTTCTTCCAGGGTTTCGCTGGTTTGCTGGAAGCCGGCGGCGGCGGAACGGACGACGTAGGGCAGCCGGCGGATGGAGTAGGCGATGATGAGCAGAACGGTCGGATTCTGCACCGGATTCAGGAAGGCGAAAATTTTTCCTTCCTGGCTCATTGCCAGGTAGCCGAACGCCAGCACGAGGCCGGGCACGGCCAGTGGGAGCATGGCGAGAAAATCGAGGATCTGACGGCCGGCGAGCTTGGAGCGGACAATGACGTGGGCGAGGGCAACCCCGAGAATGAGATCAATGATCGTCGAGATACTGGCGTATTTGAGACTGTTGGCGATGGCGGGCACCGTGAGATCGTGCCCGAGTGCCAGCCGGAAGTTTTCCGTGGTGAAATGTGTCGGCAGCACCGTGCTATACCAGTCGCTGGAAAAAGCCACCAGTACCACGCCGAGGTGGGGCAGAATGGCGATGAAAGTGACCAGGCCGAACAAGGCGGTGCAAAGCCACGCGCGCGGACCGGACAGGGAGCGCGGACCGCCGGAGGACGTGGCCTTGGCCATCATGGAGTAAGCGTCGCGGCCGAACAGGCCCTTGCCCAAGGCGTAGAACAGAATCGAACTGACGAGCATCACCGTGACGAGGGCGTAGGGAAACGGATTTCCCCCCATGTCTTTCAAGCCGTAAAAAATCTGCACGGAGGTGACGCGAGCGTAGTCAAAGATGAGCGGCACGCCGAGGTCGGTGAACGCCCAGATAAACACAATGGTGCCGCCGGCAAAGAGTCCCGGCTTGATCAGTGGCAGGGTGATGCGGACAAATCGGCGCAGGCCGGTGCAGCCCAGGTTGGTCGCGGCTTCTTCCATGGCGGGATCGATGTTGGCGAGGGCTGCGATGGCATTGAGATAGATGATGGGATAAAGACTGAGCGCATTGACGACAGCGATCCCGAGAAACTGGTGGGCCCCGAGCCAGTCGTAGGTCCAGCCGGCAGGACGCAGGCCGAGATCGATCAGCAGGGCGTTGAGCGCGCCATACTGGCCGAGGATCTGTTTGATGCCGATGGCGCCGACAAAAGGCGGAAGAATCATCGGGACAAGAATCAGCGGGCCCAGCCAGCCTTTGGCGGAAAATTCAAAGCGGTCGGAGATGAACGCCAGCGGCACGGCGATGAGCAGCGCCAGAAAGGTGGTGGAGAGCGCAAGCAGGAAGGAATTGGCCAGACCGCCGAGATAAGTCCGGTCGGTCAGCAAGGAGCCGAGGTAAGCAAAGGTCAGGTGTCCGTCGGCGTCGATGAAGCCGCCTTTCAGGATCTGCATAATCGGCCAGACCAGGAAGACGGCGAAAAACATGAGCGTCAGGACCAGAACCAGTCGCGCAAAGTTTCTCGACATGACCCGAGTGAATGGACAACGGCGGGAATTGTGACAAGGGAGAAGGCGCCGGCACTCGATAATTAGGCTTGTCTAATATTATTCGTTTAACATATAAAAAAGCATGCCCGATGGGAAATTTCTACAGGGTGTGTCTGATCTTGCCAACGGTGTGCATGCCGTGGCCGGCGCTTTTGGCGTGATGCCGCTCAAACCGAGAGGATATCTGACGCCGGATGGCTCCGTCTTTCCCATGGGGTCGCGCCGGTTTTGATTTGCGCACATGGAAGCACCGCTCAGCCCAGAAACCAATCAGCCGGCTTCAGCCTGGCGCCGGGACCCAACCGGTCCCAGTTTGCCTGAATCCCATCGCACCATTGCCGTGCCGGCGGGAGCAGGGTTCTGGCGCAAGCTGCTGGCCTTCTCCGGTCCTGGTTTCATGGTGGCGGTGGGCTACATGGATCCGGGCAACTGGGCGACCGATTTGCAGGGTGGAGCACAGTTTGGGTACGCGCTGCTCTCGGTTATTCTGATTTCAAATCTGATGGCGATTTTGCTGCAACACCTGTGTGTGAAGCTCGGGATCGCCACCGGGCGTGATCTGGCGCAGGCCTGCCGCGATCACTACCCGCGACCGGTGGTGTGGTTCCAATGGATTCTGTGCGAGCTGGCCATCGCGGCGTGTGATCTGGCGGAGGTGATCGGCTCAGCCATTGCTCTGCAGCTTCTGTTTAAAATTCCGCTGGTCTGGGGCTGTCTTATCACCGTGGTGGACGTGTTGATCGTACTGCTGCTCCAGAGTCGGGGCTTTCGTTATCTGGAGGCTATTGTCATCACGCTCATTCTCACCATCGGCACCTGTTTTGCGGTGGAGCTATGGGTGGCGCGCCCTGATCTCGGCGGCGTGATGCGCGGTTTTGTGCCGGCTGCGGAGATAATGCGGAATCCGGCGATGTTGTACGTCGCGATCGGCATCCTTGGCGCCACGGTGATGCCGCATAACCTCTACCTGCATTCCTCGATTGTGCAGACGCGAAAATACCAGCAGACGGCCTGGGGCAAACGGGAGGCGATCAAGTTTGCCACGATCGATTCGACTGTCGCCCTGATGTTCGCGCTGTTCATCAACGGCGCCATTCTCGTGCTGGCGGCGGCGGCATTTCATAACTCCGGCCATGCGGATGTGGCCGCGATCCAGGATGCCTATCACCTGCTTGACGGCGTGCTCGGGGTGACGTTTGCCAGCATACTTTTTGCGCTGGCGCTGCTGGCCTCGGGACAAAATTCAACGCTCACCGGGACGCTCGCCGGGCAGATCGTGATGGAGGGGTTCCTGAATATCCGCCTGCGGCCCTGGCTGCGCCGCCTGATCACCCGCGCCATCGCGGTGGTTCCCGCCGTGGTTGTGATCGGCATCTACGGGGAGGCCAAATCCACACAACTGCTGATCGCCAGCCAGGTTTGCCTCAGCATGCAGTTGGGTTTCGCCTGCTGGCCGTTGATGCGTTTCACCGGTGAAAAGGCGAAGATGGGCGAATTTGTGAATCCATGGTGGATTAAATTGCTCGGCTGGACGGTCACTTTGGCTATCATCGGGCTCAACGTGAAACTGCTGCTCGATATGGTTGGTGTGACCGCCTGAGGAAACTGACCCATGTACAAAAAAATTCTCGTGGCATTGGAAAACGGCGATGCGGACAGACGCCTGCTGCCGCATGTCGGCGAACTGGCCCGGCAGATGGGGGCGGAACTGATTCTGCTCCATGTCGCCGATGGGTGGGCTGCGCGAAATTTCGAACAGCTCAAGCTGGCAGAGTCCGCTGAAATGAAGGCGGACAGCGAATACCTGGAAAACACGGCGGTTGAGTTGCGGGCGAACGGCCTGAGGGTGGCTGCAATGCTGGCGCTCGGTAATCCGCCCAACGAGATCGTGAAAATCGCCGCTGAATCCGGCTGCGATCTCATCGCCCTGGCTTCGCACGGACACAAGCTGATCGGCGATATTGTTCACGGCAGCACCATTGACAAAGTCCGCCACAACACGTCCGTGCCGCTGCTGGTGATCAGCGCGAAAAAAACGGCCTGAGGATTTTGGCCGGACATCCATGCCGCTCATCGACGCCCATGTTCATCTTTATCCTCCCGAGGTAAACCGCGACCCGGCGGCGTGGGCCGCGGCCAACGGCGAAAGCCTTTGGGCGGCCTTGTGCACGCGAAAAAGAAAAAAAAGTGCGGCCCAAAATAGTGCCGGCGGCAATCCCGTGCAGCTTTTCCCCTCGATGGACGAGCTGCTGCGCGACATGGACTCAGCCGGGATCGGGCGCTCGATCTTGCTCGGCTGGTATTGGGAGCGGCCGGAGAACTGCGTGGCGCAAAACCGGTTTTATGCGGAGTGCGTTCGCACGCATCCGGACCGCTTGTCCGCCTTTGCCACGGTGCATCCCGCGGCGGGAAACGCCGCGCTGGAGGAAGTGCGCCGGGCTCACGGCGAGGGATTGATCGGCCTTGGCGAACTCTCGCCCCATTCGCAGCGCATCGCCCTGGACGATCCGGCCTGGTTGGAAATCATCGCGTTGGCGGGAGAGCTGAATCTGCCGGTCAATCTGCACGTGACCGATCCGGACGCGAAGCCGTATCCCGGCCGGGTGGAAACGCCGCAGGAAGATTTCATCACCCTGGCGCTCGAATTCCCAGCGACCAAATTCATCCTCGCTCACTGGGGTGGCGGGCTGGCTTTCGATGCGGAAGACCGGGCGTTGAGCAATCTCCACTATGATTCCGCCGCCTCGTCGCTGATGTATGACGGGGAGATCTGGCTGCGGGCCGTTGAGGCCGTGGGGGCGGAACGCATCATTTTCGGATCGGATAATCCGCTGCGCCTGTATCCGAAAACCGAGGTGGGAACCGGCCTCGCGGCTTTTGTGCATGAGGCCAGGACTGCATTGACCACCAAGGTAGGTGAACTCGTGCTCGGCGGAAATGCGCAGAAATTGCTGAATTTAAGCTAGGGCCAATCCTGCGGCTGAGCTGCGGGTTAGCAGCGGCTCACTCAACCTACCGGTTTAAAATCCACGGCACGACATGACTGCTCGCAGACGGCAAAATGATTTGCAGTCCCGCGCTCAAGCCGGACGGCAAAGCCACGGGTACGCTGAGGCAAGGCAGACCACCCAGGCTGGCGGGAGCGGTCAGCGCCAGAATCGCGCGGCGCAATTCCGCCGTGCATTCGGCCTTGGTGGGAGCAGAAGCAGGCACACTGGGCAGCACGAGAAAATCATGGGACTTGAAGAACTGGGTCCAAATCTCGCGCACCCTTTGCAAGGTGGCATGGGCCGTTGCGATTTTGTCCGGTGAATAGTGCCCGGCGTCGGTGAAGCGCTGCCAGATGACGGGATCGTAATGCTCGTGGATAGGCGCGAGCCAGTCGCGATGGACGGCGTGGGCCTCGCTCATGCCGATGGTCACGTAGGCGTCGACCGCGTTTTGCCAGGAGGAGAGCAAGGCTGATTCTGTCGCGGCGTCGGCGCGGGTGGCGAATGGCGCGGCGGCCTGTTCGCAGGCTGCGTCGAGGGCAGAGTTGATCGAGGGCAGAATGGCGCGGCCCGGGAGGTAGCACCCGCGGGGCGGGTGCGTGGTCGGCGGGTTGGCGCCAACCAAGGCGCGCCACGTCGCGAGCATGTCGGTCGGATTCGCCGTGAACCATCCGGCGGTATCCATCGTCGGCGCGAGCGGGAAAGCATCGCGGATGAGTTCATCACCCGGTGTCATACGAAAACCATAGAGTCCGCACCACGCCGCGGGCACGCGGACGGAGCCGCCCGTATCGGTGCCGATGGCCAACGGCACGATACCCGCTGCAACAAGTGCGGCTGATCCGCTGCTCGATCCACCGCTGAGACGTTCGGGAAAAAGCGGGTGGGGGCAGTCACCGTAATGCGGATTTTCACCGGTCAGACCGGAGGCGAATTCGACAAGATGGGTTTTGCCGACGAGTGAAGCACCAAGGCCTCGCAAGCGTCGGAGGATGGCGCTGTCGCCGGGCGTGGGGCGGACTTTGTCGAGAAAGGTCGAGCCGGCCTTGGTGGGGATGCCCGCGACATCGAACAGATCCTTTAAAAGGTAGGGGACACCTTGGAGGTGAGGCAAGGTGGCGGCACCATTCGTCACCTTGCGGGAAGCGGGCACTCCCGGGAATCTCGCCAAGTCCGCTGCCAGCTCCGCTTCCGGCCGCAACCAGGCGAGTGCGGCCGAGCGCAGTTTATCAGGCAAAGCTGCGACGCGGGCATGGACTTCGCGGGCGGCCTTCGCGGGCGGCATCGCCTGCCAGACCGGGAAAGGCAAAGGGGCTGGCGTTTTCGAGGCGGTTGTATCCATTGGAACGAAATTCATGGCGTCTTCTGAACCCATCGTCAAATTCCATGCAGTGAGCAAGCGCTACGGCAAAGGACCGCTTGTGCTCGACGGCATCAATCTTGAAATGGCACCGGGCGATTTCGTCAGTTTTATCGGCCCGAGTGGCTGTGGAAAATCCACGGTGCTCAAACTGGTGGCGGGCCTGAACCCATGGACCACGGGCGAAGTCAGTGTGGCCGGCACCACGCCACGCCGGGCCCGGGACCGGCAGGCGTTTATTTTTCAAGATGCGACGCTCCTGCCGTGGCTGACGACGCAACAAAACGTCGAACTGCCGCTCAAATTGCGCGGCGCTCCCGTGCCTGAACGCGTGGCCAAAGCCCGCGAGATGTTGGAGCTGGTGGGACTTGATAAAGTGAGCGCCTATTATCCGCGCCAGCTTTCCGGCGGCATGAAGATGCGGGTCTCGCTGGCCCGGGCACTGACGCTCGCGCCACAGCTTCTGCTGCTCGACGAACCTTTCGGGGCGCTGGATGAGATGACCCGTTTCCGGCTGAATGAGGAATTGCTGGCATTGCGGACCAATTCGTCGTTCACCGCGATGTTTGTCACCCACTCGGTGGCGGAAGCGGTATTTTTGTCGAACCGCATCGTTGTCATGTCAGCCAATCCCGGACGTTTTCATGCCGAGGTGCGGGTGGATTTCCCGTATCCGCGTCGGGCGGAGTTGCGGGAACGGCCGGAGTTCCAGTCGAAGGTGAACGAAGTGTCGCATCTGTTGCATCAGGTGGAGGAGGCCGTCCGCGCATGAAAAAAGTGCCACCAATCATGCTTTGGGTTTTGCCGCTGCTCAGCGGTTTGTTGTTCGTCGCGATCTGGTATGGCGTGCGCTTGGGCAGCGGACTGCAGAGCTGGATTTTGCCCACGCCGATGGAGATTTTAGAAGCCGCCTGGCGAGAGCGCGCGCGTTTGCTGGCGGCTGCCGGCAATACGGCATGGGGAGCGTTTGGCGGCTTCCTGCTCGCTGCGATCATGGGTTTTCTCACCTCGTTGTTGCTCGGCGTCTCGAAATCCCTTCGTTCGGGTTTGTATCCGTGGTTGCTCGTGTTGCAGATGACGCCGGTGATCGTGCTGACACCGATCATTGTGCTGTGGGCCGGGCCCGGCATGCCCGGCATCATCACGGTTACCTGGCTGATCAGTTATTTTCCCATCGTAGTAAACACGACGCAGGGACTCCTTTCGACCGATATGAATCACGTGGCGTTGTTTCGCATGTGCAACGCCAGCCGCTGGCAGGAGATGATTTATCTGCGCGTACCGTCGGCCATGCCCTTTTTCCTGGCGGGACTGAGGATCGCGGCGACCCTCGCGCCGATCGGCGCGATTTTTGGCGAATATATGGTGGGCAATTCCAGCGGCGGCTCGGGCGGGCTTGGCTTTCTCGTCTATTCCTACAACACGCAGATCAAAATTCCGGCTTTGTTTGCCACCGGACTGACCAGTTGTCTGCTCGGCTTTGTCTTTGTGGCCGCTGTTGCATTGCTCAACTGGGCTGTGCTGCACCAGTGGCACGATTCATTCGAGCGGAACGAGCACTGACAAAAAGACCAAGGCGGATTGAAACCGCTAATTGACGCTAATGAACGCTAATGAACGCTAATCAGAAAAACGTCTGCTTCTACCGGCTGCTTATGATTAGCGTCGATTAGCGAACATTAGCGGTTAAGTGTTCTTCATTACATTTATGAAATCCTTCCTCTGCCACTTCATTTTTTCGTTTCTCACGATGGCTGCGGTCGTCCTCACCGGTTACGGCGCTCCTGCGGCTCCGACGGCGCTGGTTAAAGTCCGCTTTCAGACCGACTGGTTTCCCGAGCCGGAACACGGCGGTTACTATCAGGCGCTCGCCAAAGGTTACTATGAAGCGGAAGGGCTGGATGTGGAGATCCTCCCCGGTGGGCCCAACGCGCAGGTGATGGTTGGTGTCGCCACGGGACGGGCCGATCTCGGCATGACCAACGGTGACGATGTGATTGTGGCCGTGGCCCGGGGAGTGCCGATCAAGATGGTTGGCGCCGAAATGCAGCGCGATCCGCAGGGCATACTTTTTCATTCCGAGCATCCGCTGAAATCACTGCACGACCTGGAGGGCAAAACGCTGATGGCCGGGGCGGGTTCGACTTGGCTGGAGGTTCTGCGCGTGAAACTTGGTGTGAAATTTACGCTTCTGCCGCTCGTGGGTGACCTCGCGCGCTTCATGAACAATCAGGAATTTGTGCAGCAATGTTTCGTGACGAATGAACCCTATTTCGCCCGCCAGCGCGGTGCCGATGTTGGCGCGCTGCTGATTGCCAGCGACAGCTACGAGCCATACCGCGTGATGTTCACCGGCAACGAATTTCTCGCGAAGCATCCGGACATCGTGGCGAAATTTGTCCGTGCCAGCATCAAGGGCTGGGTGGATTATCTCACGGGTGATTCCGCGCCCGCCAACAAACTGCTTCTGGCCAAGCGCAACGATTTGTCCCCGGAGTTCATGGCGTACAGCATCAAGTCGATGAATGAATACAAACTCGTGCTCGGCGATCCGGCCAAGGGCGAGGAAGCCGGCCAGTTGAAAGCGGCGCGGCTGGAAAAGCAGATCAAGCTGCTCCAGGAAATCGGCGTCCTCGACAAACCGGTCGCGCTGAAAGATGTGGTCAGTTTCGAGTTTGCTCCGCACTGA
>CAZIQP010000059.1:0-21822 GCA_964541315.1 uncultured Opitutaceae bacterium
TTTGTTCGCCGGAGCTTTTGGCGTGCAGACCTCGGGCGACGGTCTGCTCTACATGCGCGTTCGCTACTAGCACCGGTTTTTTGAGCCGAACTGGGATCATCAGTCAGCGGACCGCCGGTATGTTCTGCGTTTGTCGGTATCTGGAATATCGGCAAGGACGCCGTCTGTAGGTTTGCGAAATGGGCGGAGGTGTATTCATAGGGAGGCTCCATGCGCATACTGGTGATCGAAGATGAACGGCAGTTGGCCCGGCATTTGTCGGGGGTCTTGAGCCGTCAGGGTCACACGGTGTCGGCGCAGAACGATGGGGCGCTGGGGCTGGCGCAGGCGCTCAAGGAGCCGCCGGATCTTCTGGTCCTGGACTTGGGCCTGCCGGGCATCGACGGCTTTGAGGTGTTGAAGCGGCTGCACGACGCGGGTTGTCCGGCGCGTGTGCTGATCCTCACGGCGCGGGGAGAAATCGAGGACCGGGTGAAAGGACTCAAGGCGGGTGCGGACGATTATCTGACCAAGCCGTTTTCCATGGATGAACTGGTCGCGCGCGTCGAGGCGCTGGGGCGGCGGGGGATGACGCCGACGGCGACCGATTTTCTCAAGGTAGCGGATTTGCAGATGGACGTGTATCACCGCCGGGTGACGCGGGCGGGGCAGGTTATCACGCTTTCGCCGCGGGAATTTGAACTGCTGTTGGTGCTGATGCAGGAGCCCGGCCGGGTTTTCTCGCGCACGGAGCTGTGCGAGCGGGTGTGGCAGCGCGATCACGAATACGACACCCGCACGGTGGAGATCTTCATCACGCGTTTGCGAAAAAAAATCGACAACGGTTTTGCTCCGCCGTTGTTGCATACGCTGCGATCGGTCGGCTACACGATCCGGGTCGGTGAATGATGCGATTCCAGTGAAGACCACGCCTAGTTTCATGTGCCCGTTGCCGCTCCTACACCAAACCAAGCCGAACCCATCGCGAATGAAACTATCTCAGATTCTCCTCGTGGGGTTGTTGGGCTGCTTTTTCCAAGCTGAGGGGCGGGCGGCCTCCATCGAGGGCAAAGTGACACTGCCCAAAGCGCGGACCGCGCCGGTCATGAACCAGCGTTATGAGATCGTTTCGAAAGGCGGGGTGATCGCGACCAATCCTCCGGTGGCGGTGGTTTATCTCGACGGGGAGTTTCCGGCGAAAACAGATCTGCCGTTGGCACGGATGGAGCAGAAGGACCTGGTGTTTGTGCCGCAATTGCTCGCCATCCGGGTGGGCACCCGCGTGGAGTTTCCCAATCTCGACGATACCTTCCACAATATTTTTTCCTACTCGAAGGCCAAGCGGTTCGATCTGGGGCGCTACCGCGGCGACGAAAAACCGGTGCCGAGCGTGGTGTTCGACACACCGGGGCTGGTAACCCTGCGCTGTGATATTCACGAGCACATGCGCGGGGCGATTTTGGTGCTCGCGACGCCGTATTTCGTCATCACCGACACCGAGGGAAATTTTCGTTTGGATGGTTTGCCGGCGGGGACGTATAATCTGCGCGTCTGGCTGGACAGCAAAACCACCCGTGAGCAGACGGTGGTCTTGCAGGAAGAATCCCATTTGCACGTGGATCTGCCGTGAAGTTTCCGGGACCAGTGGAGCTCTCGCCCGAAGCGACCCTTTTTCGCCGCCGGTTGTTGATCGCCCTCGTCCTGGTGGTGTCGGTCACGACACTCACGGTAATCGGGGTGAGCCGGAGCAAGATTGCGGCGGATGAAGAGCGCCTTTTGGAAAGCGAGTTTCAATCGAGTCTCGCGCTGCTGCACAGCGTCCAGCAGATCCGCCATGCCACGCTGGTCGAGCGCTGCCGGGCGTTGGCGCGCAAGCCCAGGATTCATGCGGCGTTGGAGGATGGCGCGGTGGATCTGCTCTACCTGAGCGCCGATGACGAACTGCGCGATTTGCTGGCCGAGCCCGTTTCGACCAAGTCGGGGACGCGTTCGGAAATGGTGGCCCGGTTCTACCGGTTTCTCGATGCGAACGGGAAACTGATTCCCGCGCAAAACACCGCCAAAGCCGGGGCGCTTGGCGCGGCGGATGAGAGCCGGCTCTCACTGCCCGCCTTGCCGGCGCAACCGCAGGTCGGTTACCTGACCTTGGTGCAGACGGGCGGGGGCGTCGCGATTGTCGAAGTGATCGTGGTGCCGATCATCGCGCAGGAAACCGGCGAGCGCATTGCGGCATTGGTGCTGGGCTTCGATCCGGTGCAACTGGACAGCCGGCCCCTGGGCACGGATTTTGTGAGTGGCATCTGGTTCGAAGGGGAATTGTTTCCGGCGACATTCGGGGGCTCGGCTCCGGGGGATCTGGGCAAAGAATTGCGGCGCCGGATGGGGGCGGATGGATCGCACGAACAGCGGCTGCACCTGGACGTCGCCGGTGAATCCTGGCTGGTCCTGATGAAGCGGCTCAATCCCGGGATGCAACTGGCGCCGGCGGATGAGATCTGCGCATTTCCACTGGCAAAAATGCTGCAGCGGCAAAAGGAGACGGGCTGGCAGATTGTCGGGGTGGGGGCAGTGGTGATGCTCGTGGGCTTTTTCTCCAGCTACATCGTATCTTTCCGGCTCACCGTGCCGGTGGAACGGCTGGCGCATGATTCGCATGAGCAACGGATGGGCCGGGAGAAGGCGGAGGCGGCCTTGGAATCCACGAGCGCCGAGCTGGGCCGGGCGGCGCGATTTTCCGCGAATGCCTCGCATCAACTTAAGACTCCCGTGGCGGTATTGCGCGCCGGACTGGAGGTGATGCTGGCGAAAAAAAGCCACACCAATCTGGGGGAGCGCGACGAAATCGCGGCGCTCATCCACCAGACCTACCGTGTTTCCAGCGTGATCGAGGATCTGCTGCTGCTTTCCCGCATGGATGCGGGGCAATTGAAATTGAAGCTGGGACCGGTGAACTTGAGCGAGTTGATCGAGGCGGCACTGGACGATTTGAGCGCCATGCCGGAGGAGGAGCATGAGCTGACGGTGGAGGAAGATTGTCCCGGGGGACTCTGGATTTTGGGGGAGAAACGATACACGGCGCTGATCCTGCAAAACCTGCTGGAGAATGCGCGCAAGTACAACCGGCCGGGCGGACGCATCAAAATCGTCGCGGGCGAAAAGGACGGCGAGGTGCGGCTCGCGGTGGGCAACACGGCGGAACAATCGATCCCGCCCGAGGTGCGGGAGCATATTTTTGAGCGCTTTCACCGGGGCGGGGTCGGAGAAAATATTCCCGGTTACGGGCTCGGCCTGAATCTCGCGCGCGAACTTGCCCGCATTCACCAGGGGGATTTGCGGCTGCTCACCTCGGACGAGACGTGGACTGAATTTGAAGTGAAGTTCCGGGCGTCTCCGTGCCCGGCGTCGGCCAAGGGAGGTGCCGCATGAAGCGGATTTTCCCACTCATCTGGCTCTGCCTTGCTTTGGTGGCTAATCGGGGGGCCGGAGCGGACGAGTGGCTGGATGATCTGTCCGACCGGCTTAGTTTCGCCAGCGCGGATGGCTCTGTGCGCGGCAAGCTGGGCGGCTCGCTGGAGCTGGAGGGTTATGCCGCTTCAACTCCCGTGGGTAATCTGATTTTCTCCGACCAAAAACTTCTCTTCAACCCGCGGCTGGCTTTGTTTTTGGATGTCCAGGCGGGACAGCGGGTGTATTTTTTCACCCAGTTGCGGGTCGACCGGGGATTTGATCCGTCGGATGATTCCCTCGGGGTTCGGCTGGACGAGTATGCGTTGCGGCTGGCGCTGTGGCGGCCCGGGCGGCTCAACGTGCAGGTGGGAAAATTCGCCACGGTGGTGGGCAATTGGGTGGCGAGGCACGATGCCTGGGACAACCCTTTCGTCACGGCGCCGCTATTGTACGACAACCTCACCGGCCTTTGGAGCAGCCGGCCGGCGCCAAGTGCCGACTGGTTGCTGGCGTGGGCGCATGTCCAGCCGGCGGGGACGGGCGCGGAAGTGTATGCTGACAAATACCGCCGGCTTCCGGTGATCTGGGGGCCGGTATATGCCCAGGGTGTCGCGGTCTCCGGCGCGTGGGGCCGGTTCACTTATGCGGCGGAATTGAAAAACACCGGTCTCGCTTCGCGTCCCGAAGAATGGCGGAAAGCGGACTGGGCATGGGGTCATCCCAACGTTGATGGCCGGGTCGCCTACCGGCCGGATGAAATGTGGGAGCTGGGTCTTTCTTGCAGCGAGGCTGATTATCTCGATCAAACCGCCGCCGCCTTTGTGCCGCCCGGACTCAACCGGCATGATTATCGTCAGCGCTTGGTGGCGCAGGATCTGCGCTTTGCCTGGCATCATTTTCAGTTTTGGGCCGAAGCCTGCACGGCGCGTTTTGCCATCCCCGGCGTGGCCGACGTCGGCACTTTCGCCTATTATCTGGAGACGAAATATAAATTCACCCCGCAGTTTTCCGCGGCGGTGCGCTGGAACCAGCAGCACTTCGACGAGGTGAAGGATTTTTCCGGACAAAACGTGCCTTGGGGCCGGCAGGTGTGGCGCATCGACGTGGCCCCCGCCTTGCGTTTTTCCGCCCACACCCAGTTGAAGCTGCAGTACAGCCTGCGGCACGACGATCCTTCGCCGGAAAAGTACACGCGCTCGGTCGCGGCACAACTGCAGATCAGGTTTTGATTTCAACTGGATCGGGCGGTGGGGCCATCCGGCGGCTGCCCGCTGGCATAAAAATTAGTAACAGGTTGGTTACGGGAAACTCCTTCAGGGCCGGGCGGTTTATGCCCTATTTCCATCTTGCCCGCCATGTCCGTCTGCCGCCCCCCACGCCCCTTGTCCGACCGAAACCCACCAGCCTCACCATTGGCCGGTCTGTGTCTTACGGCGGCGCTTTTTTTTGTTTCTCCCCGGGGCGCGCAGGCTGAATCCGCCGCCACCTATAAATTCCAGGAATACCGTGAAGCCAACGGACGGATCGCAGTGCAGTCGCAATCCGCCCTGATCGAACAGTCGCTGGGCACCGACACCCGATTGAAAATCACCGGGGTGATCGATGCGATTTCCGGAGCCACGCCGACCGGGCAACCCGCCACGACGCCGGGCGGAGAGGTGCCGGTGGCGGAAATCTCGGACAGGCGCAAAGCCGTCAGCGCGGAACTCTCCCGCCAATTCTCCCTCGTCAATGTCGCCCTGGGTTATGCCAACAGCCGGGAAAGCGACTACATCTCCAACGGGTGGTCGCTTAACACCCTCACCGATTTCAACGATAAAAACACGACGTTGCGCGCTGGCATTGCCGGCACCGATGACGATGTGAAAGTGCAGTACCAGCCGCAGTGGGCAAAAAAACGCACCAACGATCTGATCATGGGCGTCACCCAACTGATCGATCCGCGCACCACCGTTTCCGTTGATGTCACCTGGGGCCGAGCGACGGGCTACCTGAGCGATCCGTACAAATTGGTGCAAAAACGGACCGAGGTGAATCCGGGGGATTTTCTCAATCTGCTCTTTTCGGAAAACCGCCCGAATGAACGCAACAAATGGACCGCCTTTGTGGCGTTGAACCATGCCTGGCCGGAGCTGCATGGGGCCGTGGAAGCCGGCTATCGTTTCTATCATGACACCTTTGGGACCGACGCCAATACCCTGGAAATTTCCTGGTTCCAGCGCATCGGCAGAAACTTCATCCTGAAACCCGAGCTGCGCTTTTATCAGCAAAGCGCCGCCAATTTTTATTATTACCAACTGGACCGGACTTCGATCATCCCGCTTTCCGGCCCGCCAGTCGGCCAGGCGCCCTTGTATTCGTCTGATTACCGGTTGTCCGCGCTGCGGACTTTCACTTACGGCTTCAAGGCGGTTTGGACAGTTTCAGACAGCGCGCAGCTTGACGTGGCCTGCGAACAATACGACATGCGGGGCAGAGATGGAGTGACCGCAGCGAGCGCCTATCCGCGGGCGTCAATCGTGACACTCGGCCTGAAAATATCCTGGTGAATTGACTCCGCCCTCCTGCTTATGGGCAACCTATGACCTCAGCAGCCACAATGTCGCGTCAGCCGCTGTTCGGAGCGATCCGCACGGACACATTCGGCACCCTGCGCAAACTGTCGTTTCCCGCGCTCGGTACGATTTGCGAGGTGCAGTATGTCGCCCCTGGTTGGGACAAGGAAGCGGTGGCTTTCGAACGCGCGGTTGTGGCGTGGGTGGAGGCGTTCGAGGCGAAGTACTCGCGTTTCCGACCCACCAGTCTCGTGAGTCGCATCAACGCCACCGCCGGGCACAACTGGGTGGCGGTAGACGACGACATGAGCCAGCTCCTGGCGTTGTGTGATATTTTGCACAGCATGACCAATGGCGTGCTGGACCCGACTGCGCTGCCCTTGATCGAGCTTTGGAACTGGAAAGCGGCACATCCCGTGATTCCCAGTACCGGGCAAATCGACGCGGCTCGCCGGCTCGTTGGCTGGAACAAGGTGCAGCGCGCCCCGCACAAAATGTTTCTGCCCGAGCCGGGCATGGCGTTGGATTTTGGCGGATTCGGCAAAGAATATGCGGTGGATGTTGTCGCGCAGATGGCCTTGGACCATGGCATCAACAATGTCCTGGTTGACTTTGGCCACGATCTGCGGGCGCTCGGCGCGCCGCCGGGAAAATCATTCTGGCATGTTGGTCTGGAAGATCCAAAAAATCCCGGCAAATCCCGCGGCAGCATCGGGGTCACGGGCCTGGGCGTGGCTTCGTCGGGAGATTATATCCGCAATTTTAATATCAACGGACGGCGCTATGGCCACATCATTGATCCGCGCACCGGCTGGCCGGTATCGAATGGGTGCCTGCAGGCCACGGTGATTGCCGATACCTGCCTGCATGCCGGGGTGCTAAGCACCACGGCTTTTGTGTTGGGCCCCACCGAAGGCATGAAATTCATCCAGGGATTCCCCCGGGTGGAAGGCCTGCTGGTCGCCGATTCCGGACGGGCGCAAACCCCGGGATTTTTCAACCATGTCGTATCCTAAAAAAATCTGGGCCGGTCTCCTGTCGTTTGGCACCATGCTCTCGTGCCTCCGGGCCGAGATGAAAGCGGGGGAGGTTTTTCCTGCCCTAAGCGAGGTTGGCCCGGCGTCGCCGGCCACGGCCGGGAAAATCACCCTGGTGGACTTCTGGGCCTCGTGGTGCGCACCGTGCAAGGAATCATTTCCGGCCTATGCGCAGTTGCAGACTGATTATGCGGCCCGAGGCCTGATCATCGTGGCCGTCAGCGTGGATGAAAATCCGGATGCTTTCGCCCGTTTCGTGAAAAAAATGCATCCCGCTTTCACCGTCTGGCGTGACGAGGATCACCGGCTGGTTCAACGGGTGAATGTCCCCGCCATGCCGACGTGCTACCTGCTTGGCCGGGACGGCCGGGTGCGCTTTGTGCACCAGGGTTTTCACGGCGCCCAGACTGACCGCCAGATCCGCCAGGAGATAGATTTGCTCCTGGCGGAAAAATTGTCCGCCGCCCCATGAAAATAATTCCATTCCACCGCCTCGTCGCCCTGTTGCTCACTGTGCCCGCCCTGGCCGCTTTGGGTGGTTGTGCCAATCCCAGCCTGGTGCGCGTCCATCCCTGGGAGCGCGCGACATTGACCGATTATACCATGCGCCCGGAGCGCGACCCGCTGGCGACCGCAATGGGTGAGCACATCTATTTTTCCCGCGAGTCCGCTTCCGGCGGCCGTGGCGTCGGCGGCAATGGCTGTGGTTGCAACTAGCCGGTCGGACCGAAATTTTTTTGTACTCGCGAAAAAGGGCTGAACATCCGCAAGACTTTTGCGCGGTCGATGCCCTCCGATGTTTCTTGGCGCGATCGGTAACAATCTTGTTACGGCAAGTCGCTTTCCCCGAGTGAAAAACTGGGTGAACTATCCCTTCCAGACAAAGTTGACCCACGACTTCGCAAACGAGCAACGCCTTTTGCCCTCCATGAAACTCTCCGCATTTTTCGTCCGTCGTTCCCCCTGGATCAATCTTCCCGGCGCCATTCTCATGATGCTGTTGCAGCGCACGCCGGTGTTGAACGTTGTGGCGGCCGTCGACGAAATGGTCATCGCCTCACCCGTTGGCACCGTGCTCAAGTCCGCTCTTGCCACGGTCGCGGCCCTCGGGGCGGTGAACACGCTCGTCGGCGCGAGCGCGCTCACGGTATCGGCGGGCACATCGACTGGCATCACGGTCGTGGTTGGCTCTCCCCTGTCGGTTTCTTTTTCTCTTCCCGGGTCGGACAACGCATTCGACCCGACGGCCAAATGGACGCTTGCCATTGCGGCAGGATCGTCATTTCCACCGGGATTGAGCTTTTCGGGACTGACAGCCGCAGGCACGGCCAATGTTAAGTTTCCTCAACTCTCAGGAACGCCCACCACGGCAGGCGTCTATAATCTCACTTTGCGGGCAATTTCTGCGGACAACGTCTTTTCGTCGCCAATCTATGCCTATGCGGTCACGGTTACGGGCACGGCCAACACCGCGCCTTCAATCACGACCCAGCCAACGGGTCAGACCGTGACTGCGGGAGCGATGGTGACATTTACCGCCACGGCTGACGGCACACCCACGCCGACCTATCAATGGCAGAAAGGCGGGGTGAATATTCCGGGGGCAACCAGCACGACCTACACGATTGTTTCCACGGTGACCGGCGACGCCGGCATCTACACGGTGGTGGCAACCAACAGTGTCAGCAGCGCCACTTCCAATGGCGCGACATTGACGGTGAATGCGGCCCCCGTGGCGCCTTCGATCAATTCCCAACCCGCCGATCAGACAGTCACGGCCGGCCAGTCGGCTTCATTTTCTGTGGGGGCCGATGGCACCGCGCCGTTGAGTTATCAGTGGAGGAAGAATACGGTCAATATTCCCGGCGCCACCGGCTCGACCTACACAATCGCCTCCACTGCCGGCGGCGATGCCGGAACATACACGGTGGTTGTGAGCAATGCCGTCAGCAACGTCACCTCCAACGGCGCTACCCTGACCGTTAATGCAGCACCTGCCGCTCCCGCCATCACGACCCAACCCTTGGCTCAATCCGTTAACGCCGGCAGTCCGGTCACTTTTGTTGCTGCGGCCAGTGGCAACCCCGTACCCACCTATCAGTGGCAGAAGAACGGGGTGAATATTGGCGGTGCCACGAACAGCAGCTACACGATCGCCGTGGCGGTGGGTGGCGATTCTGGCAACTACGCGGTTATCGCCACCAATTCGGTCAGTTCGGCCACCAGCAATAGCGTGCTTCTTTCGGTAATCGTTCCTCCCAGCAACGCCATCGTAACGATTACGGTCGAATAAATTCACCGCGCAGTTTTCCCCACGCGCAGTTGATGCCGCACAACCTGCGGCACGGTGATCCTTCGCGGGAAAAGTGCGCGCACTCGGTCGCGGCACCACTGCGGATTCGTCTTTTTGATTTCCATGCAGGGCCGGCGGTCAAGCCCTACGAAATGATCGGGCTGCAAATCAGCTTGGATTGGAACATTTATAACAGGTTAGTTACAGAAAACTCCTTTAGGATCATGCCGATCATTTCTTATTTTGATTTTTGTCACCATGCTCCCATCCCGCCAGCCACCGCCTTCGAGTGACCGCATTCCAGCAGCCTCACCCTTGGCCGGTTTGTGTCTGACGGCGTCGCTTTTCCTTGTATTGCCCCGGATTGCGCAGGCGGATACCGTAGCTGCCTACAAATATCAGGACTATCAGGAGTCCAACGGACGGATCAAGGTGCAGGCTCAATCCGCGCTCGTCGAGCAGACGCTCGGGACCGAGACGCGTTTGAAATTCACCGGCGTGATTGATGCCATCACCGGCGCCACGCCGACCGGACAGCCGGCCACAACTTCAGGCGGAGCCGTGCCGTTGACAGAAATCGAGGATCGGCGCAAAGCGTGGACGCTGGATGTATCGCGGCAGTTTGGCCGGGTGAATCTTGCGGTCGGAGCCGCCAATTCCCGCGAGAGCGATTACGTGTCCACGGGTTTCTCGCTCAACACGCTCACCGATTTTAACCAGAAAAACACCACGCTGCTCATTGGTCTGGCCGGCACCAGTGATGACGTGAAGGTTTTCTACCAGCCGCAGCGGGCCAACAAACGGACCACCGACATCATCGTCGGCCTCACCCAGTTGCTTGATCCGAAAAGCACGGTGCAGTTCAACTTCAGCTACGGCCGGGCCACGGGTTATCTGAGCGATCCGTACAAACTGATCGAGAAAAGAACGGAACTGTTGCCCGGCCTCTTTCTGCCGCTGACTTTTGCCGAAAACCGACCGGACGAACGCGACAAGTGGATCGGATATGCGGTCTACAATCACGCGGTCACCGAATGGCATGGTGCGGCGGAGGCGAGTTATCGCCTGTATCACGACAGCTTTGGCATCACCAGCCACACGGTGGCGCTCGCTTGGTTTCAGGAGCTGGGGCCGCAGGTCATTCTGTCGCCGACTTTACGTTACTATCAGCAGACCGCAGCCGATTTCTACCACGTTTCGCTCGATGGATCGACGATTACTCCCGGAATTATGCCGAATCCCGCCGGTCCATTTTTCTCCGCCGACTATCGTCTCACCAAATTGGATACGCTGACCTACGGTTTGAAGCTCATCTGGACGCTGGCCAAGTCGTGTCAGTTCGACATTGCGTGGGAACGCTACGAGATGAAGGGCCGCGACGGAGTCACCTCCGCGAGTGCTTTTCCCCGGGCGAATATCATCACCGCAGGTTGGCGTCTGAACTGGTGATATTAAATTCCACCCATGAATTCTCGCCCCGCTAATCACGAAGTTCTGCCCGTTTTCGTCCCGCCTCACGCGCCGATCGCGAAAACCTACGGGGTGTTCCTACAAGGCCGCGAGCGGCGGTTGCGGCGGCGGCAATTGATCAAAGATTGAGGACCAGCCGCCCACAGATTTCAGTTTAGTGCCCCCCATGACAAATTCACTCACACTCCGATTGTCGCGGCGCCTGGGTAAGCTTCAGCTCTCGGGTTTCATGCTCATTGCGTTGTTGCAACGCACTCCGGTGTTGCGGTTATTGGCTTCGGCTGAATCTGTCTGGGTAGGTTCATCTTTTGGGCAGGTGTTGAAAACCTCGGTGGTGGTCGCGAGCATGTTGGGCGCGGTAGACACACTGGCGGGGGCGACTGAGTTTGTGGCGAATCCGATGGGCCCGGCCGATGCGACCGTGGGGACGCCTTTTTCTGCGGTCTTTGCTTACCTCGGAGGCGCCGCCACTGTGGGTTCGTACTCAATCACCGGTCTGCCGCCAGGACTCTCGGTGCCCGGATCGGTCAACGGAACGCTCAATGGCACCTCGGGTAGTATCACGGGAACGCCGACCCTAGCCGGCGAATATGATGTGAGTATCAGTGCGTACGATGATCCGAATCTTGGGCTCGGGAAGTATGGCAGCGTGGCCTTTGTCTATACCATCATGGTGAGCGACGCCGGAGTGGGGCCGGCGATCACCTCCCAGCCCGCCAGTCTCACCGTGACCCCCGGGCAATCGGCCGTTTTTTCAGTGTCAGCGACGGGCGATCCCACGCTAACCTATCAATGGCGCAAAGACGGAGCGCCGATTAACGGCGCGGTGGGCTCGACCTACACGATTCCATCCACCGTCAGTGGTGACGCGGGCACGTATACCGTAGTGGTGACCAATCCGGTCACCAGTGTCAGCTCCTCCGGCGCGATTTTGACCGTGACGTCGTCTCAGGTGAGCCCGGCGATTACCTCCCCGCCGGCAAGTCAGACGGTGATGGTCGGACAGCCGGTTTTGTTTTCGGTGACAGCCGATGGTACGGCACCGCTGGCTTTCCAATGGCGGAAGAACGGCTCAGACCTCGCTGGTGCGACCAGCGCGACTTATACCATTGCCGCGGCAGTCAGCGGCGACGCGGGAACCTATACCGTGTTCGTGAGCAATTCCGTCAGCAGCGTTACCTCCAATGGCGCAATCCTGACGGTCAACGCCGCGTCCGCCGCGCCGATCATCACAACGCAGCCCTTGAATCAGACGGTTAATGCCGGCGCTACAGTGACATTCATCGCGGCCGCCACCGGAAATCCCGCGCCAAACTATCAGTGGCAGAAAAACGGCGTGGATATTCCGGGTGCGACGAGCAGCAGTTATACGATTAACGGGGTGACGGGAAACGACTCCAGCAACTACAAGGTCATCGCCACCAATGCCGCCGGATCGGCGACCAGCAATCCTGCTCTCCTTCTTGTGATCGTCCCGCCCAGCAACGCCGTCATCGCCATTACGGTCGAGTAGGCTCGTGAGGTGGTAGCGCAACGGGGGTGGAGCGCATTTCCCGTCCTCTGCTCGGCGCTGCCAGCCTGCCAGTCCCGATTGCTCGTCCTCAAAATTTCTGGTCGTGATTTGGTTGGGTGGCATGGGGCCGGATCGGCCTTTGCGCTCGGTCTCCCGATGATCGCGATCGGAGCGAGAATGTTTTTTTGTCAGCGTTCCATGGCACAGCCGATGCACCGAAGGATTTGTAAACGGGGATTAAAGTCCTGTGAACCTGGAACTATTTTAATGCAATCATTTCCCAGTAGTCACACTTACTAGAACTAGTAAGAAATTTCTATCACCTCGTTCAAAATCCGAAAATGCGACATCTTATCCTGCACACAATCGGCCTGATCAGCTTTAGCGCCGGTGTGCCGAGGTCGGCGTCTCTCCCAACATGAATATTTCCAGCATACCTTTTGTGCGGTGGTGTCTTGGGAAAAGCCCACTGGTGATCGCTTTGCTCTCGGCCTGCCTGTCCTGGGGCATTTCAGCCCAGGCGCAAACGGGGCCGACAATCACGCTCAATCCTGTTTCCCAGACCGTTTTTCTTGGCGCGACCGTGACCTTCACCGCCGCGGTCACCGGCGATCCGGTGCTGACTTATCGGTGGCAAAAAAACGGAAATAACGTTGCTGGAGGCACTGGCACCACCCTGACCTTACCCAGCGTGACCGCCAACGATGCCGGCAACTACACCTTGTATGTCTATAACGCGACCAATTCGGCCACCAGCACGGCCGCGCTGCTCACGGTGGTTACCAGTCCGAACTCGGCGATCGTGTCGTTCCTAATCGGCGATACGAGCAACTTGGGTTATACGCCGGTGCCGGCGGATGAGGGCACGGCGTCGCTGTTTTTGATCAAGGCCAGTTTTGGTCCGACGGCCGCCGCGATCACCGATTTGTTGGCCACAGGCTATTCCGGATGGATCGATGAGCAGCTCACCATTCCGCCCACTTACCACCTTCCTTATGTGCGGGAACGGGCAAATGAATTTCTCATCCGGTCTCCGGGCAATAATGGTTACTTGACGCCGCGCCAGGAAGCCTGGTGGCAATATGCCGTCACCGCCCCCGACCAGCTGCGGCAACGCATGGCTTTTGCCTTGAGTCAGATTCTCGTGATATCGCAGGACAGTTCGCTCTCGGATGATAACGACGGGGTCGCGGCCTTTTATGATATTCTGGTGAATGATGCCTTTGGCAATTATCGGCAGCTGCTGGACGATGTCACGCTCAGCCCGATGATGGGCACCTATCTGAGCATGATTCGCAATCAGAAGGCGAATGCTGCGACCGGCCAGCAACCGGATGAAAACTACGCGCGGGAAGTCATGCAATTGTTTACCATCGGGCTTTCCCAGTTGAATCTTGATGGCAGTTTGCAGCTTGATGTAAACGGCCAGCCGATTCCGACCTACACGCAGAACGATATCGTCGGCCTGGCCAATGTCTTCACGGGTTGGGGGCCGCACTACGATCCGGCCAATCCGCCGAAGCAGGATAACGGAACAAACTATTCTGCGAAGAATTGGTTCCTCTACGGCTGGGATCCGATTCAGCCCATGTCCTTCAACACCACGTACGGTGATTTGCAGACGCGCACGATCGTCGGTGGCGTGACGGTGGCCGGCACACCCACGTTGACCGGTCCGCAGCGGCTCAAACTCGCCCTCGATACTCTTTTTAATCATCCCAATGTCGGACCATTTCTGGCGCGGCAACTGATCCAGCGTTTTGTGACGAGCAATCCCACGCCAGCCTACATCAGCCGCGTCGCTTCCGTTTTCAATAACAACGGATCGGGCGTTCGCGGCGATCTTGCGGCCACCCTCCGCGCGATTTTGCTCGACCCCGAAGCGCACCGGGCCGATCCGCTCGCCGACGGCCAGTTCGGCAAATTGACCGAGCCGTTGCTGCGCATGACGCGGATTTTCCGCGCTTTTCAGCCCACCCCGAAAGTCTACGGCGCGAGCGGGGACAATCGGTTGTTCCTGGATTTGTTGGAAAGCTATCCGTATTACATGGATGAAGAAGCCCCGTTGTATGCGCCGACAGTATTCAACTTCTTCAAGCCGGGGTTTGCCCAGCCAGGCGCGATCACGGCCGCGGGCCTGGTGTCGCCGGAATTTCAGATTTTTGATTCCGTCACTGCCATGCAGGAGGCGAATCGGAATTACTCTTTGATCTATAGCAATATTTCCGTCACCGAGCCGGTGCCCACCGGCATGAATATAAAACTGGATCTGAGCGAACCGCTGGCGATTCTCACTTCGCCGACGTACACCACCCATCCCGCGGCGCAGGCCGCTTTGGTCGATTATTTCAACCGTCGTCTGCTGGGCGGTTTGATGTCGCCGTTCCTGCGGCAGGAGATTCTCAATGCCTACACGGCCGCCGCCGCCGCTTCCTCCTCATTCAATTATACAGCGGCCAACGAACTGAAGCGGGTCCAGCTCGGACTCGATCTCGTGATGTTCTCCCCGGAATTCAACGTCCAACACTAATCCTTTTACCTCCCATGACCACCAGACGCGAATTCATCGGCCAATCGACCTGCGCCGGTTTCAGTCTAGCCGGGCTGCTCTCGACGATGGGCACCCTTCGTCTGTTCAATGCCTCGCTTTCAGCGCAGACCATCCCGTTCGACAGCGATTTCAAGGCGCTCGTCTGCCTGTTTCTGTTCGGCGGCAATGATGGCAACAATGTCATCATACCGACGGATGCGGCGGGGTATGCCGCCTACGCGGCCAGCCGCGGCGTCGTGGCCCTGCCGAGCACCGGCTTGCAGCCGCTGACTTTGCCGGCTGGGGATGGCCGCAGTTTCGGGCTGCATTCTTCGCTGCCCCGCATGGCCGGCCTCTTCAACGCCGGTCAGGCCGCGATCGTCGCCAATGTCGGCACCTTGGTCGGGCCACTGACCAAAACCCTGTACCAGAAAGGCGGAGCGGCCGTGCCGCCGTATTTATTTTCGCACAGTGACCAGCAGGTGCAGTGGCAGACTTCCGTGCCGGATTCCCCGCTCAAGGTGGGCTGGGGCGGCCGGCTCGCCGACATGTCGCAGGCGCTCAACGCGGGTTCGCAGATTTCGATGAACATCTCTTTGGCCGGGCAGAATTATTTTCAGGTCGGCAATCAGGTCATTGAATATCCGGTGAGCACCAGTGGCAGCATCGGCCTGACTTCCTACACCAGTACTTCCACGCCGACCAAGCAGCTTTACTCTTCGGTGCGCGACGTGGTGGGCCAGAGCTACGGTCACGTTTTTGAGCAGGAATACGTCAACGTCATCGGCCGGGCCATCAGCAATGACACGCTGCTCAAGAGCGTCCTGGCGACGGTCCCCCTGTATAACGAAAAGTTCGTTGCCTCGACCACGAGTGGGGTCGGCACGGCCAACCCCACGCTCAATCCCATCGCTTCGCAGCTGCGCATGATCATGCGGCTGATCTCGGCCCAGCAGACCCTGGGCATGAAGCGCCAGATCTACTTCGCTTCCATTGGCGGCTTTGACACGCACACCGACCAGCTCAACAGTCAGGGTCCGTTGCTCAGCATGCTGGACAATAGTCTTGTCGACTTTCACCAGGGTCTGGCTGCTCTTGGCATGGCGGGCAATGTGACCACCTTTACGGCGTCGGATTTCAGCCGGACCTATGGAAGCAATGCCGGAGGCACGGATCACGCGTGGGGCAATCACCATTTTGTTTTGGGTGGCGCGGTGAAGGGCGGGCAGATCTACGGCAGCATGCCCGACCTCACGCTCGGCGGCGCGAACGACACGGGCAGCCGCGGTTCCTGGATTCCCGGCATCTCGACCGACGAATATTCGGCTACGCTCGCCAAATGGTTCGGTGTCAGTCCGGCGAATATGTCGATGGTTTTGCCTAATATCGGGCGGTTCTCCAATCCTGACCTCGGTTTCATGTCATGATCTCGGTAGGAAATGAGGTTGGGGTGGACGGACGATCCGCGGAAATTTTGATGACCGTGCCGTTTCCGCTGGTCCCTTCTCAGTCCGATCTTCCAACCATTGCCATGCGCTCCGGTTGTCGCGGAAAAACCGCTTGCGCCGGAAAATGTCGGTGTGCTTCGAAAGGCCGGACCCATGGCGGTGTTCCGCACGAACATCTCGAAGTGATCGTTCAGCCGGAATTTTCTCCGCTGCAAGCGGCCGTTCGCCCATGACTCCCCGCCGCCTGCTCGCTGTCGGTGCAATTCTCGCGATCATTTCGCTGGTCGTGGTGCTGCGGCGGAATGGCAATGCCAGTTCGCCGGTTCGCAGCCTTGCTCCGCAGCTCCCTCCTGCGGCGAATTCGGTCCGGCAGGAAGCGACCGGTTCGCCGTCCGAGCCATCGCAGTCGCCTCACTCCGCGGCTCCGGCCCGCAAAATTCTCATGGGGCAGCCGGCATTGTTTGCTCCAAGACCGGAGGAACTTTCAACGACCGAACGTCCACCGCTGGGCAATCTAATCGGAGCGCCCAATACCAGGCCGGACGCTGAACCGCAACTCGTGCTGGACGTGCTCAAAGCCTACCGTCGCTACTTTGGGGCGTATCCCGCCGGAGAGAACAACCGCCAGTTCGTGAATGCACTGCTCGGCGCCAATAAGGACAATCTTCCCTTCCTTGCCCATGATCATCCGCGCATCAGCGCCAACGGTGAACTCGTCGATGCGTGGGGCACGCCCTTTTATTTTCACCAAAATTCCCGCCAGTCCATCGAGGTGCGTTCCGCCGGGGCGGACCGTTTGCTGTATACGGACGACGATATCGTGGCCGGCGGGCCATCATCGTCCCAGTCCGGGCCGTCGGTTGCCGCCGATAATCCGCCAAACGGTTAGCGGGAATCCTTCGCCTCTTGGATGAAAAGTCTTGGACCCGGATGGACAAGCCGGACACGAAGGCATGTGCATCCAGTCGTAGATGCTGATGCAGCCTCTCGGGTTCATGGTTGTTACAATCGTGCCCCGGATTTTCTCAGGAATAAAAAAACAGATGCCAAGGGACGCACTCCTGTCCAAAATAAATTTTCAGTATGGAGCCGGATAACCTCCCTCACTCTGCTTTGACACAAATTATATATTTGCAACCTGCTATCTTCCCGCTCTTCAGAAATTGATCGGATTATTGTTCGGATGGGCTCTTAACCCACACAGTCCTGAATCGGTCACACCGGGAACTAAACACAACAGGGATTTGCCATTGCGCTGGCTTTCGCCTGGGTTCACCGATTGTCGGAAAATAGTTATGGGTACCCTGAGAATCGTAGACGAGCTGCTCAAGTCCGACGAGCCATCCGTTCGATGGAAGGTCCGGGCCAAGGTCTTGAGTGAAGATCCCGGCACGAAGTCTATGCGCGCACTGCAGGCGGAGATTCGCGGCTCGCCGCGCGTGAGAAAGCTTCTCGCCCCGCGAAATTCGACCGGTCGATTTCCTTCTGCGGTTTACGCCAAATGGCAGGGGGCGCATTGGGTGCTAGCGACTCTTGCTGACATTGGATATCCACCTGGGGACGTTTCCCTCCGGCCCATGTGCGACCAAGTGCTGGAGTACTGGCTCGCCGATTTCTTTTATCAGGAATTCGCGGTGGAGAAGAAATCTGACGCCTATAAGAAGAAAGGTGTGCCCGTCATGTGCGGCAGATATCGGAGATGTGCGTCCCAGCAGGGCAACACCTTGTTCTACCTGACCCGCCTGGGGCTCACCGACAAACGCTTGGCACAGTTGGTTGAACGTCTGCTGCACTGGCAGTGGCCGGATGGCGGGTGGAATTGCGACAAGAACCCGGCCGCCGACACCTCATCCTTCATGGAGTCACTCTTGCCCATGTGCGGCCTAGCGGTTTATTCGGCTGCAACAGCGAATGCCAAAGCCCGAGCGGCAGCCATCTTGGCCGCTGAAGTTTTTTTATCCCGACGCCTTTTTAAAAGACGGTCTGATTCCCAGGTCATCCACCATGAATTCACCTCTCTGCACTATCCGCTCTATTGGCATTATGACATTCTCGGCGGGCTGAAAGCGATGGCGGTGGTTGGGCTGATTCGTGATCCGCGCTGCGTTGACGCGTTGGAGTTGCTTGAATCCAAGCAACTCTCAGATGGCGGCTGGCCCGCGGAAAAGCGTTATTACACGCAAAGGGCCGGCAGAGCGCTAGGCAGCGATTTCGTTGACTGGGGTGGTACGAACCAAAAACGGATGAATCCCTGGGTGACGACCGACGCGCTGGCGGTCTTGCACGCGGCGGGTAGGATTTGACAGGCTTCTTTGCTGGCAACAGCCACGACAATGATTGCGTTGACTGCGCGAACACAGTGGCAGCGACGTGATCGCGCAGGGGTAGTTCGGGTCACTCGACTACGAATGCCCATCTGATAGGAAAGCGCCGGGCGCGCACTCAGACAGGTTCGATGCCGCGCAGACTTTCGCGATAGGTCAGATGGGCAAAAACCATCGCCGCAAAATGGTCGTAGGGCCGCAGTGTCCGCGAGGCGCGCGGCAGAGGAAACCGCGCCGCAGCGCGGGCCAATTCAGTGGCATCCAAACCGGCCGTGATCTGCACAAAGACCATCGGAGCGTTGTGCATTTTGGACTCGAACGGCACGCAATGCACCTTTCGGGTCCAGCTCGAAGACACCTCGTTTGTTGTGCTACGCACTATTCCTCGAGGTTAGCTGAAACTTCAATCAATCCTTAACAGGACAGCCGGGAACTGTGATCAACCGGGCAACGGGCTAGCCCGCGTTGGCTCCGGCGCTGATGAGGATGTTGTGATCATAAAACAGGCTAAAATTAGAACATTTGCCGCCTGCTTTCCTATACTGGGCATTAACATTGTCTGGTTGAAACCCAAGTCAATGAACCTCACGCCCGGCGTGGATCAGGCGATCGGGCTCCCCGCGCGAGCCGGAGGAGGCTCAGGGCGGCCAAGACCACGGCGAGGTCGCCAAAGGCTGGCCCAAGCTTTAAGCAGGCGGTATCGGTGTGGCTGGCCGGGACCGTGGCCAGCAGCGTCGCGAACGGCGCCTCGTTGCTGGGCCGTTCGGCGAGCACTCGGCCCCGACTGTCGCTTACGGTCAGGTAGCCTTGCTTGGCCGCCCGCGCGATGGAGTACCCTGACTCGACTCCGCGCATGATCGCAGCGTGACCGTGATATACCCGGTCCAAGTCGAAGTCCCAGGCGGGTGCCAGCAACAGTCCCACACCCGCCGCACCGTAGCGATTGGCCGGCGATGGAAAGTCGAGGTCTTTGCAGATGGCGACCCCCAGCAGTGCGGGAGCAGCCGGCAGCAGCAAAAGATTTTGGCCCGGGGTGTATTTGTTTTCGAACGGCGGCAGCAGATGCTCCTTGTCGTAGTCCCCAACGGCCAAACCGGGGCGGTACACCCGCGCCTCGTTAAAGGCGACGCCTTTCCCGATCGTTCGATCCACCCCGACAACCAAGAGAATACGGGCCTGGTCGGCCAGGGCCTGAAAGAACGCATCAGTTTGGGCCGTGGTCGATTCGATCACTGTACCGAGTTTTTCCGGCAGCACGACGACCGTCGCGCCTTGGCGGGCCAATTCCAGCACGGCCGGGCGATAAGCCTCCCATTGCCGCTCAGTCGCCGCGCCCGGTTTGGCCGGACGCAGCAGCTCTTGTTGATCCGAAGCCACTAAGCCCACCTGCAAAGTCGGGCCGGACATTGGCCGGGCCAGCCGCCAAGCGCCCCAAGCCACAATCGCCAGCAGCATCGTGCCGGCAATGCCCGCCGGGACCATGGCGCGCCGACCAGCCCGCAGCGCTACGGCCATTGCGGAAGCAATGCCAAGCACCAGAAACGTGATGCCAGCCGGCCCGGTGACCGAGGCCAGTTGCAAGATCGGCAAGCACCGCAGTTGAGAATAAGCCAAGCTTCCCAAGGTGCCATGTGAGGAATGCCGCCCGAGCTCAAACTCGAGTGCGGTCATCAGCGCGGGGAACGACACTGCGGCCCAGCCGATATGCCCGCGCCGAGTCAAGGCCCGGAACAAGAGGACCGAACCCGCAAAAGCCAGGGCCGGGGCAAGCACCGTGGCCGCCACCGTTCCGATCGGCATCCCCAGGGTCTGTCGAAAATAGCCCACCAGATTGAACGCGCCCAGAGACCAGCCAGCCACCGCGCAGAGTGCGGCCGGCCCCACCTTTGCCTGCTGGGCGAAGAGCAAGGCAGGGACGGGAGCGAACCATAATAACGGCCACCAAGGATCGAGCCCAGTGCCCCACCAGAGGAGTGCGCCGGTTCCGACCGCCGCAGCGACGCCAGCCGTGGCGGTTGATTTAAGCCAAGAGACCATGGAAGTAGGTTTTGAAAGCTGTGCGATAGAGATTGCGAAATCCTTGCGGAGTCGCGCCGATGCGTCCGCCGAGGTAGAGCATGATCAGTCCGTGCGACAGCGCGCCCAGGTGAAAGGCAATCTCCCAGGGTTCTCCGGCCCGGAGGACACCCGCTTTCATTCCGGCCTGCAATTCGTGCGTCAGCAGACTGGCCGTCGGCGAGCGATTCGCCTGAAAGTCCCGCGGATACTGCCGCGCTCCCGGACGTTTGGTCAGAAACATGAGTTCAAAGAGATGCGGATGGGCCAGCGCATGATCCAAATAGATGTCCGACATCCGCAGCAGCCTGGCTTCCCAGCCTTTGGGCCATGCGATCTGCTTCAGATGAGCGGCCAATTCGGCGAATCCCTGATCGGCCAGCCCGTTGAGCAACGCCTCCCGGTCGGAAAAATGACGATAGATGGCCATCGGGGTGATCTTCACTCCCCGCGCCACCGAACGCATGGTGACCGCCGTGGCGCCGTCCCGCTCAAGGATCTGTCGGGCTTTCGCCAAGATTTTGTCTGCGGTGGTGAGCATTGTTATGTGTACATCGTATACTTTGATGCTGTTTTGTCCAGTTCTTTGCCACCTTCAGCGCGTGGCGCTTGAAACAGTCAACCGGCGGCTCATCGCCCGGGATGCTGGCGGGCAATGTCGGGCAAGCGCAGCGCGGCTTCGGTTGGAAGCATAAACAAACTGCGTGACCTGCGCATCATGATCCGTCGGGCCGAAGGCCAAAACCGACGTCAACGCCGCGATTGACGCGATTGCATAATTACTGACACCCTCCGGGCATGGAACCCCCCATCGGCGGATGTCTGCGAAATTTCCGCAAAGTGCGCACGCCGGCTCTCCGCCGCAAAGCCGGCGCCCTGCTGGGCTGGATGATATTTTTCATTCCCGTGCTGGTTTGGGCCGACTGGCCGCAAGCCGCGGGTCCCGACGGCAACTGGCAGGGACACGGCCCGGCGGCACCCGTGCATTGGAGCGTGGCCCGCGACGAGAACATCCTGTGGCGGACCGCGCTGCCCAATGGCGGGCAGAGCGGAATCGCGGTCGCGGGTGGTCGGATTTTCCTGACCACCTTTGACGTCTACAAGGCAGGCGACTCCAAAATGAGCGGCACGATCCTCGGGCACTGCATCGACGCAGTCACCGGGAAAATCC
>CAZIQP010000060.1:0-21354 GCA_964541315.1 uncultured Opitutaceae bacterium
GGGGAGGAGGGTGCTTTCGAAGGAGCCGACGGCGGAGTTGTAGGCTTTGCTGGCGCTCTCCAACCCGCGGCCGACTTTGTCGAGGTTGTCGGCGAAGTTGGCGATGCGGTCGTAGAGTTGGCGGCCGAGCGTGGCGATCTCCTCGGCGCTTTTTGAAACGGCTTCATTGCGCCAGCCGTACGCGGTGGCTTTGAGCAACGCGATGAGGGTGGCGGGCGTGGCGAGGAGGACTTTTTTGGCGATGGCGCGGTCGATGAGCGAGGGGTCGGCTTGCAAAGCGCCCGAGAGAAATTGGTCGCCGGGAAGAAAGAGCACGACGAATTCGGGCGAGGGTTGGAACTGTTCCCAGTAATTTTTGCTGCCGAGGGCATCGATGTGGCTACGAACCTTCGTGGCGTGCTCGGCGAGTTTGGCGGAGCGCACGGCGTCGTCGGACGCGTTGGCGGCCTCGCGGTAGGCGTCGTTGGGCGCCTTGGCGTCGACGACGATCTGCTGACCGCCGGGCAGGCGGACGACGAGATCGGCGCGAAGAGCGCCGCTGCTCTGCTGTTCGACGAAATCGCAGTAAGAACTCATGCCCGACATCTCGACGACGCGGCGGAGCTGGAGTTCGCCCCAGGTGCCGGCGGTGGTGGTGGAGCGGAGGGCGGTGGAAAGTTTCGCGGCCTCGGCCTGGAGGGAAGTCTGCGCGGTGCCGAGGGATTTCAACTGCTCGGAGAGCTGGCCGTACGCGGAGGCGCGGGATTTTTCCATCTCGCCGATCTTGCTGTCCACTTTTTCCAACGACTCCTTGAGCGGCTTCACCATCGAATCGATCGCCTGCTGGCGCTTGCCGAGTTCGTCGGCGGATTGCTGGTGGAGTTTGGAAAAAGATTCGCGGGCGAGTTCGAGAAAGGACTGGTTGTTGGAACGGAGGGCGTCGGCGGAGAGCGCCTTGAATGAGTTGGTCAGGCGTTCATGGGCATCGGTGAGCGCGGCAATTTTTTCGGTGGCGGAGGCGCGTTCAGCGGCGAGGGCTTTTTCGAGCTGAGATTTGGAATTGGAAATTTCAGCCAGTTGGACGCGGGCGGTTTCGAGATCGGCGGCGAGAAGTTTCGCGCGTTCGGTCACGGCGGCGGAACGGGTCTGGGCGATGAACCAGCCCAGGGCGCCGGCGAGGGCGGCGGAGATCAGCGCGATGAGGATTTCAGTCACGGGCGGAGCGAAACGGACAACGGCGGCGCCGGCAAGTGGGATTGCGGGGGGCCGCAGCGAGAGTTTTCACGGCGGGCCCAGCGGTCCCGCCCTACCTCTTAATCAACGCGCATTATTGTGCGGTCATGTTCGAGATGGGACTCGGTTGGAACGGGTCGCCGGAGGTGCTGGGTTCCTTGGCGGGAATATAGATGGTGAAGCGGGTGCCTTCGCCGAGCTTGGTCTTCACCTGGGTGAGGCCGTGATGGTGTTTCACGAGGCGGCAGACGATGGCGAGGCCGAGGCCGGTGCCGGTCTGCTCCTTGGTCGTGAAGTATGGCTCGAAGATGCGGGAGAGGACATCGCGCGGGATGCCGGGGCCCTGGTCGATGACGGAAAGGGCGACAAGCGGGGAAACATTGGCCATGGAGTCGAGGCCGATGAAGCGTTCCTCGTCGGTGTCCTTGAACGACTCGATGGGCAGCGGTTGATCATAGCGCTCGGCGGTGATCCAGACGGTCTGCGGCGTGCTGGAACTCTGGAAGGCGTTGACCGTGAGATTGAGCAAAATCTGGATCAGCTCGGTGCCGCCGATCTGGCCGGCTGTGTCGATGTCGAGATGCTTCACGGCGAGCTTGCTGCCGCGGAGGCTCGGGTGGTTGCGCATCAGGGTCTGGACGTCGTCGAGCACCTGGTTGATGGAAACTTCCGGGGCGAAGGAGGTGCGCTTGTTGACGAAGCGCAGGTAGCGGCGGGTGATGGCGGAGCAGGTGCCGACCTGTTTGGCGAGCAGCTCGACGTCGGCGCGCACGGCATCGAGATTCGCGCCACTGAGCGAACCGATGCCTTCCAACCGGTGGCGGAGAATCTCGACATAGCCGAGGATGACGGTGAGGGGATTGTTGATGTCGTGCAGCGCGCCGGCGTAGATCTCGGTGGTGGTGCGGGCCATTTCCTCCTTGAGCGCGGTGTCGTTGAGCTGTTCGTTGAGCGCCTTCAGCCGTTTCGAGGTGGAGGAAACCGTTTCGGAAATGCGGCGGAGGTGGAGCGCGCGGCTGACGGCTTCGCGGATGGTGGAAAGATCGAAGGGCTTGCTGAGATAATCGCAGGCACCGAGCCGGAGCGCCTGCCGGGCGGTCTCGATGGTTTCGTAGGCCGTGAGCATGATGATCTCGATGTGCGGATCGATGGCCTTGAGGCCGCGCAGCACATCGATGCCGGTCTTGCCCGCCATGCGGATGTCGAGGATGGCGAGCTGCACGGGATGGGTGCGGGCGTATTCGAGGGCCTTGTCGCCGGTGTCGACAGCCTGGACATTAAAATCCTGACGGAACACCATGCGCAGCGAATGGCGCGGGCCTTCCTCGTCATCGACGATGAGCAGGGTGGGGAGCACAACAACAGGAACGGCGGGTGCGGCGGGGGCGGTGGTGACGGACATGGCGCGGGGTGTGGGAGGTGAATTAAAAATGCAGGCCAAAGGAGAGCGAAAAGGCGTTGAGGGAATTGCGGTAGGTGCCGTCGGCGGTGGCGCCGGTAAGAGAGGGCGGACTGCCGCTGACGCGACGGGTGCCACCGGCGCCGTATTGCCAGGCGAGATCCGCCGAGAAACCTTTGCCGGCGGAACGATAGCCCAGACCGAGGGAGTAAAAGGCCTTGTCGCTGTCCGGCACAGCGGGCGTGTAGGTGGCATCGGGCGTGGAATTCTCGGTGAAGCAATAACCCCCGCTGACGGTCCAGTTGTTGCCAAGGTAGCGTGTGGCACCGAATTCGTAGAAGAGGCCGGATTGCCAGTTGAACACGAGCGGGGTGTTGCCCGAGGCCTTGCTGACCACGACCGTGTTGAGCCGGTTCCAGTTGGTCCAATCGAGATTCACCTCGAGATTCCACTCGGGGACCGGGCGGTAGGACCAGCCGACGATCACCGTTTCAGGAAAAGAGAAACCGGCGGAGGCCGGCTCACTGGCGACGAGCGGGATGGTGGACGAGGTGCCGCGCAACGTGACGCTGGTGTGGTGAGTATAGCTGAGGCCGAAGCTGTGTTGCGGGCTCGGTTTCCAGAGCAGGCCGAGATCGACGCCGAAAGCGTGGCCGCTGCCCTCGAAGCTGAAATGGTCCGCGGGACCGAAAACCCCGATGGCCCGGTTCAGATCGGTATCGACTTTGTTGTAGGTGAAGCTGCCGCCGAAGGAAAATTCCGGCGTGGACTGCCAGGCGAGGGAAAAATTATAGGTGCGGTAGGTCTGCTTGTTCTTCAGCGCGAAAGTGCGGAGCGGCGAGGAGTCCGGCCAGTCGGTGGAGAGACCAAACGGCGCGTAGACGCCGAGACCGTAGGCCATGGGCGCGCCCTGGGGTTTGTACGTGACGTAGAGCGCGGGGATATTTTGCGAACCGTTGTCCATGGAAGCGGTGCCGCCAATGCCGGAATAATCCGAGGTAGCCGAGACGCTGTAGAGATTGGCGGAAACCTGCGTACCGTCGAGCTGGGTTAATCCGGCGGGATTGTAGTAGAGCGCGCTGGGATTGTCGGCGGTGGCGACGAAAGCGTTGCCTCGGGCGGTGGCGAAGGCGTCCTTAAAACCGACGCGTGTGCCGGAAGCGACGGCGAGCGAGGCGCAGGCGAGGATAGCGATCAGTGCGCCGCAGCAGCGGGTGGAATGGCCAGGGGAAAATCGGGAGGTGACTGAAAACATCAATGGGGCAGCGGGAGGTGGACCGTGAGATCGGGATCACCGGGCGAAACGCGGGTGTGCAATTCGAGGCGGCCCTGGTGGGCCTCAATGATCCGGCGCGCGATGGTCAGGCCGAGGCCGACGCCGGTGTTGCGTGTGGTGAAGAAAGGTTCGGTGGCGCGCGAGACGGATTCGGCGGCAAAACCGCTGCCGTTGTCGCGCACCTGAATGATCAGTTCGGCGGCGCCCTCGGCGGTGGGCGCAGCGTTGAGGGTCACATGCACCTGCCGGTTTTCGCCCGAGGATTGCAGGCCGTTGAGAAAAATTTCCTGGAAAGCGTGGGCGAGATTGGCGCGGCTGCAACGGAGCGTGACGGGCGGCAGGTCGCTCTTGATTTCCAATTTCGCGGCGCCGCCGGCGAAGGCGCGGGATTTGGCGAAGCTGGCCTGCAAAATATCGTCGAGCGGAGCGAGCTCGGTGTTGGGCTGGTCGGAGCGGGCAAGCAGCAGCATCTGGTCGGTGAAACGCTGGATGCGCTGGGTCTCGCGTGAGAGGGCGCCCTTGAGCGAGTCGCGAAAATCGGCGTTGTTGATCTCGGCGTCAAAAAGTTGCGCGTGCGTCGTGAGCGGGACGAGGGAATTGCGGATCTCGTGGGCAAAGCGGCGGGCGATCAGGCTGATGAGTTTCAGGTTGGAGGACTCGATTTCGGCGCGCTGCGCGAAACGGATCTGCGTGAAATCTTCGAGCAGCAGCATGGCGGTCTGCGGCAACCGGTCGCCGGGGGCGCGGAGCGGAATGAAGGTGGCGCGGAACACGGTGCCGGCGGCGTCGCCCACGACGTGAAAAAAAGGTTCGATGATGGCGTCGCGCTGGATGACGTCGAGCAGCTTGGCCTGGATCGGCGCAGGGACATCCGCCAGCTCGATGCCCGGTGCCTTGGGTCCGCGCAAAAAGCGCGTGATGGCGCTGTTCGAGTAGATGACCTGCTGGTTGGAATCGAGCACGAGCGCGCCGACCGTCAGGCTGTTGAGCACGCTGCTGAAAATGCGGTGGTTGCCGACAAGCTGCGTATGGAGCCAGCTATTTTTGACGGCGAGCCCGAGCTCCTCGAGCAGGTGGTAGACGAGCAGCAGTTCCTCGTCGGAAAATTCACCGCCGGTAATCCGGTCGCCCAGCACGGCGACGCCGAGCGTGCGTTCGCGGTCGTTGATCGGGATGGCGACCAGCCCGCCGAGCACCTCGAATTCGCGGAGGATTTTCGGATCGAGAAACGACGACGTGGTGCCGACGGGCGCGCGGAGGATTTGCGGATGCAGGGTCAACTGGCGGCCCAGGCCGCTTTTGCGCGAGAGCGCAAAGCTGTCGGTGAGATCGGCGGTGAGCCCGACCGCGGCCACGCAGGGCATGATGTGTGATTCCGGCAGCGGGATGGCGGGCAGGCTGTTGTTTTTTCCCGGTTCGAGAAAGATCGCGATGCGCGAAAGGCCGACGACTTCGCGCAGTTTCAAAATAAAATGCTGCGTGAGCTGGCGGTAATCGAGCGAGTAGCCGAGCACCTGCGTGAAATCGCGGAGCACTTCCAACGCGGAGGAAAGTGCGGCGGCGCGGCTGGGCAGGGAACTCGGGATAGATTGGGAATGGCCGGCAGGTGTGGGGCCGGTGCCGGTCAGGCGTTCGAGCACGCTGATGAGCGACGCTTGCTCGACGGGCTGGAAGAGCACGAGGTTGGCGCCTGCCGCCAGGAGTTTTTGCTGGGTCTCGCTGCTCTCTCCGGCGGGAAGAATCACCGCAATTTGCAAGCGAGGGACCAGCGCGCGGGTGCCGATGAGTTCGTTGGCCAGCTCCACGGTCATGCGGCTGGGGGCAAAAACGCAGAGATCAAAAGCACCGGCGAGAAGTGCGCCCCGGGCATCAGCCGTTTTGCTCCGATGCTGAACTTGAAAGTCGGCGGCGGAAGACAGCGTTGAAAACTGGTTCAGCGCTAGGGATTCGTCAGATATGAGGAGCAGCCGGGTCACTTCCGTGTGGTTCTCTTTAACAACATCGGGCCAATTGCCATTATCAAGCGTGAATTGGTGTGAACAACCACAGAAAACTGTTCCCGGCTGGGACTTGCTCATTGCTATCGATGTAAAAACCTCCTTTTTTACCGCTTGGATAGCCAATCAGGATGATTGCCGACCACACCCATGTCAAAAGCGGACAAATTCGCACCGAGTTTGTTCAATTTCCCAACCAAACCGGCCTTAACATCGCCGCCTGTGTTGATCACACCGGCGAACAGCGTTCCCGGCCGTGGGTTCTGATCGCGCCAAAATATGGCGAAACCAAGAAGAGCAATTTGCAACTGGCCTATCATCTCGCCGCCAATGGTCTCAATGTGCTGCGCTTCGACCACACCAACCATGTGGGCGAGAGTGAAGGGAAGGCACTGGATTTTCAACTGCCCGGAGCGGTCGAGGATATCACCGCCTGTCTCGATTTTCTTGCTGAAACGTACGAGGTGGGGCGGGTCACCATTGTGGCCAACAGTCTTTCGGCCCGGTGTGCGTTGCGGGCGGCGGCGAATGACGCGAGGGTCCAAAAATTCATCAGCGTGGCCGGCGTGGTCAATCTGCTGGCGACGATGTCGGAAATCTATCGGGAGGATATTCTCAGCCAGTATCGGGCTGGACGCCGCTGGGGGGTGACGAATTTTCTGGGCCTGGACGTGCACGGAGACGCTTTTCTCGCTTCGGCGATCAACGCGCAGCTTTATGATCTGTCGGGCACGGTCGCCGATGCGGGCGGACTGCGGGTGCCGTTCATTTATTTTTTCGCGGAGCACGACACCTGGGTGCGCCGGGGGGAAGTCGAGCAGGTGGTCGCGGCCAATCCGCTCGCCCGCATGATTCTGGTGCCGGCGGCGATGCATGAGGTGCGGGAAAATCCGCGCGCGACCGAGCAGCTTTTCCGCGAAGTCATCTGGTCCTGCCTGTTTGACGGTCCGTGTCCGCCGGACGCGGCGAAAGTGCTGCGCACTCCCGAGAGGAAAGCGGTGCTCGAACAAAACCGGCGGGAGCGGGAACAGATGCGCCGCGCGGAACAGCCCGCAGAGACTGAGAAAGAATTTTGGTCGGGCTACCTGAAAAAATACGCGATCCTGGAGCGCTCCACCGATTATCAGGAGTACCTGCAATTGCTGGGGCGGCTCTGCCGGCCGTTGCCGGCGGGGGCCGCGGTGCTCGATGCCGGCTGTGGCAACGGCATGTTCGGGCTCTGGGTGCTGCACGAGACCGCCCGGCGCAAAACGCGGACGGCACCGGCTGATCCGTTGGTTTACGTCGGCCTTGACCTGACCCATCGCGGCCTGAGTGACGCGATGACGAGGCACGTCGAGGTGCGTCGGCCGGCGGTGATGGAAGCGATGCCCGGCGTGCAATATTCGATGATCGATTTCGATCTGCTGGAAAACGGGACGCCGGCCGCACAACTGCCTTTTGCCGACGGAACTTTCGACCTGATCTGTTGCAGTCTGGTTTTATCCTACGTGAAACGTCCCGAAGCGCTGCTGCGCGAGTTGTACCGCCTGTTGAAACCCGGCGGCATCTTTGTCGCGTCGAGCATGAAGCCGCATTGCGATCTGTCGGCGATCTACCGCGATTCCATCGCGCAGCAGGTGACGCCGGAGGAGGTCGAGGCGGGACGGGATCTGCTGCGCGCGGCGGGCAAGATCAAGCTGAAGGAGGAGGTCGGGCACTACGCATTCTTTTCGCAGACCGAACTGGCCGGCCTGGTGCTCGATGCCGGTTTCAATGTGCGTGAATCCCAACCCAGCTTCGGCGACCAGGCGGTCGTGGTGAAGGCCGTGAAGTGACCACCTATCTGATCATCACCTCATTCGTGAACTTTCTCGCCGCGATCCTGCTGGCGTTCGCGGTGGGGCTGCGCAGCCAGAACAACCGGCTGAATCTGCAGTTTGGCATTTTCGCGTTCTTTGTCGCGCTCTGGTCCGCGGGTTATTTTCTCTGGCAGATCACGGATGATCCCGAGCGGGCGCTGTTCTTCACGCGGCTGCTGATGTTCCCGGCGTACTTTGTGCCGATCGCCTACCTGCATTTCGTCACGCGGCTGTGCAATGAGCACCGGGCCGCCTGGCTGATGCGTTTCGGCTACGCCTCGGCCTGTGTTTTTTCCGCGTTGAGTTTCACCCCTTTGATGGTGCGGGAAGTGGCGCCGGCGATGGGCATGCCCTTCTGGCCGCGGGCCGGTGATGCCTTTGTGTATTATCTGATCTGGTTTGGCGCCCTGATGTTTATCGCCATCTGGCAGCTCCAGCATCACGCGCGGCATTCCAGCGGTCCGCGCTCCAGCCAGTTGCGGACGATCTTTATGGGCACGGTGATGGGGTTTGCCGGTGCGGCCACGAATTTCCCGCTGTGGTATGATCTGCCGGTCCCGCCACTGGGCAATGCGCTGGTTTTCCTTTATCTGGTGATGGTCGCGCACGCGGTTTCCCGCTATCAACTGCCGTTGGTCACGCACGATTTCGCGTACGCGGCGATCTACGTCGCCATGGGGGTCACTTTTTCCTGCGTGATTTTGCTGACGGGAGTGATTGTGGCGCCGGCCATGGGCATCACCGTCACCTCGGAAATGCTGTTGAACGGATTTTTGCTCTCGATCGTGGCCAGTCTGTTTTTCCTCTGGGCGGTGCCGCGGATGCACCGCACGGCGGACCGGGTGATGGCCCAGACTTATCTGCGCCATCGGAAAAACCAACTGCTGCAGCTCAAGGCGCTGGGTCATCGCATTGTGACGCTCGGCACCGAGCGGGAAATTTTCGAGAGCACGGTGCGGGAGATCGCGCGCGTTTTCAATCTGCAGGCTGCGGCCGCGTATTCGCGCACGGAATTTGACCGGGACTATCAGTTGCGGGCGGCCCATGGCTGGTTGGAATGCCCTTCCGAACTGCCGATCGACAGTGTGTTGACCCGCATGATGCAGGGCCATGTCGGGCCGGTGTTGATCGACGGCTCCGAGATGGAATTTTCGCCCGAGACTCTGGCGGATCTGGAACGGCTGCGCCTGAAGCTCCCGGTCGAGGCGGTCTTCCCCATCGCCAGCGACGATTTTATTTCCGGCGTGCTGCTGCTCGGTTCCCGCCAGAGTGGCGAGCGTTACACGGAGGCCGAGCTGGCCTTGCTCGAATCAACCTGTCTGCAGGTGGCGGTCACGTTGCGCGCCCGGCAGTTGGAGCGTCGCGCCAGCCAGACCGAAAAGCTGATTTCCCTCGGCACCCTGGCCGCCGGGCTGGCGCACGAACTGCGCAATCCGCTCACTTCGGTGCAAACGTTCACGGCCCTCCTCAAGGAACGTCAGCCCGATCCCGAGATGATCCAGGAATTCGGTGCGATCGTGGAACGCGATGTGAACCGGATCGCCAGCATCGTGGACAACGTGGCCGCGTTTGCCGAGAGCAACAAGGTCGTGATGTCGGCCGTGGATCTTCCCGATCTGCTGCGGACCGTGTCGGCCATTGTCCATCCGGAACTGGTGCGCACCGCGGTGACGATCGAAATTCCCACCGGAACCGTGCCGCCGGTGCGCGGCAACAACAGCCAGTTGCTCCAGGTTTTTTTGAACCTCACGCAGAACGCGATCCAGGCCCTCGAAGGCCGGGCGGACGGCCGCATCGTTTTCCGGTTGGAAACCCGCGTGATCGACGTGCCGCAGCCGCTGCTGTTCGTGAGTGTGGCGGACAACGGACCGGGCATCGATCCGGTGGTGCTGCCGCAGGTCTTCGAGCCTTTCGCCACCACCAAGGCCACGGGCGAACGCCGCGGCAAGGAAGGCATGGGTCTGGGTCTGGCCATCGTGAAACGCATCGTGCAGCATCACCACGGCGACATTGATGTGGACAGCACCATCGGTCGCGGCACCACTTTCCGGGTTCATCTGCCCATTCTCGAATGATCACGCCGCCGCCCAAAGTGCAACTGCCCGGACCGGCCGCCTTGCGCGCGCTGGCCAAAGCCTTCGCGAATTTTGGCGACTTCGACCGCTTCGTGAACGGGCTGCAGACCGCACTCGAGCAATCCGCGCCGTTCGAACACACCGCCATTCTGCTCGACAGCGCCATCGTGCAGGGCAGCCCGCCGTTTTTGTCCGGGGTGATGAGCGTCCCTCTCGTGGGCGGAGGCGTGAAGCACGGCATGTTGCAGGCTTCGCCCCGTTCGGAAAACCGGCAGTTCGGGGCGGAGGATCTGCATCTGCTGGCGGGGCTGGCCGATTTTCTTTCGGCGGTGCTGGACCAGGCCGTGCGCACGCAGGATGCGCGGCGCAGCCAGGAACTGCTCCGGTTTTTGCTCAACCAGGCACCCATCGGACTGGCGGCGTACACGCCCGAACGGCGTTTGCTGGTGGCGAATGACCTGGGCCGCGACTGGCTCGGCGAGGCGGGCCCGCCCTTTTTGGAAATCGAATCGGGGCACGAGAATTTCCATCTGCGGGCCGCCGGAAAATTAATTTTTGGCGAGGCGCGCCGCGCGCCCGATGGCGTGTGGGTGATCGCGCTGCACGACCTGACGCCCGGTCAGGTGCGCCTGATCGAGTCGTTGCAGCGCGAAACTTTCCGCGGCCTGGTCGAGGAGCGTCCGGTGAGTTTTGCCCTGGTGGAGTCGCCGCAGGTGCGCGAAGGGGTGCTGCGCCAATTGCCGGCCTTGCGCCACGTAATGGCGGGCAACGAGATTGTCGGACCCTACGATGCCAACCGGATCGGGATCGTGCTTTCCGGCCTGGGCGGATCGGCCGCACGCCAGCGGCTCCGGCAATGGCAGGGGATTTTGGGCGATATCGGCACGCTGCGGGTCGGACTTTCCGAGTTGCGGCGCGACGGCACCTCCTCGGAAACCATGCTTGAAGCCGCCTTGCGCCGCAGCGGCCCGTTCGGCGAGTCGGTGCGGCCGACCGTGCTCGTGCACGACAATGATTCCGGCGTCGCGAGCTCCATCAGCCTAATCCTCGGGCGGGAGTACCGTGTGTTGAAAAGCACGGAGCTGGGCGCAACGCGCGAAATCTTGCGGCGCGAGGAGCTGGATGTTTTTGTGACCGACTTGGATCTGCGCGGCGAGATGAGCGGCACGGAGCTGGTCCACGAAGTCCGCCGGTTGCAGCCCTCCATCCGCCCGCTGTTCACCAGTGTGCATGATGCGCCGCACGAATTGTCGCCCGAGCTGGCGGCCGGGGGAGCGGTGGTTTTGCAAAAGCCATTCGCCCCCGATGTGCTGCGCGAGGCGCTGCGCAACCGGCTGGGGACGTGAGGCAAGTTAGGCCGGCAGACGCACCACGGCTGTTGGCTTCATTCGCTGTGGGTCCGATACTCCGAAGCAGCTTGCTTCGGCTTGGTTGGCAGAACTGGATTGAGTGTAGATTGCATGCGGCTCGAACGTGTTTGCGGAGGTCTTGTCAAATGCCGGCTTGTTTACTCGGACAAAAGCTGGATCAACGACATTTTGACCGCTCGAGCCAGTTGCTCCATGTTGTCTACCGAGATGTTGCGCTCGGCCCGTTCCGCCGAGCCGATACAAGTGCGATGCAATCCGGCCTTTTCGGCCAATACCTCCTGGGACATGCCCAGACGGGTTCTTGCTTTCCGCAGGTTGCGGGCGAATAGTTGGCGGGCAGTCGGGAGGTTTGCTCACCCGGGAAGGCTACCGCTCGATGACTTTATATCTACAGACTTTAAGTAGCACAATGTTGCCCGCCCATCTTAACCCCGCTTATCTGACCAAACGTGGTTCCGCGTATCATGGTGACTCGCTTGAACTGCTGCGGCATCTGCCGGACGATTCGGTGGACTTGGTGATGACGAGTCCGCCATTCGCCCTGCTGCGGGAAAAGGAGTACGGCAATCGCTCCCAGACGGAATATATCGAATGGCTGAGCGCATTTGCCGCACTGGTCCGGCAAAAACTAAAGCCGACGGGCAGCTTCGTGGTCGATCTCGGCGGGGCCTACCAACGCGGTGTGCCCGCCCGCAGTCTTTATAACTTTCGGGTGCTTTTAAAATTTTGCGACGAACTCGGTTTCCATCTCGCGCAAGATTTCTACTGGTATAATCCCTCCAAGCTGCCCAGTCCGATTGAATGGGTGAACAAACGGAAGCTTCGCGCCAAGGATGCGGTGAATACCGTCTGGTGGTTCTCCAAGACCGAATGGCCCAAGGCCAACATATCACGCGTGCTGACCGCTTACAGCGAACGCATGAAAAAGCTGCTTGCTGATCCGGCGGCCTACTACACGCCGAAGAAGCGTCCCTCCGGACACGATATCGGCACAACGTTCGCCAGGGACAATGGCGGAGCCATCCCGCCCAACCTGCTGCAAATTCCCAACTCCGAGTCCAACGGGGCCTATCTGCGCGGCTGCAAGGCGATGAAACTTGGGGCTCATCCCGCCCGGTTTCCCGCGAAACTGCCGGAGTTTTTTATCCGGTTTTTGACCGACCCCGACGACCTCGTCGTCGATATTTTTGCCGGTTCCAACACCACCGGCTCCGTGGCGGAGATTGAGGGGCGGCGTTGGCTGTCGTTTGACAACCGGCTCGATTACCTGGCCGCCTCGGCCTTCAGGTTTTTTAGTGATGCGGCGACGGAAGAGGAATTGCGTACCGCTTACGGAACAATTCTCAACATGCGGACCATTCACTTTGACGCGCCGGTTTATACGCCAACGTTGAAGAAGACCACCCGCGACATCCGCTATGCAGAAAAAGAAAACCAGACGGTCCTCCTGCTTCAAGAAGCCCCGCCCAAGTCTGCCAAGCCAAAGTCCAGGAGCAAATGGCGGAAAGCAGGTTAGAGGGGATGGTTAAGCGTCGCGTTGAAAACGACAGAATTATATCGGAAATTATTTTGCGGCGACGCCGCGTGAGAAGAGTTCGGTGATGACATCCTCCAGCGGCACGTCCTGGATGGTAATGTCGTCAACCGCACCCTGGGTCAGGATTTGCTGGCAAACAGTGGTCACTTGTTCGCTGGGGACATGGAGCAGGATTTCGCCGTCGTCGCCGGTTTTGGCCGTGCCTTGGACGGGTTGCCAGTCGGCAGGGAAGGGGTTGCTGCCTTCGAGGCCGCTCAGGCCGGGGCGGGGTTTGAACTTGATGATGCGTTGACGGGCACCGGCGCCGGCGATGCGGTCGAGGCCGCCGTCGTAGATTTTTTTTCCATGGTCGATTACGATCACGCGTTCGCAGAGAGAGGAGATGTCCGCCATGTAGTGGCTGGTGAGCAAAATGGTGGTTTTGTGGCGCCGGTTGTAGTCGCGCAGGAATTCACGGACATTTTTTTGCGAAACCACGTCGAGGCCGATGGTCGGCTCGTCGAGAAAGAGCACACGCGGGCGATGGAGGAGGGCGGCGATCAGTTCCATCTTCATACGCTCGCCAAGGGAGAGCTCGCGCACCATAACGTTCAGTTTCTCCCGCACACCGAGCAGGGTGACGAGTTCATCAAGGGTGGCCTGGTATTGCTTCGGGTCGAGGCCGTAGATGGCGCGCAGCAGATAGAATGATTCCTGGGCGGGCAGATCCCACCACAGCTGGTTTTTCTGGCCGAGCACGAGGGCGAAGAGGCGGCGGTATTCGTTTTCGCGTTTGGTGGGGTCGAAGCCGGCCACGCGGGCAGTGCCGCTCGTCGGATAAATCAGGCCGGAGAGCATCTTGAGCGTCGTGGTCTTGCCCGCGCCGTTGGGCCCGAGAAAACCGACCAATTCGCCCTCCTTGATGCTGAAGCTGATGTTGTCTGCCGCCCGGGTTTCTTCGAATTCGCGTTTGAACAGTCCTTGCACCCCGCCCCAGAAGCCGGGTTGCTTTTTATAGGTGCGGAAGATGCGGGTCAGGTTTTCGACTTCAATCATTGAGGCGTTCAAGTGGGCATGAATTCAATCTGAACGCAACCGCAGCCTGCCGGGGCTTGGATGCTCCTCTCTGATCATGGTGACCATTCCTCCTCGGGTTGAATCCGGCGGAGAGGAGAGGCTGGGTTTAGGATTTTTGAGAACCAAGGTGTTTCATCTCAACCGATCCGGTCCAGATGAGTTTTTCCATCAGAATATTTTCCAGACCACGCGCGTTGCTTCACAGGTTTGTTACGCGGTGAAAATAAAACCCCATGAGGAAGCAATTAATCTCGGGTGATTCGCCAAGGGAAGGTTGAGGCAATCTACTCATCGTTTTTGTCCAACAGTTAAACGAGGGTAAAGGCCATGTTCTCAAGGCACTTAGAAATGAATGCGTGTGTCGGAGTGACGAAATACAAAACAGCAACCTAGTACCATGAAAGATTTTCTCGCCCGTTCTTTGCTGATCACCACTGTTCTGATCGGAGCAATTTTCTTCACCGATGTGGCGGCCCAGGCTTCGTCCGCCACAGTCACCGCCGGCCAGCTCGTTAACCTGACCGCCACGGCGGATGGGACTGCCCCTTTCACCTACCAGTGGTATAAAGATGGGAGTATTTTGACCGGAGCCACTGGCCAGACTTATGCGATCAACAGCTTTCAAGCGGCGAACGCAGGCACCTATTATTCGGTGGTGATGAATTCGGTCGGTTCAACCACCTCCGAGAATGCAGTACTCACGCTCGGCACTGCAACCGCCGCTCCGGTCTTTACCACACAGCCGACGAGTCAGACGGTGACAGCAGGCAGCTCCGTGACGTTCACGGCGGCGGCGAGCGGTTCGCCGACGCCGACCTATCAGTGGCAGAAAGGAGGAGTGAATATCAGCGGAGCGACCAGCGCCTCCTATACGATTGCTAGCACTGTGACGGGCGATGCTGGATCCTATGCGGTGGTCGCGACCAACAGTGTCGGCTCGGTGACCAGCAATACAGCGACGCTGACGGTCAACGCGGCGACCAATATTCCGGTATTCACGACGCAACCGGCAAGCCAGACGGTGACAGCCGGCAATTGGGTGCTCTTCACGGCGGCGGCGAGTGGTTCCCCAGCGCCTACTTACCAGTGGCAGAAGGGTGGCGTGAGCATCTCCGGCGCGACCGGTGCATCTCTTACCATTATGAACATCGTGATGGGTGACGCCGGTTCATACACAGTCGTGGCGACCAACAGTGCCGGCTCGGTGACCAGCAACACAGCGACGCTGACGGTCAACGCTGCGACTATAGCTCCCGCGTTTACCACACAGCCAGTGAGCCAGACGGTTACGGCGGGCAGTTCCGTGACGTTCACAGCGGCGGCGAGCGGTTCGCCGGCGCCAAGCTACCAGTGGCAGAAGGGCGGGGTGAACATCAGCGGTGCAACCAGTGCGACATACACCATTGCGAGTACGGCGACCGGCGACGCCGGAGCTTACACGGTGGTAGCGACCAATTCGGTCAGTGCTGTGACGAGCAACACCGCAACCCTTACGATCAATACCGCCCCAGCATTTACCACGCAGCCGGTGAGCCAGACGGTGACGGCCGGCAGCTCGGTGACATTTACGGCGGCGGCGAGCGGATCGCCTGCTCCGACCTACCAATGGAAGAAGGGCGGGGTAAATATCAGCGGAGCAACCAGTGCGACGTACACCCTTGCGAGCACCGTGAGCGGTGACGCCGGTTCATACACGGTCATGGCGACGAACTCGGTCAGTGCGGTGACAAGCAATACTGCGATTCTCACGGTCAACGCAGCGACTACAGCCCCCGCGTTTACCACCCAGCCGGCAAGCCAGACGGTGACGGCGGGCAATTGGGTGCTCTTCACGGCGGCGGCGAGTGGTTCCCCGGCGCCGACTTACCAGTGGAAGAAGGGTGGCGTGAGCATCTCCGGTGCGACCGGTGCATCTCTTACGATCATGAACATCGTGGTGGGTGACGCCGGTTCATACACGGTCGTGGCGACGAACTCGGTCAGTGCGGTGACAAGCAATACTGCGATTCTCACGGTCAACGCAGCGACTACAGCTCCCGCGTTTTCCACCCAGCCGGCAAGTCAGACGGTGACGGCGGGCAATGCCGTGACGTTCACGGCGGCGGCGAGCGGTACGCCCGCGCCGACCTACCAATGGCAGAAGGCTGGGGTTAATATCAGTGGAGCAACCAGTGCGACGTACACCATTGCGGGCACCGTGGGCGGAGACGCCGGTTCGTACACGGTTGTGGCGACGAACTCGGCCGGCTCGGTGACGAGCAACCCGGCGACGCTTACGGTATCGCCCGCCGCGCCCAGCAATGCGATCGTTTCCTTCACGGTCCAATAATAAATGCCTGCGTCTTCGGTCGTGATAATTTCAATACGGTCCGCGGATGTGGGCGGCGACATGGTGCTCGTAGAATGCGGCCAGCTTCACATGCCGTTCCGCGCTCAAGGGGGCGAGCTCTGAGGCTTGCGCATTGGCGAGGGCTTGGGCGGGATTCTTTGCTCCCGGGATAATGACGCTTACCGCCTGAAAATCGAGGCACCAGCGCAGCGCGAGCGCCGACATGGGCAGGGTGGCCGGCGCGAGCGGCTTGAGCGCGTCGGCCAGATCCACGCCTTTTTCAAACGGCAGACCGGCGAAGGTTTCGCCGACATTAAAGCTCTGGCCGTCGCGGTTGAAATGACGGTGATCATCGGCTGGGAATCGCGTCGCTTTGGTCATACGCCCGCCCAGCAGGCCGCTGGCGAGGGGCAGGCGCACGATGAGCGCCATTCCGCTGCGCCGGGCGGTTTCGAAGAGCGTATGAATCGGCTTTTGCCGGAAAATATTAAAAATGATCTGGAGCGAGGCACAACCCGGTTGCGTGCAGCACCAGAGTGCTTCGTCCATCGCTTCGACGCTCGCCCCGTACGCCTTGATTTTTCCCTCGCGCTTCAATTCCTCCAGCCAGCCGAACACTTCTCCACGCCTCAGCACCTCCGGCGGGATGCAATGGAGCTGGGTCAGGTCCAGTGTGTCGATGTCGAGCCGGCGCAAGGAATCTTCGGTGTGGCGGCGGATCACCTCGCGGGTGAAATTGTTGGGCCAGTCGGGGTCGCCCCGGCGGCCGAGCTTGGTGGCGATAAATATCCGGTCGCGCTCCTTGGTTTCCTTGAGAAATTTTCCATTGAGGGTTTCGCTGCGCCCGTCGCCATAGACATCGGCCGTGTCGAAGAAGGTCGTGCCCGCCTCATACGCGGCGCGGAGAGTGGCCAGTGCGGTTTCGTCCGAGACGTCGCCCCAGTTTCCGCCGATTTGCCAGGTGCCGAGACCGACTTCGCCGATCACTCGGCCGGTTTTCCCAAAGATGCGGGTATTCATGGCGGAATAACTTGCTGAAACCGATTTGGCCGACAAGCGTAAGCAGCCATTCGGCTGTAATTCAGAGTCAGTCTGCTCGAACTTTAATTTTGGCGCAGGAACACATGATTGGCGATGGCCTGTGCCTTTTAGAATGGGCTCGTTAGCAAAGAATCTCAATTCATGAGCAATTGAACTCATTCACGAAAAACTAACGGAAGCCTATAGTCGCGCCGCTGTTCTATCAGGATTAACCCTCCTGCTCAGTACGATCTGACCAACGTCAGACCGGTAGGTCATCAAACACCCCTAACCCAACCGAACATGAATCGATTGTATTCGCGTGCCGGAGCGTTCGCGCTCTCTTCCGCGTTGTCTCTTATTACCGTGGGGCGCCTGTCGGCGCAAATCACCGCAGCACCAAATGCTGCCGAAGTGGCGAAGACCACTGCAGTCTCAACCACCGCTGGCGAGGAGGCGATCGTGCTGTCACCTTTCGTGGTCGAAGCGTCGGAGGATGCCGATAGCTATGCGGCTAAAAACACCTTGGCCGGAACCCGTGTCCGTACGGAACTGAAAGACGTGGGCTCGGCGATCCAAGCGATCACCGCCAAGTTCCTTCAGGATACCGGGGCGACCAGTTCCCAGGATCTTCTGAGATACACCACCGGTACGGAAGTTGGTGGCTCGTCCGGCAATTTCGTCGGCGCCGGCAACGGTCAGTCAATCGATACCCGTTCTGCGCGCATTGAACCGCAAACCAACACCCGTGTGCGCGGTCTCGCTGCGGCCGACAACACTCGCGATTTCTTCCTGACCGATATTCCTTGGGACAGCTATAATGTCGGTCGTGTCGATATCCAACGCGGGCCCAATTCGATTCTCTTCGGTATCGGCAGTCCCGCCGGCATTGTGAACAGCAGTTTGAACACGGCCAGCTTCAAGGATGAGAACAAAGTCGAGATGCGCTTGGACAATTTCGGCACTCAGCGTTTTAGCGCCGACTTTAACAAGGTTATCCTGAAAAACGAACTCGCCATCCGCATCACTCTGCTCGACAACGATATCAAGTATGAGCAGAAACCGGCGTACAATCACGACAAGCGTTTCTTTGGCGCATTTACCTACCGTCCGGCGTTTCTGAAGAGAAACGGAATGGAGACGAACATCCATGCCAGCTATGAATCCGGCCATGTTCAAGCCAATCGTCCCCGTGTCATTCCGCCGGTTGATGCGATTACCCCTTGGTTTGATCCGTCACAGGCGACGACGTACAAGAAGACGTTCAATGATACCGTCATCAATGATACGTCGAATGCAGCCCGGGCCATTTCTCCGACGGCCGGTGCCTTGAGCCAGTATTTGGCTGACAATACCACGCCGAATCCTACCTATTCACCTTGGCTTGGTGCCTATGGCGGTCAGATCTTCGACCAGCCCACGGCCATTTTCGCCAATCCGAATAACGGCAATCTCTCCGGTTATTTCATGCCCTCGCGAAATACTCAGGGCGTTGCCGGCAAGCCGGCCGATTTCAATGGTGGTGGCTGGTCGGTGTACAAAGGCCTCAGCAATTATTCCGATTGGGCCCAGTTGACCCATCAGCCGAATTACTTGCTCGGTGTCTACAAGGTAAAGACCATCGCCGACACGGGGATCTTTGACTACAACAAACAACTGATCGACGGACCGAACAAGCAGGAGATGCAGAAATTTCATGCTTTGAACGCCGTGCTGAGCCAGACCTTCATGGACAATGTCTTCGGCCTTGAACTGGCATTTGACCATCAGGCCTATGCCGATGAGGATGACGCGCTGATCGGCACTCCTTATCTGACGGTTGAGGTGGCCAATACCCTCCCTGATGGTCGGGCCAATCCGAATGTTGGTCGCGCCATGACCATTGGCTCTCCCTATAGCGCCGGCGGAAAAAACACCGAGCGCAATGACATCCGGTTCACCGGTTACGGCGAGGCGGACTTCAAGAAGATTCTGGGCAGCAACAGCGGGCTGGCTTCGATTCTGGGCGTACATCGCTTTACCGTGCTGGATACTTCCCACCAGTATGATGAGTTCGACGCTGGCTGGTACACCTATGTCACGAACGAGAGCACGTTTCGCCCATGGCAGGATGTTTCACTCGATTCCCGGCGCATTCCTTCTGTGAGTTATTTGTCGGGAGATCTGACCGGCGTCGCCTCAGCCAATCTGGCCCATATCCAAAATATCAAGGGCATTCAAACGCCTTACACGGACCAAGTATTCGATTTTAATCCGGAGTATAAGCCTGCTGTACTCAATACCGCAGTCTATGATATTCGTGACGGCAGCGGCAATCTTACCACAACGCCTGATTTCGGCCATCCGACCGGTCTTAGCGACCTGATTGGCTGGCAATGGAGACCTTTCGAGGTGCTCGACGGCTACCATGGCCAAAATCGCAACGCGCTTACCACATCAAGCAGTGTGCATAAATTGCGTGACAAGATCAATTCCGAGGCTGCGGTCTGGCAGGGTTTCCTCTGGGACGGCAACCTTGTTACGACCGTTGGCTGGCGCAAAGACACGGACCGTAACTATAACGCGGGCAATGCAACCGCGAACGCCGACAATTCGTGGGATTACAGCGACAAAACTTGGAATCTGCCCTCGGGTCCAAACGACCCACGCGTGGGACACAACAACGTGACCTATCAATCGGCCACCGGCGAATCGAAGAGCTGGAGCTTCGTGCTGCATACCCCGAAGGAATTGCGCAAGAAGATGCCTTTGGGCACTGACATCAGCCTCTTCTTCAACCATTCCGATAATTTCCAGCCTGCCGGCGGCCGGCGGGATATCTATGGTGATCAAATCGCCTCGCCCACCGGCAAGACGAAGGATTATGGCATCACGATCACCACGTTTAATGACAAGCTGACACTGAAAATCAACCGCTACGATACTTCGATCAAGAACGCCAGTCTTGACGGTGGCGGTACCGGCGCCCTGCAGAATGTTTATCGCGTCAGCAGCAATGAAGCATGGGGCTACATGTTTGCCAAGTGGGCCCAGCTTAATATCCCGGACTTCCAAGGGGGAGCCAATTATGCCCGTACAACTCCATCAGATCCCACTTCCCCTCTGATCGATCCGACGGTTCCGCTGCTGCAATATCAGCCGTTGCCTGGACAAACCGTGGCAGCAGCCTTGGCCGCACAGAATCTGGCCATCAACACGTTCCTCGATCCGGCCAACAAACCGTCTGAGAAATTCCTCAATTATTGGGGCATTAATCGCGACACTTGGGATCCGACCAAGGGTTGGGCGGCCGGCGGGGTCAACTTTATCGTACCAAGCGGTCTGGCAGTCACCGGCGATACCGAGTCCAAGGGTACGGAATATGAGCTCACTGCTCAACCGACTCCGGGCTGGAACATCACCATCAATGCCGCGCACACGAGTGCGCAGCGCCTCAATCTGGCGAATTCGTTCTCCTCTTATGTCGATGCCCGCAACACGTTCTACGACGGTCCGGGCGGTCAGGTGCGCATGTGGAACGGATCTGTTTCCGGCAGTCAGACGCTGAAACAGGTTTGGGACACTGATTTCTACTCGAGCTATCTGCTCTATAAGCTGCAGGAACATGCCGATGTGCCGGAGCTGCGTCCTTGGCGCTTCAATCTGATCACCAACTATGATTTCCGCAGCGGTTCGCTGAAGGGATTCAATGTTGGTGGCGGCTATCGCTGGCAGGATGGCATCGTGGTGGGTTATCCGATTGCGAACGGTTTCTTTGACCTTGCCCATCCGTGGATGGGGCCAAAGGAGACCGCGGTTGACCTCTGGGTCGGATACCAGCGCAAGCTCACCAACAAAATCGTGTGGCGGATTCAGTTGAATGGCAGCAACGTGTTGGGGAATAACAAGCTTATACCGGTCACGGTGCAGTACGACGGTTCGCCCGGCACTTCGCGTATCGCGGAACCGAAGGTGTTTACCCTGACGAACAGCTTCACGTTCTAATCCTATTCGCGTGGCGTATTTGCGCCATCGAATTTAAGTATCAAGGACGCCGGGAATTCCCGGCGTCCTTTTTTGTGGTCGTCTCGGCTCAATTCACCGGATCAACAACGGATTCCCCGGATCTCCACGAATACAAAAAAATCAGGGAGAAAATTCCGATCAATTCGGTTCACCTGCTGGTTGAACGCCAGAAAATCTGTATTGGATTGATCATCCGCGGGCATCCGTGAAATCCGTGGTTAAATTGGTCCGTTGTAC
>CAZIQP010000061.1:0-21282 GCA_964541315.1 uncultured Opitutaceae bacterium
TACCTGATCCCACGGGATCAGGTCAATAAAACTGGCACCACGGTGCCAGTTTTCGCCCCACACACGCCACAGCATCGGAAATAGAAACTGGACACGCGTGTCCAGTTTCGCCGCGTCGTTAAAATCGCATTTATTAATTTGTTTATTATTTAATAACCAAATGTTTAAGTTTTCACACTTACAGCCGTAAGTGGGAATTCGCCGGCACCGCCCGCGCTTTCCGTGTTGGGGTGTCTACGGGCCCGCGAGCCTATCACGCCCGAGGATGCGCCCGCTTATACGATTCGTTGATTCGGGCCATGCTAACGTGACAATAAATCGCCGTAGTCTCAACACTCGCATGCCCCAGCAGGTCTCGGATCACAATCAAGTCGGCACCCGAGTTCAGCATATGGGTGGCGAAAGAGTGCCGCAAAGTGTGGGGAGTGTAGTCCAGGGGCAGTCCGGCCAGGCGGAGATAATCTTTCATATACAACTCAACCGAGCGCTTTTTGATCCTGAGCCGCCACCGGTCTCGCCCCGAGCGCTCCTGTACGATAACCGGGTCTGCCGGAGTCACCGCCTGGGCGTATCGATCTCGCCACTCGCGAAGGACACTCATCGCCACAGTTCCCACCGGGCAAATGCGCTGCTTATTGCCCTTGCCAGTCACCAGCACGAAGCCCTGTTCCCAGTTCACGGCGCCGTAGTCCAAGCCGATAAGTTCACTGATCCGCAAACCGCCACCGTACAGCAGCTCAAATATGAGCTGATCACGGCAGCAGGTAGGTTTGTCGATTTCGCCAGCCCGGCAGCGAATTCCGGGGCCTTCGAGAAATTTCTCAACCTCGGATTCAGCCAGAACCTTCGGCAGGCGGTGCGGCAGTTTGGGCAGGGTCACTCCTTCGAATGGATTATGCTTCAGCAGGCCCATGATCTGCCAATAGCGGAAAAACATTCTCAACCCAGAGACATGCATATGTAGCGTCCGCCGGCCGATGATTCGGAGCCCGCCAATGCCCCGCTGTCGTTCGATAATATAGTCCCGGGCATCGCGGAAAGCGAATTCCTCGACGGGCTGGACCGTCCGGTCGGTCGAATCGCGCCAACGGTTGAAATCATCGAGTGCGTGCTGATAATTACGCACCGTGCACATAGAATACCGGCGTTCTTTTTGCACGTAGTCGAGAAATGGCCGACACCAGCCCGACCAGTCGCTTGGGGTTCGAGTAATATTTGCCTGAAAAGGGTTGTGCGCCTCTTCTCGCAAAACAGAAACGGGACACGCAGGTCTTGCGTGTCTCGTTTCGCCACCCAGCGCGCTCTGGGTGTTGAGGGAATGATTTTGCATCGGAGTATCGCCGTCAAAAACCAGCCGCGTGAAATGAATAATAGCCCAGCCCCTTCGGATCGTTGAGTTTGTTTCCCACGATGATGTGATCAAAAAAACTGATGCCAAGAATCTGAGCAGCCTTTCGAATCTCCCGCGTGACACTAATGTCGGCACCACTGGGTGCAGGATCGCCGCTTGGGTGATTGTGCATCAAGACTATCGCCGTAGCACTGGCCACGATTGCCGGCCTGAACACTTCGCGCGGCGCGCTCAAGACGTTGGTTGCTGTGCCTAGGCCGACCAGGTTCCAGCATTTGAGTCTGTTTTTTCTACCCAGACAGAAGACGATCATGCATTCCTTCTCTGGGTCCCACCAGGCCGCTTTGGTGACGTGGCGCTTGAAAAAATCCACGAACGCCACCGCTTTGCTGAAGTCCTGATCGTCTGAAGGCTCGACTGGATCTTCACAGAGCAGCCAGACCTTTATTTCAGCGCCACGCCTGGTGCGCAGCGCCCTTGGATTTATGAGTAGTTTATCCATGGGTGTTGGCCTGTTGAGGTGTGGGCGTGGATTGAGAGTCGGCGTCGGAAATGGAAACGCTTACCGCGGTAAGCGTTTCGGCCGCGACGGCGGAGATATTTCCACTTACCGCGGTAAGTGGAACTTCGCCCGCACCGCTCGCGCTTTCGGTGTTCGTGCGTGCCGGCGCTCGCACGCCGGCCACAGTCGGACCGGGACTCAACGCCGGCAGCTGCAGGACCGCGCCGCGGAGCGTTTCAAGGGCCAGATGGGTATAACCGTTGTGGATCTGCTCGGTTGTGTGCCCGACCAGCTTCATTCTCAGCTCACGGCTCACGCCGGCGTTGGCCAGTCGACTCGCGAACGAAAACCGAAAACTGTGGAAGCTGTAGCGCGGTGTTTTGTGGCGTCCACGGCTGGTAGTGTTCAAATCAGCGCTTTCGGCCGGCGGTTCCGTCTCGATGCCAGCCCGCTGGAGAAGGTCCTTAAAATGCTTACAAAGGGTGCCTGTGCAGCCTACGGAGTGGTTCGCCAGGCTGGGACACAGAAACTCGTCTGGCGGTTGCGATAGATGGGTCCGCAAGACCACCAGGTGTGCAGCCAAAGCCGGATGCAACGGGATTACGACCTCGTCCCCGGTGCGTTGGGTCTTGTGCGGCAGGTAGCGCAAAACCCCGTTTTCAAGGTCCACCGAGGTCCAACGCATATTGACCGCGTCCGATAATCGAGCGCCGGTGAATGCCCCGATCATCGACGCCGTGAACCAATCCCCAGTGGCAACGCTCAGGATCTGCGCAATCTGCTTTTCGCTGAACGGCCGTCGAGTAGTACGGCGCTTATATTTTGGCAGCTCAGCCAAAGCCACGGGATTGATTGAGATCAGCCCCTGCTTCAGCGCATTGCTGAACGGAATGCCCAGCGCACCGCGCTCGATCGTTACACTGCCGATTCGTTTCCCCGTAGCCAACTCGGCATCGAGCCAAGTCTGAACGTCCCGAATCGTGACCTCTGCCAGTGCGACGTTGCGCCGGGTCCCAAGCGATTTTAGAAAGCTCCCCGTGATAGCAGCGTATCGCTTGTACGTCCCCTCAGCCTTGTGAAGCTTGGCCCGGTCCAACCATTCGTTCATAAAAGTCTCCACCGGGGTGGATAACCGGTTACGCTTCCCCACCCTCGCAAAGAGTGCGTTCAGCGTACTGCGAATTTGCATCTCGCTCGGGTCGCCAAGCATCAATGATTCGAGGTTCTGCGCGATGTCCTTGGCTTGCCTCCTGGCATCGGCTCGCTCGGCCGGTGTTCCAATGTCCTTCTTTTTAGTCGAGACCTGTGTGCGTTTCCCGCCTGGCAGTGCTATGCACGCATACCACGTCTGATTTTTAATTCTGATCGAAGCCATGTTGATTTTGGTGGTTATTTTTGGCAACCAAGTGGCAACGGAGGGCAAAACTGTCGCCTTGGTTTATGTTGTTCGAGGAAGTCCCCCCGCTCTAGGCGAGAGCGTCAACCTACCCCCCAAAAGCATCGTGCAAAATTGAAGCGGAATGTTTGGGCGGTCCGTTGATCGGATCACTGCTTCCAGCTTGTGAAACAGCTCAAATACGGGCCAAACTCAGTCGCTAACCAACCAGAGGATGAATTCAAAACGCCCCGATAAAAATCTTCCTGCCGATCGGACAGTGGCGCCTTTTCCCAACCGGTGGCGCCAGTGGTGGGGGCGGCTCGCCGCGTTCGACTTGCGCGATCGCTGGTGGCGTTTTCTGGATGTCTTGGAAACACGTCATGCTTTGCGCCGATCGCTTTATGGCCTGCTGGCCTTGATCGTGGGATTGGCGGCATTGTGGCACTGGGGCTCGCCTTGGTGGTACAAACGCACCGCGCTGAGCGTGACCCGGCAATGGCTGGACGCCGGCCGGCTCGATAACGCCGCAGAATCCTTGCAACGGGCCGTGTCACTCGCGCCGGAAAGGCCCGAGACCTGGCAATTGGCCGCCGAACTCGCCCGTCTCCGCGGCCGGAAAGCCGAAGCCGTGCAACACGCAGGCAAGGCCGCGATGCTTGATCCGGGAAATCCAGATCGAACGATTGCGTGGGCGGTCGAAGCCATGCGGGCCGAAATGACCGAGGATGCCACCGCCGCTTTGGCCAGACTTTCGCCCGAACAATTGTCCCGCTCACCCCATGCGCAGCGCATCCTTGGGGAAATTGCCCGGCGCGCCCTGCGGCTGACGGAAGCCAAAACCCATTTTGAAAATGCGCTTCGCCTCGACGGTTCCGTCGCCATCGACGAAGTGCCGCTCGGATTGATCTTGCTGAACGCCACCGATCCGGCCGAACGGCAGCGCGGGTTGGATTTCCTCGCCAAATGGGCCGCCGACAAGGAATGGGGCGCCGTGGCATTGCGCACTTTGCTCGGCGATGCCCAGAACCGACAAGAGCACCCGGCCATGTTGAAATGGGCCGCAGCGTTGCAGGCCCATCCCGGTTGCACACTCGCGGACATGCCGAATTGTCTGCTGGCTCTTTCCCAGGCCGACGAAACTCGATTTGCCGATGCCGTTGCGGATTTGGAGAAAAACCATTCGGTCACCCCGCAAGCCGCCGCACAACTGATCGGCTGGCTGAATCAGATCGGCCGCAGTGCGGAAGCCGTGCGCTGGATGAAAACCCTGCCGCCAACCGGCCTGCAAATTCCGCCGGTTGCCGTGGTCGGAGCGGAAGCCCTGCGCGCTGTTGCGGATTGGCCGGGCCTGCGGGAATTGACCGCAAATAAAAATTGGGGAAGTGATGTCGAATTTCTCCGCTGGATGTACGGCATGGAAGCGGCACGCGCGCTGGGCGATGACGCCACGGCCAAGGAACTCTGGCAAACCCTCTACAGCCACGCGCAGATAAATGGCGTCCATGCGCTTTTTGCCGGCTCGACCCTTTTTGCCTGGGGACGAACCGAGCAGGCCGAAGCGCTCTGGTGGCGCGCCGCCGAGCACGAAGGCCCGAATGCCATCGAGGCCTTTGGTTCGCTCGCCCGTTATTATCAGACGCAACGCGATGCCGAGGGACAATACCGGGTCTTTCGCCGCCTGCATTCGTTGCGGCCGCAGGATGCGGCCATCGGCAACAACTTCGCCTTTTTCGCCGCCCTCACCCGGCACGAGGAACGGCTCGCCGAGAAAGTGGCCCGGGAAAATCTGGCGCAGGAGTCTTCAAACCGGATCTATCTGGGAACCCTGGCCTTCACGCTTGTGGCGCAGAACCGGTCGGAAGAAGCGCTGACCTTGCTCAAACCAGCCGTCGCCGAAGCAGAAAAATTACCCGCCCTCACCTTCGCCTACGGACTCGCTTTGGCCGGCACCGGCAAAAAGGCCGAAGCCAGAGTGCTCCTCGCCAAACTGCCAGCCGACACGCTGACAACCCGAGCCGAGGAAGTGATCAAAACCGCGCTGGGTGATTAAGCGACCGGGGCCGAACGCAGGAAATAACGCTGGCGAACAAACAAACCAAGCGCGAGCACCACAGGCAGCCAGGTGCCAACTTCCGGAACGACCGGGTTGCCGTCAATGGTCATGGCAGTGCCGATCTGGTACACGAGCAGTCCGCTCGGATTGAGGGTGTTGGCGGCTTGCGTACCCGTGTTGCTCAGGGTGTTCGCCACGACCACATAGAGGTAGTTTGTGCCGATCACAAAGCGCGCGTTGTTCGCCCCGCCCCCTCCGAAATTCTGCATCGTCAGAGAATTGGTGTTGTCCCATGCGGTCGTGACCCATCCGGACGAGGCGGCTGTGCCGCCGGCGCTAATCACTCCTGAATTATTCACTGTGGGAGCGCTCGCAGGATTCATGTAAACCGCGTACTGATTATCTGCCGCGATGGTCAGATTGATGGCCACTTGATTGGTCACCGTCGTCCCCGCTGAGCCCGAACCGGTGATCGTGAACGCAAGTTTGTAGACGTAATAGGCGCTGTTGGTGCCGGTGGTTCCATTACCCGGGAGATAATCACCACCTGTATTCGTCGTCCCACCAGTCGCGGCCGTGCTGGCCCCGGGAGCCGTGATCCACTGCGCCGCAGTGGTGTTAGGCACCCAACCTGGATAGACATTTCCGCTGCTTACGACATACGCCGCCCCTTGGTAGGTGGCATTTCCCGAAACGCCGGCAACCCGCGCATAGGAGACCGACCAATGCGAATCCTGTGAGCCGCCGGCCAGAAGCGCGCCACTGTTGTTGGCCCCGGTATAATACAACCCGTTTATGCCATCGGCTAACTGGCCATAGGCCAAACCACCGATGCCGAGGAAAAATGCGGCTGTGATGAACAGTTCTTTCAGTGGCCGGTTAATTCTCACGAGATTATTTTATGAAGCCTCGTTCGTTCTGTATTCGCTGAACCGAGCAAATGAATGCGAAGCAATTATGCGGTAGATGCAAACTCTCGAAAAAAACGTTTTCTGAAGAACAAACCGAGCGCGAGTACAACCGGCAGCCATGTCCCCGCCTCTGGAACAACCACGCCGTTGATCGTCATCGCAGAACCAACTTGATAAACGAGGAGTCCGCTGGCGTTGCGCGCCGTGGCCGTTGAAGGGGCATTTAGTCCATTGGTGTTGTCGACTTCAATGGTGATGGTGTTCACGCCGATTTTGAAAACGGAGTTATTCGTGCCATTCGCATCGGCAAAGTTCTGCAGATGCACGGCTTGGGTGTTGCCCCACGCCGCCTGACCGGAACCGCCCAATGTGCTGGCACCGGTGTTGATGCTGCCGTTGCCATTGAGCGTCGGATTGACGTAAACGGAATATTGATCATCCGCCGCGATCGTCAGCGTGATGGCAATATTGCTGGTAGAAACCGTTCCAGCAGCGCCAGAGCCCGTGATATTAAAAGACAGCGTATAAATATAGATGCCTTCCTGATTGCCACCTGTGGTCGACGTCCCATTGCCTGGAAGTTGATCGCCGCCAAGATTTGCCGTAGTGCCATTACCACCTGAAGTCGTTCGCGCCCCGGGAGCAGTTATCCATTGCGCTGTGGCAGTATTGCCGATCCAACCGCTGTCGATATAGTTGTTGGAGCTGTTCGCCGAGGTACTCACCACATAGGCGGCTCCTTGGTAGGTGGCATTCCCCGAAATCCCATTCACATTCGCATAAGTTACAGACCAGTGTGGGTCGGTAGTTCCACCCGCGAGCAACCCGCCACTATTATTATCACCTGTGTAATACAGACTGTTGATACCAGTCGCCGCTTGCCCATAAGCCGAAACGCCAAACCGGAGGAGAAATACGGCGAGGACAAAGAGTGCTTTATTTGGCAGGTTCAATTTCACGGAGAAACTATCTAGGGCCTATTACCTATTTTCAAGTGAATGTTGTAAATCGCTCAGAGTATCCGGCCGGTTTTGATTTCATAAATAATCACCCCTATATTGCCTCAGTGCAGTATTTTGGAAACCCTGGAACTGTCATGCGACTGCCGCAGCACCACTTAACAGGTGAGATATTCATCCTTGGTTTACGACCCATTCGGGATCTCACTTCAGCTTTGTATTTTGATTAGGAGATTTTTCCCGCCTCAACCAGCAATACCTGCCATCGATAGTCGCCTTCAGGCGGTATCGTCCCCGTCGCAATCACCTGCGGCTCGCCTTCCATCGACGCCCAGAAGCGCATTCGGCGCGACGGATCGAGCTCCCCGAGTATATCGTCGCACAGCAGCACCGGTTCGATAACGCCCTTCGCCCGAAAATACGCCGCCTGCGCCAGCCGCAATGCGATGACGAGACAGCGCTGCTGCCCTTCCGAAGCGAACATCCGCGCAGGCCGGCCGCTGAGCAAAAACTCCACATCATCCCGGTGCGGTCCCCGCTCGGTGGATTTCAAGAGCGTGTCGCGCGGACGATTCTTCACCAACAATGCGGCGAACTCCTCCTGCGTCGCCGCCGCCGTATCGGGCGAATAAGTCAGCCCGGCCATCTCCGTCCTCGCTTCCGGGACCAGCCGGCCATGGGCCAGATGAAAATATCCGCTCAGCTCCGTCACTCCCGCGACGCGTGCCGCGATGACCTTGACCGCGTGACCCGCTGCTTCGTTTTCAAACGCCTCCAGTTGTCCCGCATCGCGGCCACCTTGCTTGAGCAGCATATTCCGCTCCGTCACGGCACGCGTGTAATCTTGCAGTGCCCGCAAGTATCCCACGTCCATGGCGGCCAGCGTGAGATCGAGCCAGCGGCGACGCAGCGCCGGCGTGCCGCGCAACAACTGTCCGTCTTGCGACGAGAACACCACAGTCGGAAATTTCCCGATGAAATCGGCGAGCCGCGTGACCCTGCCGTGCTCCCATTCCACGGTTCGGCCTTCTGCTCCGAGCGTGATGGTGATCTGGCTGTCCCCGAAGCGCTCATGCGCGATGCCGAATCCGAGTCCGGCCTCCGTCTCTCCCAGAGTCACCAGCGCACGCGGTTCGGCCCCGCGGAAGGAACGCAGCGCCGTCACATAGCCCAAGGCTTCGAGAAAATTTGTTTTCCCCTGGCCATTGGCTCCCACCAGAAACGTTCGCCGGCCCTCCAGTTTCACCTGCACGAGCGGCAGATTGCGGAAATTTTGCAGGGTGGCGGAGGTGAAACGCATGCGGCGAAGGCTGATGAATTGCTTCCTCGGGTTGTTCCGGCAATGCCAAACCAACTGAACGGGCGATCAAACCGCTGCCCGTCAGATCGGCGCAGCCCAAGCCATCCCGCGCCGGCCAATGACCGGCGCGGCGGGGCTCATGCCCCAGACTCCGCAAAAATCAAAGCACCTCCGCCACCTCTTCCACGTTAAGCAAAGGCATCTTCTCCCGGTAACGCAGTTGGACGCGCCCTCCTTCCCGGTGGCGTCGTCGGACGATTTCCTCGGCGGCCAGCCAGTGGTCCAGCGCCCGGCCGGAGGGACAGTATTCCTGTTGCCAGAGAGCATACGCCTGGGTGCGGATTTGCTCGTTGAGATCTTGTTGTACCAGAGTTTGTCGATGATCGCGGGTCTTCATGCATTACCTCCTTGGTTGGACCGTCACTATACACCCGTCCGGCCAAACTGCCCCGGTTTTCTTTGTAATTCTCTTCCCGGCCGTTTTTGGTTCTTGCCGCCCGGCACTTGGCGCGGCTTCTTGCCATTCCCATGAGCAAAGACACCACCTCCGCCAACGAAGTTGCCGTACTCAAAACCAGCTACGGCGAAATCACCATCGCCTTCTGGCCCGACGTCGCCCCGAAGACCGTCGAAAATTTCAAGAAGCTTGCCCGCGCGGGCTTCTATGATGGCACGGCCTTCCACCGCATCATCAAGGGTTTTATGATCCAAGGTGGTTGCCCGAACACCAAGGAGGGAGAGACCGGCATGCCCGGCACCGGCGGCCCCGGCTGGAAAGTGAAAGCCGAGTTCAATGAAAAGGCCCATGTCCGCGGTGTCATCTCCATGGCCCGCTCCCAGCATCCTGACAGCGCCGGCTCGCAATTTTTTCTTTGCCACGGCGAAGCCAAATTTCTGGACCGCCAGTACACCGCCTTTGGCCAGCTCACGGCCGGCGACGACGTGTTGGAACGCATCGCGAACGTCCCCACCAAATCCGGGGGCGGCGGCGAAAAAAGCACGCCGATTGAGCGTGTGGCGCTGGAGAGTGTGAAGATTATAACGCAGTCGTAAGAATTCACCTCTGCCCCCCGATCCAGCCCGAGCCCAAAGCCCGGGCTTTTCCTTGTCCACCTGCCTCGATTCCTCGCGCCCGCGGCCGTATCATTGCGGAGGCCTGGGCGGCGTCACCATTGGGTGCCGGACCGCGGTTCCGCCCGGAATCAACCGTTGGGGACTCCGTCCTTCGATCTTGGCCCGCAGTGTTTCGGCACCGTATTGCACCCACTCATCGGGTTCCATTTTGGCGAGCGCGTCCAAAATCGAAATGGCGGCGGGCAAATCATCCTTGCGCCAGCGCACAAAGGCGAGCGCCAGCAAGGACCGTTTTTTTTCGGTCAACTCCGGGAAGTGCTGCTGGACCAGATTGACGTTGGCTATTTGGGGTTCTTTGGCCGTGGCTTCCACCCAGGCGAGCATTTCATAGGCTGAACTCTGGTGCGGCGCCACTTTGATGGAGCGATGCAGCAGATCACGCAGATGCGTGGCCAGCTCGTCCGGCAGGCGGAAATACAGGTCGAACCGGCTGAACCATTGCCGGCTCTCCAACTGGCCCAATTCATGAATGACGGCGGGATTTTCCGAACCGAGTGCGACCGCCCTGGTCCAGATTTCCCGCGCCCGCACATCATCCCCTTCCATCAGAGCCTGTGCACCCAGAACCTCATGCGGGCGTGGGTCGGCGGATTTCCGCTCCGCCTGTTGCAGCAAGGCCAGGCGCGCCTGAGCCGAGGTATTGACCCGGAAATCCAGCTCCGCCAGCCGGTCATGAATTTCTTCCGCCCGCACCGCCCGCATGGCGTAGCTTTGGGCCGCCGCCACGGGAGGCTGCGGAAACTTTCGGTAGCTGTACTGTCCGGTATGCACATATCTGATCAGTTCCTGGTTGAGCTTCGGATAATCCATTCCCAGCAATTCCCGGCAAATCTCCCGGACCTTATCCGGATCGATATACTGCGGTGACCGGGCCATCCGGAGGAACAGTTCGAATTTCTCGTGCGGTATGCCGGAGTCTCCGAAATAACAAAAATGCAGCAATGCCCAGGACTGCGCATAAAAAATCCCGGTATGCTTGCCCTGGGTGAATATCGTCGAAGCCTGGGTGGTGGCGAAGATCTGCTCCAAGGGCAGCAGATTCTCCCGTTGCAATTCATAGACCCGGCCCACCGGGGGATGACCCAGCTCCACCTGCCCATGATCCAGTTTGATCGTCGAGTAGATTTCCGCCGTCCCTTCATTGTACCACGCCGGTGGATTCTGCTCCGTGACCCGCATCAGATGATGGATGTACTCATGAAAAATCACCTGCTGCGCCAGATCCTCGTCATCCGCCGGGGCCATCAAAATCACCGCCCGATCCGGCCGGGCCAGATAGAAGCCGGCAAAGCTGTCATTCTTCTTGTAGATTTCCGGCGTGTAGCCGCGAAACATCTTTTCCGAACGAAAATAATACACGGTCACGGGCAGCGGACGTTTTTCCTGCAGTTTGAACCGATCGAGAAAGATCGCCCGCAGCACCTCCATTTTGAGCAGCAGGTCCCGTGATTCACTTTCGCTGTTGCTACTGTAGAGTTCGAAGTTCGGCGATTGATAGTAGTCCCACTTGGCGGATTCACCGGGAAACTGTTCCTTGGACGTCGCCATCCCCGGCGTGCGCCCAAGCCACAAAAACAGGCAGCCGCCGATCCATAGCCGGCAGACGAAGGAAGAATAATATTTCAGCATTGGGTTGGGTCGGCCCGACCAGCCGAAACTGCGCCGTTGCCCCGTGCCCGGCAAATCAAAATCTCCCGATGCTTGAAAAATCTCACTGGAGCAAACCGGGCAGATCCATTCGCAATCGCAGATGCGGCGGCGGGCTTGCCACCGGCGGATTGATTTTTCTTGGCGCGCGGTCTTCCAGTTTGGCGCGGACGGTTTCCGCCGCGCTGGCCACCCAGTATTCGGGATTCATCCGGTCCAACTCGTCGAGCAGCTTGCCGGCCTCCGCCCGTTCATCCATCCGCACGCGCACCAGAGCAAGGGCCAGCACGGTGCGGGTCTTCTGCCGCACTTTGGGAAAGCGCTGTTCGACGAGCTTGATGTTGGCAAGATCCGGTTTGACCACGCTGGCCTCGACCCAGGCCAGCATTTCATAGGCATCGCTTTGCTCGGGCGCACAGGCGATCGAACGCCGCAACAATGTCCGCAACTGCTGCGCGCGTCCCTCCGGGAGCCGGAAATTAAAATCGAAATTGGCAAACCAGCGCCGGCTTTCTCTCTGGCTCAATTCGTGGATGATCGCCGGGTTGTCCGAGCCTTCATCCAAGGCCCTTTGCCAACGCTCCGCCATCACCTCAAGGTCGTCGCTGTACCACGCATCGGCACCCAGGGCTTCCCAATAGCGGGGATTGGCCGGATTTTTTTCGCTGGCCTCCAGCAGACACAGCCTGGCGTTCGCCGACTGGTTTACCCGCAGGCTCAACTCAGCCAGGCCAACGCGGATTTCCTGCTTCGGCATCGCCCGCCGCTGATAACTCTTCATGTCCGGCACCGGCGGCAGCTTCGCCTTATAAGAGTAGAAAGTCCCTTTCTGCGCATATTCCATCAGCCGGGCTTCCATCTCCTCATAATCCATTCCGATTGTCTCCTCGAAAACTTGCCGGCGCACGACCGGATCCTCCTCCGGCGTCGCATTCATGACATGATTCAGGAGCTGTTCGATCTTGTCCTTGTCCAGATTGGTTTCTCCATACCGCAGGTAATGGAGCAAGGCCCAGGACTCCGCGTAAAACTGGCCGCTGTGTTTGCCATTGTTATAGATGGGCGAATCAGAACGGACCGCAAACAGGGTTTCCAACGGCAGCCATCGCCTTGCCCGCAGACTGTCGACGTGCCAGGGCAGATGTTTTCCCAGGACCACCCCGTCCGGCTTGAATTCAACCGTCGAAAATAATTCCGCGACACCTTCGTTGTACCACAGCGGCGGGGTCAGCCCGATGGCACGGTTGAGATGGTGGATATATTCGTGAAAAATAATGTGCAGAGGAAACTCTTCACTCCAAACCGGGGAAATCGCGATCACCGCCCGGTCCGGGCGATAGAGGTAATATCCGCCCAAAGTCTGCTGCTGGCCCTCGGGCGCATAGGCTTTGAAGTCTTTGGGACTGGCAAAATAATAGACCGTCACCGGCAGAGGCTGGGACTCCTTGAGCTTGAACGTGTCGAAAAACAGCGCCCGCAGAAGCTCGAGCTGATGCAACAGCTCGCGCGACTGGCGGTCTTTCACGGCGCTGAACAGCTCAAAATTCGGCGATTGATACCGATACCATCGGGCCGATTCCCCGGGGAATTCCTGTTTGTCGCCCGCCAAACAGAACCCCACGAGCAAATAAAAAAACATCAATCCGGCCATCATCAGCCGCGCGGACAGGGGAAGGGGAAAGATGCGTTTCAGCACAATTGAGTCTTGGTTGGGCCCGTCGCTGGAGCCTGCGCAACCGCGCCTGCGCCGCAAACCCAAAGAATCGGAACGGACGCCATCGTGAAAACCTGCTTGGGATCGTCGGCCTAAACGTGATCGAAGCCAACCGCTTGAACCACGGCCTCGCACGCGATTCGCCCGCCACGCGTGTTCACCCCTTTGGCCAGACCCGGGTACTCGCTCAAGGCTCGTTCAATTCCCTTCTGCACCATCATCGCCACAAACGGCTCGGTCGCCTGCGTGAGTCCCAGGGTCGACGTCCGGCCCACGAGCGCCGGCATGTTCGGCACCGCATAATGAACGACGCCGTGCTCGTGGTAAGTCGGCTTTTCGTGCGACGTCGGCCGAATCGTCTCGACGCACCCGCCCTGGTCTATGGCGATATCAACGATGACGCTGCCCGGACGCATCTGTGCGACCATCCTTTTTGAAACGACCGTCGGGGCTTTGGCGGCAGGAATCAACACCGCCCCGATCAACAGATCCGCATCCGCAACCGCCTGTTCGAGATTCGCCGGGTTCGACATCAGCGTGACGATGCGCCCGCGATACTCGATGTCGAGTGCCTCCAACTTGCGCGCATCGAGATCGAGCACCGTTACGCGCGCGCCCATGCCGACCGCCATTTGCACGGCATGCGCCCCGGAATTGCCGGCCCCGACCACGACGACATGGCCGGGCATCGTCCCCGGAATGCCGCCCAACAGCACCCCCGAACCGCCATGCTGCGACTGGAGAAAATAGGCGCCGATCTGAATGGAAAGCCGGCCGGCAACCTGCGACATGGGTTTTAACAGGGGAAAAGAGCCGTCGCCGCCTTCAACAGTTTCGTAAGCGATGCCGAGAATCTTTTTTCGACAAAATTCCCGCGCCAGTTTCACTCCGGCCGCGAGATGGAGGTACGTGAAAATTGCCTGTCCGGTCTGCATGAAGGCGTATTCCTCGGGCAGCGGCTCCTTCACCTTCAGAATCAGGTCGGCGTCCTTCCACACTTTCGCGGCGGAAGCCGTGAGCGTCGCGCCCGCCGTTCTATATTCCTCGTCGCGAAACCCGGCCTTGAGACCGGCGCCTTTCTCCAAGAGCACCCGGCCGCCAAGAGCAACGACACGCCGGCATAGACTCGGCGTAAGGGCAACGCGGGTTTCACCGATTTTAATTTCTCTGGGCACTCCGAGCAGCATGCCTCGTTTGATATCCAGTGATCCGCATAAGACAAGCCGTTGGTGTGCCCAAGGCGCCGTCTGTTGACTGCCCGCAGGCCACCAGGAGACAGGCCTTCCAAGAAACAAGCGTCCACCGAATGATCCTGGCCGGTCCGTGGCTGAATCTTCAATCGCTGCTCTTGTCGCCATGCTTGACCACCGGCGTCTTGATTGAGCAGAAACCCTGATGCAAAATCCCGTCACGCTCATTGTCGCCTGCGCCGAAAATCGCGTCATCGGGCGCGATGGAAAGCTCCCCTTCGATATTCCCGAGGACAAAGCCTGGTTTCACGCCCAGACGGCCGGGCGGACCGTGCTGCTGGGTCGCGTCTGCTTCAAAACCTGGCCGAAGGTTCTCGCTGATGGACGCCGCCCCGTGGTCATCAGCCGCGATCGCTCTCTCGCCTCCGATCGCGTGCGCGTGGCCGGAAATATTACCGACGGACTCGCTGTTGCCCGCACGCTTCCGGGAGAAATCATGGTCTGCGGGGGCCAGCGGATCTATGAGGAGACCCTGCCGCTTGCCGACCGCATTTTGCTCACCCTCGTCCATGCCGAGGTGTCCGGCGACACCTGGTTCCCCGAGTGGCGTCACCTGCCATGGCGCGAAACTTGGCGCAAGGAAAGCGCCGGCGCAAACTACCACTACACATTCAGCGAGCTTCAACGCGTGCGCTGACAGTTTTGCTCAGGCTCACTGTTCCTTCGGGTGAAAAGTGCTGATGTGCGGCCAATGGTAAAGCGGGCAGACTTTGGTGTAAGCCGTCAGCAGTGGAAAAATCCGGGCACGCCCCAGTCGCTTTTCAACCCGAAGTCCACACTCAGAATAATCAGCCCGATCCCGGCACGGATCAAACAATCCAGATTGCTCATATTGGTTTTCATGACGCCCTCTTTTGCATCTAACGCACCCCGCAGTCATGGCAAACACTCCGCAGATATTGCGGAGAGATGCCCCGCCGCCGCATTCCTGCCGCACGCATGTGAATACCGCATGGCGACGGTCGTTTCCCTGTGCAGAAAACGCGTCCGGGCCGACACCCCAAGACCCGGCAAGGCAGGCAAGTCGGTCGATTGGAAGCTGGCGGCGGCGCTGAAGGCCCGGACGACAGCAACCAATCGCTCGCTGGGCGCGGAGCTGCGCCTGGACAACCTGCATGAAGCCAGCCGCAAAGTAGCAATCTGGATCCGCCAGTCTGACGCGACCCTGACAAGAAAGCCCTCTCTTAAACCCCAAGGTTCGACCCCCTTGGGTTGTGCCGGTCTCGCGGTTGCGCCGTTGCTTTTGTCCAATGTTTTTGTTTTCACTTTGGTATCTTGCGTCGCGAACTTCCACCCCGTCAGTTCACTCCCAATCCGGGCACGCACCAGCGTGCCTGATCACAATTATTCGCCAACACCAGTATGGCCCAGATCATCATCTATTCCCTTCGCCAGAATCTTGTTGGACGAAAGAAAGCGATTTCCGATGCGCTGCACGCGTGCGTCACCGGTGCGATGGGCCTGCCGCCCGACAAGCGGTTTCACCGTTTCATTCCGCTCGACGAAGAAGATTTCGTCCATCCGTCCGACCGCAGTTCCCGCTATACCATTGTCGAGATCAGCATGTTCGAAGGGCGCACGAAAGAGACGAAGAAAGAGCTGATTCGAGCCATCTTTCGCCGGTTTGAGGAGGACCTGAAGATCGCGCCGCACGACGTCGAAATCACCATTCACGAAAGTCCCAAAGAGAATTGGGGTATTCGTGGGAAGCCAGGCGACGAGCTGGCGTTGTCCTACAAAGTGGAAAAATAAAAGAGGCTTGGTTCGTCCCAGATCGTCACGGCGCAACGCCCCTGATCCCACCTGAATCGCCGACGTGCTCGCCCGCCTGGCAGGAATGAGCGGCGGCGTGGAAGATTCGCGTTCAAACCGGGCGCGACACCGGGTGCGGCCACGCTTTACTTTTTCTCCGTCAGCTCCGCCGCGGCCAGCCCACGCAGCAGCGCGAGCGCGCGCGGCGCGGTGGTGAAAAAGTCACCCGGTTTGCCGTGGATGCTGAATCCTCCGCGGTAACCGCCTGATTTCAGGGCGCGGAAAAACGTCACGTAATCGGCCTCGTCGAGGCGCTGGGGATAAATCCGCCCGTGTGGGTTCTGGATCTCGATCTGCCGGATGTGGGGCCCGGCTCGCTGCAGAATCGCGAGGTCCTCCCCGCCCTCGACCAGTGACGAATAGTCGATGAGCAGTTGCAAATGCGGGTTGTTCACCTCCTCGACCAGGGCGAGTCCTTCGGCTACAGTGTTGATCACGTTGGTGGCTTTCGGACCCATCGGCTGAACAAGCACGGTGATACCGCGGGCAGCACCCTCGCGTGCGGCCTGCCGGCAAAAGCCGGCAAACTGTTTCCTCGCCTCGGCCGGAGGAAACCCGTCAGGCGCGGCCCGGGTGCCGGCGATCAGATTGCCATGCACCACCAGGCTGAGACCGAGTTGCTGCGCGCGGTCGAGGCCACGACGCAGGGCCGCATCCACCCGCGCGTGATCCACCGCCGGGCCCACGATCTTGAGATCGGCCGGCATGAATCCATAACCGGAAAGCAGAGGGATGCCGATGCCCCGCAACCGCGCCACGACGCGCGCAAAGTCCTCGTCGGCGAGCGGCAGCAAATCCGGCAGATTGACCTCAAGATAGTCGAACCCGGCCGTCTTCGCGTCCTCCGGCGACGTGCTGTTGAGCACCAGGACACAGCGACCGATGGGAAATTCCGGCAGGGGCGACGGCACCGCTGTGATGTTTTCGGCCGCACCAAGCAAGCTGCAGCCGAGGAAAAAAATGCCGGACAGGAGAACCGGACGGAAGAAGGGGGAAATACATCGCATGGGGTATCGATTGAAATGATGGCGAAGGCCGGGATGTGGCAATCAAAACTCCGCCCTGATGAAAGCCCACCTGAACCCACTTGGGTTTCCCACCGTGCCACCGGGTCAGACCCCGGGATGGGCGACGCCCTTATTTTTCCCCGAGGGTGATGTTCCGGCCATTCTCGGTCACCGAAAACCCAACCGGGGTATTTCGGATTCTTTTGTCCCTGAACGTCGAGGTCGCGATCTGCCGGCCATCCGGGGCATAGGTCGCGAAGGGCACCTCGTTGGTCGAGCGAACTACCAAACCGGTCGGGGTAAACAATTCGGCGGTGATGACCACACTGGCGGCGGAGACGCGCAGCTCCTCGAATAGTATCTTGTTTCCGAGCGTGCAATAGGTCAGGCGGGAGCGAAATTTGATTTCCACTCCGGCTTTTTCCCCCTCGGCCGTAAGCAACAGCCGCGTGCCGATCACCTCCGCCAGATTGGTGCCATCCTGATGATACAGGGAAACCCGCGTGGTCCGGCTGATCTCATTGTTTATGATCGTCTCAATCAGAGGCACACCATCAACCTGCAGAAGAACAGGCACATTGATGAAAAAATTTCCTCCATAACGAATGACCGAGCCCTGTCCAAATAACAGGCTGTTGATGATACTGGTCGGGCTCATGATCGTGGATTCTTAAGCAATCGGTGCGGGTGACCGGGCAAATTCTGTCCAGCAGGCAAGCCTTTCACCGTGAATACGGCAAACGTAAGCGGAGCCGTTTTACATCAAAGCGCCCAAAACACCGGGTCGGACATGCCCAACCCGGAGAAATGTCATCTGCAGTCTACACGAAAGCGAAGAAGCGAGTCGATGCGCCCTGAACCAACCACACCTGCGGCTGGCCCGATGGGAGGTGATACCAATCACCGCAGCCTATGGCACGGGACACCGCAGCCGGCGACCTTGGCGGCAGTTCGATTGAAAAAACTCTAGCGCGCTTTGCCGGAATTTTGGATGAGACGAAGGATAGTGCCTTCGCCAAAATTGGCGAGGAGCACGTCACCGTTGCTCGGATCACGCGCGAACGAAACAATGGACTGCGCTTCCGCGATTTGTTGAACCCGGGTCGCGCTGACCGGCTGATCACCGTCGGGCTGAAGCGCCCAGATGCGACCAAACACAAAATCGGCGAAAAGATATTTACCCTCCAGGGACGGGTACCGCGCTCCATGACTGACGAGTCCACCAATGATGCAGAGGCCGTCCGTGTGGGCATAGTCCCATACCGGCTCGGCAAACTTCGCCCCGGCGGGTGGTTGTCCGCGAAACGGGAATTTTCCCTCGCGATAACTCCAGCCGTAATTGCCACCACGCGTGATGATATCCACCTCCTCATGCTTTTCCTGACCGACATCCCCGCACCACAACCAGCCCGTCACCGGATCGAAGGACATGCGCCACGGGTTGCGCAGGCCGACCGCCCAGAATTCGGTGTGAACCTTTTTTGGATCGACCGGCAGGCCGTTGAAACTCGTGCTGCCGACAAACGGATTGTCCGCCGGCACCGCGTAGGTGCCCGCATGCACCGCCGGATGGGAATTTGGCGCGACATTCCCGGGGCGTTGATCTACATCGAGCCGCAGAATGCCGGAGAAAAAATCCCGGTCGATCCGCTGGCCGTTGTGAAATTCGTCATTGGCCCCGCCCTCATCACCGAGTGACAGATAGAGATAGCCGTCCGGCCCGAAGAGCAATTCGCCGCCGTTGTGATTGGGCGCCTCATCGGCCTGTGAGATCAACTGCTGCTCGGAAGCGGGATCGGCGACATTCGCGTCGCTGGCGGAGACCAGAAAACGCGAGAGCCGGTCTTCCCGGACGGTTTGCCCCTGCACCCGCAGGCAGCTCGTGTACCAGACGTAGAACTGGCGGTTGTGCTGAAAGTCGGGATGAAACGCCAGCGCGAGCACACCCTGTTCGACATCGTCGCTTCCGATTTTTTTCTGAGATCCAGAAATGTGCGGCGCGAGGGATGCGCCAGATCGGGGATCACGACGATGCGTCCGGTTTTCTCCAAAACAAACAGCCGGCTGGTTTCACCCGGCGGGGTGACCATGCCCACCGGCTGCTCGAATTTCAGGTTGAAAGCCGGCTCCGTGGTGTAGGGCAAAGTCGTGTCCGATGAATGCGCACTGGGTGAGCACCCGCCCAGGGCCAAGACGGCCGCGACCAAAAAAAACGGACGGACAACACGAAGGAGAGACAGGCGCATCGACAGAAATTGCGCCCCCGTCCCCATCAAAGCAATACCGCTGTTAAACTGTAGCCCGGGAGCCCCGCCCCCGGTGCCGGCTCGTCATTTGGCCGCACTTGAGCCGAAGGCGAAAGCGTGGTCCGCAACGCAAACCACATTTGCCTGGAAATTCCATACCGGGTTCCATCAAGGCAATTTCCACAGAGGACACCGAGGGCTGACACAGAGGAAGGAGGAGTATACAAGGTGCGGGAGCTTGGGTCTTCGTGTTTCGCTCTGTGACCTCCGCTGAAAGCCCTGAGCCTGCCGAATGGGTGCTCCTCCTTCCGCCCTCTGTGACTCAAGAATTTGGGTGCCCTACTCCGCCTTGAATCCATTGCCGGTGGCCGCCCAGTAGATGCCGCCATAGAGGTGGTGCATGAACGCAGCGTCGCTGTAGGTCGCGGGCAGATGGCCGAGCGCCGTGTAGAAGGCGCGGCCGCCGTCGTATTCATGATACCAACTGATCGGATGGAAGTCGCCCATGCCCTTGCCTTCCTTCTCCGCCCATTTCGCGGCGGGCCTGTAGGTTTTTTCGTCCACGGAAAGCAGGAACTTCAGATTGTCCGACAGGCGCGGACCAAATTCGTACCATTCCTCGGTCGCGAGGAAGCGTTTCGCGAAGCGATCCATGCCGGGAAAATTATAGTCCTCCACCTTGATCGTCGCTGTCTGCACCGCCGGATGGATGTGAAACATGTAGCCCACCATCTTGGTATACCAGGCCCAGTCGTACTCCGTGTCCGCCGCGCTGTGGACACCCACGAAGCCGCCGCCCGCCCGGATGAATCTTTCAAAGGCCGCCTGCTGCTCGTCGTTCAGGACATCGCCGGTGGTCAGCAGAAAGATCACCACCTTGTACTTCGCCAGCTCCTTGTCGTTGACGTGGCGCCTGGCATCGTCGGTCCAAAACACCTTGAAATCATGCAGCTTGCCGAGCTCCTGGATGGCGATGACGCCTGCGGCGACGGAATCGTGGTGGAAATCCGCCGTCTTGGTGAAAAGCAGCACACTGAACTGCTCGGCGCGGGCGCTCAGCACGGCCAATATCACGAGAAACGAAAGGGCAAGGACACGGAATGTTTTCATAAAACAGAGGGGAACGATCGAGGGGTGAAGTGCTGAGTGAAGCCACGAATCCGGCAAGATCAAGCGGCTCCTCTCCGGTTCCTCGCCCAAGCAGAGGAGCCTCCGTGCCCTCTGTGCAATGGATTGGACGTCTTGCGGTATGAAATAATCAGGTTAACGCGGAGGCACCGCGACATGAAGAAAGCCCCTGCTCGTCTCGGTACCGCGGTGTCTCTATGGTTCATGCGATGCGGAAAAAGCGTAACAGCTCCCCACAAATATCCCATGACTCTCGCGGGCAAGTTGCACTGATCATGAAGTCGTGAATAGTGGGCCGGATGCCACGTCTCATGTCCGAACGCCCGGTCCTGCTGGTCCTCGCCGCAATTCAATTTACCCACATCATGGACTTCATGGTCATGATGCCGCTCGCCCCGCAATTGATGCGCGAGCTGGACCTGGGCGCGGGCCAGTTCAGCGCCTTGGTCGCGGCCTACTCGATCGCGGCGGGAATCGTCGGCCTGTTGAGCGCGCCCTTCATCGATCGTTTTGATCGCCGCACGCTCCTGTTGTACGCGTATGCCGGCTTCACCGTCGCCACATTGCTCTGTGGCCTCGCGTCCGATGCCCACACCTTGCTGATCGCCCGGGCGATCGGCGGCGCCTTTGGCGGCGTCTCCGGTTCCCTCTGCCTGGCCATCGTCAGCGACTTGGTGCCGCCCGAACGCCGGGCTGGCGGGATTGGCATCGTCATGACCGCGTTTGCCTTCGCCGCGGCGATCGGAGTGCCGGTCGGCCTGCAACTGGCCCACCTGTGGGGATGGCGGATGCCCTTCCTCTGCGTCGCCGGGGTCGGCGTGATAGTGTGGTGCATCATTTTTCGCGTGGTCCCTCCGGTGCGCGGGCATTTGCAAAGCGGAGCCGACAAG
>CAZIQP010000062.1:0-21253 GCA_964541315.1 uncultured Opitutaceae bacterium
TTCATGGGAATTTGCGGCACGGCGATGGGCAACGCGGCGCTTCTGGCGCGCGCGGCGGGGCACGAGGTGCTCGGGGCGGACACGGCGGTTTATCCGCCGATGAGCACCGTCCTCGCCGAGGCGGGCATCACCCTGCACGAGGGCTACGACCCGGCGCGACTGGCGCAGCTCAAGCCCGACCTCGTCGTGATCGGCAATGCGATGTCGCGCGGCAATCCCGAGGTGGAGTGGCTGCTCGACACACGCGCCATTGCCTTCACTTCGCTGCCGGCACTGCTCGCCGACTTCGTGCTCAAGGGCCGGAAAAATATCGTGGTGGCCGGGACGCATGGGAAAACCACGACAACCTCGCTGACGGCCTTTCTGCTGCGGGAAAATGGCCGCGATCCGGGCTTTCTCATCGGCGGAGTGCCGCTTGATCCGCCCGTTGGCAATCATCTCGGCACGGCGGCCGATCCGTTTGTGATCGAGGGCGACGAGTATGACAGCGCGTTTTTCGACAAGCGCAGCAAATTCATCCACTACGCGCCGCATATCGCGGTGCTGAACAATCTCGAGTTCGACCATGCCGACATTTTTCGCGATCTGCAGGATGTGCAGCGGACATTTTCTCATCTCACGCGGATCGTGCCGCGCAACGGCTGGATCGTCATGAATGGCGACGACGACAATCTCCGGGCGCTCGGTCCGCTGGGCTGGACGCGGGTCGTGCGGGTCGGCACCGGCGAGGGGAACGATGTTCGGATCATGAACTTTGCTGAGAATGAGTCGGGGGCTTCGTTTCAATTGTCGTGGAAAGGCGCGTGGTGGGCTGAAGTGAAATGGACGCAGCCGGGAATGTTCAACGCGCGCAATGCCGCGATGGCGGCGTGCGCTGCCGGTCTGGCGCTGCATCCGGACAATCCCGCGCAACTGAAGCTCGCGGCGCTCGCACGTTTTCGCGGGGTGAAACGCCGGCAGGAAATTTTGGTGAACACTCCGGCGCTGAAAGTGATCGAGGATTTTGGCCATCATCCGACGGCGCTGGCGGAAACCTTGCAGTCTTTCCGGGCGCGTTTTCCGGGCCATGTGATCCATGCGGCGTTTGAGCCGCGGAGCAATACCTCGCGGACCAAGGTCATGCAGGCCGCGTTCATGCGGGTGCTGGCGCTGGCCGATGAGGTTTATCTCGGAGCGGTGGCGAACGCGGCGAAAATGAAAGAGGACGAGCGGTTCGACGCCGAGGCGGTGATCCAGCACTTGGAGACGCAAGGCGTGCAGGCGAGGACGGCGGCAAGCAATGCCGCCTTGCTGGAAAAACTGGTGACCGACACCGGGCCGGACGGCTCAGGCCGGCCGTTGCTCGTGGTGTTTTTCACCAACGGATCGTTCGACGGGATTATTCAGAAATACGTCGCGACTGTGCGGCGATGAGGTCATCGGCCAGTCGGACCGTGACCGGCTTGATTGACTCTTGCCACAGACGGGCCGCTGCCATTTCAACCATGACAGCATTACCCCATGAATAAATATCACTTCGGCGCAAGCCTGGGCAGGTGGCTCACAATATTGACGGGCTGTCTGGCCTTGACCGGCACGAGTCACGCGGCGACTTCGCCGTCAGAGCCATCGGCGTCGCAAACCGGAATGCTGGCCGGGGTGTTTCCCGCCATCGTCCGCATCGAGGTGATCCGTCTGCGCCCGAGCGACGGGCTGATGACCAAGGCCTGGACGGCCGGCAGCGGGGCGATCATTTCTGCGGAAGGGCATATTCTGACGAACTGTCATGTGAGCGAGGATGCGGATTCTTTTCGCTGCTACCTCTACGATGGGCAGCAGATTTCGGCGCGCCGGGTCGGCCAGGATCCGCTGACGGATCTGGCCGTGCTGCAGCTTGATCTCACCCAGTGGAACAAAAATTCCGGACCGTTGCCCGTCGCGCATTTTGGCGACTCGGAGCGGTTGGTTTCGGGCGACACGGTGTTTGCCCTCGGGAGCCCCGGCTTTCTCTCACAGTCGGTGACCCGGGGGATCGTGGCCAATCCCTCGCTGGTGATGCCGGAGTTGACTGTCGGCAAAATGATGATTCGCGGCGAAGATGTCGGTACTTTGGTGCGGTGGATTCTGCACGATGCCCAGATTTTTCATGGCAACAGCGGCGGCCCGTTGATCAACGCCAAGGGCGAAATTGTCGGCGTGAACGAAATTGGCGTTTTCAATCTCGGCGGGGCCATTCCGTCCAATCTGGCCCGGGCGGTGGCGGAACAGTTGATTGCCCATGGCCGGGTGACTCGCGGCTGGTCCGGCCTGACGGTGCAGCCGCGGCTGGAGGCCGATGGCAAAGGGCAGGGCGTGATGGTGGCGGATGTCGCGCCGGATTCACCGGCGGCCAAGGCGGGATTTCTTTCGGGCGATGTCCTGCTCGCCTGTGATGGCATCGCAATCGAAGGGGCGGAAGAAAAAGCGGTGGCTCATTTCTATCGCTTGGAAACCGGCCGTCTGCCCGGAAATGCCTTCAAACTGGATTACCGCCGCGGCACCGAGTCGCGCCAGGCGCAGATTACGCTCGCCGCCCGTGAGCCGGCCCGGGCCGATGATGAGGAACTGCGCTCCTGGGGCGCGGTGGTCTGCAATCTCACGATGCCCGTGGTGCGGAATGAACAACTGCCTGATGTGCGGGGAATACTTTTGGAAAATATCCGGCCGGCCGGTCCCTGCGGGCAGGCCGAGCCGGAATTGCGGCGGGGCGACATCATCGTCGCGGTCGATGGCCAGCCCGTGGGGGATGTGGCGGAATTGCGCACCGTGACCAACAAGTTTTTTCCCGACACCGAGTCCGCCTTGGTGCATCCGGTGACGGCGAGTTTCCGCCGTGATGGCGCGGTGCTGAGCTCGGTGGTGGAGTTGCGAAATACCAACCCCCGGCGCATCACGCCGATCGCCCTGAAAGCCTGGCTGGGGGTGGCGTCACAGCCGCTGACGCCGAAATTGAACAAGCGTCTGGGAATAAATTCCGCCGATGGCGGGGCGCGATTGACGCGGATTTATCCCGGCACCGAGGCGGAAAAAGCCGGCTTGCTCGTGGGCGACGTGATTCTGGCCATCGACGGATCGGCAGTGACCGCCCGCCGGGCGGAGGACAGTGACGTACTGGCCCGGCAGATCCGCCAATACAAGGCGGGGACGAGTGCGGCGTTTTCCCTCTGGCGCGATGGCAAAAAAATCGATCTGCCCGTGCTGCTGGAAGCACAGCCCAGGCCGCCGGCGGAGATGCCGTGGTGGGAGGATATCCGCCTGGAATTTTCGGTGCACGAACTGGCCTTTGACGACCGGGTGCGGCTGCAGCTTGCGCCCAATGTCACGGGTGTGGTGGTGGAGAGCGCCACTCCCGCCGGCTGGGCCGAACTGGCCGGGCTGCGGGGCGACGATCTCGTCCTGACGGCCGGTGGAACCGCCGTAAAAAGTGTGGAGGATCTGCACCGCCTGCGCGATGAGGCCGTCCGCTCGGAAAAATCCTGGTGGGTCTTGCAGGTGCAGCGCCGTGGTCAGACTTTGTTCGTAGAAATCAACCTCAAGCCCGCCAAAAAATGAAACGTCTCCACCCCGCCATGCTTGTCCTGTCAGCCTTCGCGCTCACTTTCGCGCCCGTTTCGCTTCATGCCCTGACTGATGCTGAAGCGACCACCGGCCGGGATCTCGTCAAACGATTTGCCGACACTGTGGTGTCGGTGGAAATGGTCGTGACCATCAAGGTGACCGTTGGGGATCGGGCCATGCCTCCGCGAGAAAGCAAAGTGGAAATGAACGGGACGGTCATTTCCCCGACCGGACTGACGGTGACCGCGCTCAGTGCGATTGATCCGCGCAGTCAGCTCGAGGCGGTGCGGGACCGCACCGGACAAAAAATAGAATTGGGCGAGACGGAATACAAGGAGGTGAAACTGCGCCTCGCCAACGGCACCGAAGTGCCGGCGGTCGTCGTGCTGAAGGATGCCGATCTCGATCTTGCGTTCATCGCGCCGCTGGCCGAGGGCGCGGCCACGCCGCAGGTGTTTGCCTGCATCGATCTCGGGGATGCCGCCACGGCCGAGGTGCTCGGGAATTATTTTTCCGTCTCGCGCGCGCCGAAGAACTTTCAGCGCACGCCGCTCGTGCGGACCACGACGGTGACGGGCATCGTCGAAAAGCCGCGCCGGCTTTTCCTCCTGAGCGTACAGGATATCGGCGCGCCGGTGTTGGACCGGGCCGGGCATGTGCTCGGCTTGCCGACCCAATTTCTCGTCAACGGCCGGCCAAGCGGGCTGGTGGTGCTGCCTGCCGCCGACGTGGCCGAAATCGCGAAACAGGCGGCGGCCATCAAGCCGGAAGCGGTTGCGCAGCCGGCCCCCGTGGAACCCGCCGCCCCGGCCGCTCCCGCCAAGACGGCGCCGGAAGCGGCGGCAAAACCATAAGGGGGGAGTGAGTAAAGAAGTGCTCGTGCTCTCCTGCGCCAATACTGCCGTCCACGGTTTCGCCTCCCGCTCAAACGCAAATACTGTATTGATGAATCCGCGCCACGATCCAATCCCATCTCACTGCGCCTGTCTGGCGATCTTGTAGACGACGGGTTGGTCGCCCTTCGGCAGCGCGATGAGATCATAGTCGTGGAAGGAATTGATCTTCACGTCGGCGAACTCGCCGACGGGCAGAGTCTTTGAAACGTAGACGCGACCGTCAATGTCGGGGGCATCGGCTTCGCCGCGGGCGACGCCGGGTTCCTCGACGAGGATGCGCAGTTTTTTGCCGACGAAATTTTTGGAAACTTCGCGGGCGATTTCCTGCTGGAGCGCCATGGTCTGGTGCCAGCGGGCTTCTTTCACCTTGGTGGGAATCTGGTCGGGCATCTTGGCTCCGCGCGTGCCTTCTTCCTGCGAGTAACGGAACACACCGAGACGTTCGAACTTCGTTTCCTTGATGAACGCGCAGAGCTCGGCGACGTCGGCCTCGGTTTCACCGGGGAAACCGACGATGAAAGTGGTGCGGATGGCGATGCCGGGGATGCCGGCGCGAATGCGCTTGATGAGATCGCGGATATAGCCGCCGCTTGTCTCACGTTGCATGCGTTCAAGCATATTGTCGCTGATGTGCTGGAGGGGAATGTCGATATAGCGGGCAACTTTCGGACACTCGGCGATGGTCTTGATCAGCTCGTCGCTCCAGTGGGCCGGATGCGTGTAGAGCAGGCGGATCCAGAAATCGCCCTCGATGGCGTTGAGCTGGCGAAGCAAAGTGGTGAGCGCGGTGCCGCGGGAGGAATCGACCGGTGTGCGCGGATTCGGGCGTTGTTCCCAGGTGTCCATGCCGAAGAAGGTCGTGTCCTGGGAGATCAGGTTGATCTCCTTCACGCCTTCTCTCACGAGCTGACGCGCCTCGGCGACCACGCTCTCGACGGTGCGGCTGCGATGCCGGCCGCGGATCTGGGGAATGATGCAGAAGGTGCACGGATGGTTGCAGCCCTCGGCGATCTTGATGTAGGCAAAATGCTTCGGTGTGAGGCGGAAGCGCGGCGTGTCGTAGTCCGGGATGTAGGTTGACCTGCCCTCGATGAAATTAACCGGAACGTCCTTTTTGCCGCGTTCCTTGGCATAGATTTCCTCGATGATCGGGGCGACCGTGGTCAGTTGGTCGAGTCCGATAAAGGCATCCACCTCGTCGCGGAGTGAAGTGGAGAGATCCTTGGAGAAACGCTGGGCCATGCAGCCGGCGACGATCAGTTTCTGCTCCTTGCGGCGTTTCTTCATCCCGCGGTTTTGGTGAATTTCGAGGATGTGGCCAAGCGATTCCTCCTTGGATGAATCGATGAAGGAGCAGGTGTTGACGATCACAACATCGGCCTTTTCCGCCTCGGGAATCACGGACATGCCTGCCTGGTGCAGGTGTCCGACCATGATCTCGCTATCGACGAGATTTTTGGCGCAACCGAGTGAGATGAGGCTGACTTTGATCGGCATAAATAAAATGCGCCCGCGAAACTGCGGGCGCGATGGAAGGGGGCGGAGGCCGCGACGTTACTTCTTCTTCCTGGCAGCGTTGATCTTGGCCTTGCGGCGCTTCCTGAGAGCCATGCGGCGTTTCTTTTTGATAACCTTGTTGAATTGTTGTCCCATAGATTTTGAGTGGTGAGAGGATGTTGTGCCTGAAAAGTTGCACAGGAGTCAAGCGCGCGGGAGCATGGAGTTTCGGCGGATGAATGGGGAGGATTCGAAAGCCGATAACTTGCTCGCCATGCCGGTTGAGTCGGTGTAGCCAAATGGCATGAAACTGAAGCTGAAGAGAATCGCCCCGCTCCAGGCTGGTAAAATGCTCGCAGCCTTTTATGGGCTGCTATCTTTGATCTTTGTCCCGTTCATGCTGGTATTTATGGCTCTGGGAAGTTTTGCCGCCCATACCCGCGGCGGAGCCGGTGCGCCCGCGCTCCCCATGATGTTCGGCATGGGAATCGGATTTATGATCTTGATGCCTCTGTTGTACACCTTGCTCGGTTTTGTTTTCGGTATCCTCGGCGCATTTCTCTACAACCTGTTGGGAAAATGGATTGGCGGATTCGAAATGGAGTTTGAGCAGGATGCGCCACCGCCGCTGAGGTGAGGACTGAGGCTGCCTTCGAAGGCAGTCCGTTTGTTGGGTGAAAAATATCGGAAGCATAACACCCCAGCCATTGAATGCCGCCTGCGCGCCCTGTATTTTAATGCGGATAGGGATTAAAGAGATGGATCGCAGGGCCGATTGTGAAAGTGGAGCTGGCCATCGTTGAGCCGTTGCCGGGCCGGATTTTTGCTGCCGGGCATTTTTTGCCGAAGGTCATGGCAAATCTTGCCAGAATGAGGGCATCCGCCGAGGGTCAAAACCACGGCTTATCAGGGATGCCTGCTTTGTAAGTTTTTAATATATTGAAATACAGCAGTTAGCGGTCGCGCGGCGGCTATTGGCATCGGCGTTGCTTTGATGGCTCATATGAATATTGGGCTTTATCAAAGCGCCGCTTCGCTCTCCGCTCTTGAGCGTTGGCAGGAGGCCGTTGCCCAAAATATCACGTCGTCACAAACCACCGGCTTTCGCAAGCGCGTGGTGGAATTTTCCGCTGAATCGGCCGGCCAGTGGAATCTCAATCCTGACAGCAAGCTCAGTTCGGCCAACGAGATGAAGTCGGTTTTTCCCCGGGCGAGCAACAGCATCAGTTTCACCAATGGCGAGACCGAGCCGACCCGGCGTGATTTGGATATAGCGCTTCAGGGCCCTGGGTTTTTCGAATTGAAAACCCCGGACGGCAACCGTGCCTACACCCGCAGCGGCGCATTTCAAATGAGGTCGGATCGTACTGTGGTCACTGCGGGCAATTGCGAACTGCTCACGGACAGCGGCAGCCCGGTGGTGATGCTGCCCGGTGCCGATCCTTTGACGGTCAATCCGGACGGGACGATCAGCCAAGGCACGACTTCGCTGGGCCGGCTTTCCATTCAGCAATTCGAGAAACCGGAGACACTCATTCCTTCGGCCGGCGGGCTGTTCACCCCGGTGGCGGACTCCAATATGAGCCCCGTGACCAAGCCCGATCTGCTCCAGGGCTATCTGGAACAGAGCAACGTCAAACCATTGAGCGAAATGGTCGACATGGTGCTGATTTCCCGCGCCTACGAGGCCAATCAAAAGATTATATCCACGGTGGACCAGCAGATGGAAAAAACGCTGCAGGCGCTCGGCTGAACCCTGAATCCCCACCCATGAATTCCCCATACAGAGTACAGAAATCACGACTGCATGGCCGAGCCCGGAATGGGGCCGGGCCGGCCCCAGTCGTGAGGGGGAATATTTCCGGGGATCTCCGCCCATGAATCTTTCGCTCTATTCCGCCGCGACGGGCATGGAGGCCCAACAGCTCAATCTTAACACGATCGCCAACAATCTGGCGAACGTGAACACCCCGGGATTCAAGCGCAGCAAGATAGAGTTTCAGGATTTGCTTTACCAGAAGCCCCGGGCGGTCGGCAGTGATTCCGGTGGGGGCAATGTCGTGCCCACGGGCATCGAAGTGGGAAACGGGGCCCGCGTCGCCTCGTCCTCCAAACTTTTCACGCAGGGGCAGTTGACCAATTCGGGCAGCAATATGGATTTTGCCATTCAGGGCGACGGATTCTTTGAGGTCCAGCGCTCGGATGGCACCATTGGTTATACCCGGGATGGTTCCTTCCAGTTGAATGCGCAGGGGCAGGTTGTCACCACCGATGGCTTGCCCGTGCTCAGCGGCTTTCAGACCGTGCCGCAGGGCGCGACGCTCACGGTGTCGGCCAACGGGCAGGCGACCATCCAAAGTCCGAGCGGCTCGCAAAGTTTTCGTCTCACTCTTACCCGCTTCGCCAACCCGGCCGGCCTCAGTTCCTTGGGAGCCAACCTGTATCAGGAAACCGCGGCCAGCGGCACGCCTGAAACGGGCAATCCCGGGGAACAGGGCTATGGCAGCACTCTGCAGGGCTATGTAGAAGGCTCCAACGTGAACATCATGGAGGAAATGGTTAACCTCATCGTCGCCCAGCGCGCCTACGAGATCAATTCGAAGTCCATCCAGACCTCGGATGAGATGCTCCAAAACGTCAACAACATGAAACATTGATGACGATGCGCGTCCTCCGTCCATTTCTGATCATCGCCCTGGCCGGCACCTTGACATCCCTGCCCGGCCTTTTTGCCACCACGACAGCCGGTGTCGTTGCCGAGACGCCGGTGCCGTTTGCCCAGAAAGATTTCATGGCCGCTCTGGCACGCGAACTGGCCGGACACTTCAATCTCGAGGGCGATCTTCAGCTTGAGACCCTGCGCACTTGGAATACTCCGACTCTTGTCGCGCGGGAATGGCAGGTGGAAGTCACGGAATTCCCCTCTCTGCCCGCCAGTTCGATGCTCGTGCGCTGCCGCGTGCTGGCCGACGGTGTCTCCACCGGAGAAACCACTCTCGTGCTCCGTGCCATGCATCTGCGCGATGCCTGGGTGGCCCGCCAGCCGCTCACCAATGGCAGCGCTTTCGACCCCTCTCTTCTGGAAACCCGGCGCGTCGATCTCTTTCGTGATCGTGATGCTTTGCCCGCCGTCGTCGGTGACCGCACCTTTGTCATCATCCGCTCCGTGCAAGCCGGTCATTTTCTCACCTGGCGGGATGTCGGTCGCAAGCCCCTCGTGCGCAAAGGCGATCTGGTCGAGGTCTCCGCCGCCGAGGGCACGCTCCTGATCAACATGAAGGCGCTGGCGATGCAGAATGGTGCCCAAGGCGAGGCTGTCACCGTCCGCAATCTCGAATCCCGCAAGGATTTTACCGCATTTGTCATCGATGAAAACCGTGTCCAAGTCCGCTTCTAGGCCCGCTGTGCTCGTCCTGTTCGCCGCCTTCGGGGTGGCGACCTCGGCCGTTCAGGTCGGCTCGCTCTGGCCCGTGAACGGCGGCGTCGGTGAGCGCGGCATTTATGCCGACCGCAAGGCTTCGCGCACCGGCGACATCCTGACCGTGGTGGTGGCCGAGAGCGCCGCCGCCAAGAGCTCCCAAAGCAAGTCGGCCAAGCGCGACTCCGCGCTGCAGGATGCCGTGCAGCAGTTTATCTTCAGCGTCGCGGCCAGCAAACTGGGCACGCACAACGGCGAGCTGCCTGCCACCAACATCACGGGCAAATCTTCCTACTCCGGTGGTGGGGATGTCTCCAATACGCAGAGTCTCGACAGCCGTGCCGCAGTACTCGTCACCGATGTGCTCCCGAATGGCAATCTGGTGATCGAAGGCGTGCGCGTCGTCACTTTTTCCGGGGAAACCCAATATGTCGTGCTGCACGGCCTGGTCCGCCAGGATGATATCGATTCCGGCAACACTGTGCTCTCCACGAACATTGCCGATGCCCGCGTCGAGTTTCTCGACAAGGGAACGATCAGCGACGCCCAAAAACGCGGCTGGCTCAGCAAGGTATACGAAAAACTCCGCCCCTTCTAACGGACTCACGCCATGACACGGATGTTGCATAGCATTTCCTTTTGCCTGATCGCTTCGCTGCTGGCGCTGGCACAGGCGGCGCATGCTGCCCGCGTGAAGGACATCACCATTGTCGAGGGCGGGCGCGACAACCAGTTGGTCGGATATGGCGTGGTGGTGGGCTTGGCCGGCGACGGTGACAGCAATGCGGCCACCACTCTGCGCAGTGTGGCCAACATTTTGCAGCGCTACGGCATCACGGTCAGCCAGCAGGATATCAAGGCCAAGAACGTCGCCGCCGTGATGCTCACCGCGGACATTGCCGCTTTTCTCAAGCCCGGTGCCCGGATCGATGTGACGGTGTCCTCGTTGGGTGACGCCAAGTCGCTGCAGGGCGGGGTTCTGCTCCAATCGCCGATGCTCGGCGGTGACGGACGCGTTTACGCCGTGGCCCAGGGTCCGGTGGCGATTGGCGGATTTCTTGGCGGCACGGGCGGACCCGGTGGGGCGACTGTGCAAAAAAATCATCCGACCGTCGGCGCGATCAGCAACGGTGCCATTGTTGAACGTGAAATTCCCACGCAATTCGTCCATGATGACATGTTGCGCCTGTTGCTGCACAATCCCGATTTTACCTCGGCGGCCCGCATGGCCGATGCCATCAACAAACGCTGGCCCGCACTCGCCCAGGCGGTGGATGCCGCCACGGTGAAGGTGGGCGTCCCCGCCGAATACCGCGGTCGTGATGTGTCCTTCCTCGCCGATCTGGGCACGGTCGAGGTCGATCCTGATTCGCTGGCCCGCATTATCATCAACGAGCGCACCGGCACGATCGTGGCCACCTCCACCGTCCGCATTTCCCATGTGGCGATTGCGCACGGCTCGCTGACCATCACCGTGACTTCGAACCTCGGGGTCAGTCAACCCAACGCCTTGAACAACACTGGTCAGACCACCGTCACGCCCAGCACGCAAACGGCGGTGAACGAGGTGAAGGGCGGGTTCACCGTGATCAACGAGCCGCCCACCATCGAACGACTCGCCGCCGCCCTCAACGCCCTCGGCGTTTCCACCCGCGATCTGATGGCGATTTTTCAATCACTCAAACGCTCCGGCGCCCTGCAGGCTGAGCTGATCATCAACTGAGCCATGTCCGTCGCCGCCACCAACGCACTTACTTCCCAACCGGCTGCTGTTTCCAGCATCCGGGAGGATCGTCTGGCTGCCATGGCCCTCGCCAAGGGCGGGAACGCCAAGGCGCTTGCCCATCTTCCCCCCGATCAGCAGGTCAAATCCGTCGCCGGTCAGTTCGAGGCCATTCTGCTCCGCCAGTTCCTGCAGGACAGCGTCAGCAAGATGGTGGGCGGTGAAGAGAGCGGTGCCGCCGGCAACATGTACGGTTACATGCTCACCGATGTGCTCGCCACCAAGATCAGCGAGGGCGGCGGAATGGGCCTTTCTGCTGTCATTCAAAAACAACTTTCCCCGCGCGCCGCAGTCCACGCCGGCGCGCAGAAACCCACGCCATGAACGAACCCTGGATCACCATCACCGAATGTCTGCGTCGCGAGCTGTCCGAATACGGCTGCCTGCTCCGTCTCTTTGAAGACCAGCAGAATTGCCTTTTCCACCAGGATGCGGCCAATGTGCTCCGTCTCAGCGCCGAGATCGAACAACAGGTCCGCTATCTTAGCGAATCCAGGCGCACCCGCGAGGAGGCCGTAGCCACTTTCGCCGTTTCACATGGCCAGCCGGTCAACGCCACCCTGCGCTCTCTGATCCCGCTTTTCGTGGCCGAAGTCCGGCCGCTGCTCGAGGCGCTGATCGGCGAGGTCAATGTCCTCATCCACCGGGTGCGCCGCGCCTCCCGGCAGAACCACACTTTGCTGGCCCGCACGGTTGACAATCATCAGCAACTGCTCCGCACGCTTCAGCCCGACTCATTTATGCAAACCTACGCGCCCAATGGGCGCTCGGCCCTCACCACCACCCGCCGGACTCCGGCGCTGCAAGCCGCCGGCTGAATCTCTTCGCCGCCTTTTGATTTCCATCCCGTCCTGCCATGTCCGGCCTCTTTTCCACTCTCAATGCCAGCGTCAAAGCTCTGACCGCCCAGAGTCGCGCCATTGAGATCACAGGCAAAAATCTGGCCAACGTCAACAACGCCAGTTACGCCCGCCAGCGGGTGATCTTTGGCGATCGCGGTACGGTGCAAACCCCGCAGGGTGCGGAAAGCCTCGGTCTCGAGGCTCTGGGCGTCCAGCAATTGCGGGACAGCCTGCTTGATCAGCAGGTCGTCCGGGAAATTTCTGTTTCGGGCTCCGACAATGCGCTGCAGCAGGGCTTGCAACGGGCCCAGGCCAGCTTGGGCGAGAATATCAGCAGCTCGGCCGTCACCTCCGGCAGTACATCCGGCAACGGCAGTCTGGGTGCGGCCATCGATAATTTTTTCAATTCCTTCCAGAGCCTTGCCGCCCAGCCCACCGATGCCGGCCAGCGCCAGGCCCTGTTGCAAAATGCCGCCATCATGGTCGACGGCTTTCAACAGACGGACGCCCGAATCGCCCAGGTACAGAGCGACCTGACCTCCCAGATTCAAAGCGATCTCACCACTGCGAACGGCCTGCTGCAATCCGTCGCCGATCTCAACAAACAGATTGCAAGCGCGGAGATCGGCCATCCGGGTACGGCGGTCGATTTGCGCGACCAGCGCCAGGCGCAGTTGGAACTGCTGGCGGCCAAACTCCCCGTCGAGACGCGCACAGGGACGAACGGCATGATCCAGGTTGTCATGAAGGATGCCGCGAGTGCGGATGTCACCTTGGTGGATGGTCCCAATGTGACCGGTCCGGTGGTCTTCACCGGCACCGGTTTCACGGGAGGAGCCGCCGCCACCCCGCTGGTTTTTTCCACCGGGTCGGTGGCGGGTGAACTCACGGCCCGTGACGGGGCCGTCACGGATTTGCGCACCAACATCAACTTGCTGGCCGGCCAGATCGTGGCCTCGGTCAACGGAGCCTACAATCCGACCGCGACGCCGGGCGGTGATTTTTTCGATCCCGCAGGCACCAATGCCAGCACTATCAACATCCAAAGCGGACTCACCGCGACAAACTTGGTCGCGGGAACGGGCGCGGCGGGGGACAACACCATCGCTCTGGCGGTGGCGGCGGTTGCGAACCAGACTTTTGCCACCCCGGCCGATCTGATCAACGGCAATCTCGACAGTTTCTACAGCAACACCGCGAGCAATCTCGGCCAGTCTCTTGTCACCGCCAACACCCATGTCACCGAGCAAACCACGATCGAAAAACTGGTGCGCGCTCAGCGCGACTCGGTGAGCGGGGTTTCACTCGATGAAGAGATGGCCAATCTGGTGACTTATCAACGCTCCTACGAAGCCTCCTCCCGGGTCTTCAACATTGTCGACGGCCTGCTCGATACCGTCGTCAACCATCTGGGAGCATAAACCCATCTTCCCCATGCGACTCGCGACTACCACAGCGGCGGACAATATCATCAGCCAGATTCAGCAGCTCAGTCAGCAGCAGTCGAAGCTGCAGACCCAAGTTTCCACCGGGCAGCGAATTTCCGTGGTGGAAGACGATCCGGCAGCCGCCGGCCGGGTCCTGGTCTTGAACAGCGAACAAAGGGCGCTGAACCAGTTCAACAGCAATGCCAGCAATGCCCTTGAAATCAGCCAGGCCACGTTCGGCAGCCTCCAGGCGATCAAAACCATTTCCGACCGGGCGACTGAACTGGGCACCCTGGGGGCCGGCACGCAGAGCACGCAGCAGACCCAGGCTTATGCGTCCGAGCTTGATCAACTCTTGGAGCAGGCGGTGCAGCAGGCTAACAGCCGCCTGGGCAACGACGCCCTCTTTGCCGGCACGGCGGTCAATGTTACCCCTTACACCGTTACCCGCAACGCCCAGAATCAAATCACCGGCGTGGCGTATGCGGGGAATACCAACCAGGCGTCGATTCCGCTTTCCTCCACCGCATCTATCGCGCCCGGCGCCGATTCCACCACCACCCAGGGCATCCTGGATTTCCTCAACCACATCGTCGCCCTCCGGGACGCGCTCCAGACGGGCAACAGCGCCGGCGTCACCACGGCGCAGACGGGTCTCATCACGACCGAAGACACCTTTGTGTCCTCCCTCTCCCAGCAGGGTGCCGTGCAGACGCGGATCAATGTCAATCAAACGCAGCAGGCAAGCCGGGCGCAAGATCTGCAGCAATTGGTCTCAGGCGAAGTGGATGCCGACATGCCCTCAACCATCGTGGCCCTCAACCAAGCCCAGACCGCCTATCAGGCCGCCCTCCAATCTTCCGCCAAAATCATGAAAATCTCGCTCCTTGATTACATCACCTAAACCCTGCTGCCGCCATGAAAGTACTCCCTGACCTCCAGCCGACTGATTACGAGATGCCGCAACGCAACTCTTTCACTCTTCCGCAGGGCCTGATCGGTTTCGCCGATTACACCCACGCGGAAATCAACTATGTGCCCGAGCATCTGCCTTTCCTCTGGCTCAATCTCACCGGGCTCAACCAGAAGGAATGCGTGCATTTTATCGTCATCGAACCGGCCGGATTCATTCCCGGCTACGAGCCCGAACTGTTCGATGAGGATGCCGCCAGCCTTGATATTACGGATCCGTCGGAAGTCATGCTGCTGAACATCGTCGCCATCAGCAGCCACCAGCCGGTGGAAGCCAGTGTCAATCTCGTCGGCCCTATCGTGGTGAACCGCCGCACCCGGGTCGGTCGCCAGCTTGTCGTCGCCAATTATCAACGCTACAGCGCCCATCACCCGCTGGCCGATGTCTCCGTCCATGAGACCCGCGCCACCGCCTGAAAAGGATTACCCGCCATGCTTGTACTATCCCGCAAAACCAATGAGGCGATCCTCATCGGCGATTCCATTGAGATCCGCATCAACCGCATCGAGGGGGATGTGGTGAAGATCGGCATCATCGCTCCCCGGGAGATTTCGATCTTCCGCAAAGAGGTGCTCACCGCCATTGCCGCCACCAACCAGGCGGCCGCGTATAAGCCCACTTCCGCGCAGACTCTGCCCAATCTTCCAAAAATCACCCGGGCCAAGGATTCGGCCCCGGTTTCACCTGCCACGGATGGGGCCCGCTCTGAATCAAAGATCCGGGCCAAACCGACATCAGCCCCGCCCGGTTCCCCCCCGGCGAAGGCCAATGCCGCCTGAACCCAAGCCACCATCCATCCTGCCTCACCATGAGTGTTATCAATACCAACATTAGTGCCATCGCCGCCGCTCGCAATCTCAATGCCAGCCAGCAGATGCTTTCCGACTCGCTCAACCGTCTCTCCTCCGGTTCCAAGATAGTCAATCCCTCCGACGATGCCGCCGGCCTTGCCGTGTCCGAGAAACTCGGGGCGCAGAGCCAGCGCATCACCGCCGCCGTCACCAATGTCCAGAATGCCATTTCCTACACCCAGACGGCCGACGGGTTCATGGGCGGTATGACCAAGATTCTTTCTCGCTTGAGCGAACTCGCCATCCTTGCGAAGGACGTCACAAAAAATTCCTCCGATATCCAGCTTTACCAGCAGGAATTTACCGCCCTGCAGGATCAGCTCCGTGCGACCATCGGCGGCAGCACCGCTGATATCGGTGGCACCGCGGGCGTCACCACGCCGCTCGGCGCCTTCAACGGCATCGAGTTGTTCGGTTCGACTGCGGCCGGCGGACTTACCGTCACGATCGGCCAGGCGGTCGGCCAGCAAATGATCATCAAAGACACCAATCTTCGTCAGGGGAATATGAACAACGTGATCGTGCAGGACAGCACCGGCGCGTACACCCTCGATATTAATTCGACCTCGGCCATAGGCGACATCACCAATGCGATTCAAGCGGTGGCCACCGAGCGTGCCTCGTTGGGCGCTTCCGAGTCGCGCCTCAATCTCGCCGCCACCACGCTCCAGGTCGAATATGAAAATCTCGGATCAGCCATCTCGCGCATCAAGGATGTGGACGTGGCGACGGAATCCACCCAGTACGCGAAGTATAATATTCTCGTCCAGTCCGGCACCGCCATGCTGGCCCAGGCAAACCAGACGCCGAAGAGCGTGCTCCAGCTCCTGCAAAACGCGTAAGTCAATCAGGACACTAAACGGCCATTCAATTCAGACGCCGTCCCTTCCGGGTGCGGCGTCTTTTTGTTTTTCCGTGTGGCGGGCCGGGGCCAGCAAAAACGAAAACTTAACCCGCGCCGAGTTCGGCGAGGGCGGAGTCGAGCGCCTTGATCAGCGCGGCGATGGTCTCGTCGGTTTCGTCACCCATGTTCGAGATGCGGAAAGTCAGGCCCTTGAGCTTGCCGTAACCGCCGTCGATCACCAGGCCGTGCTTGGACTTGAGGATCTTGTTCAACGCCGCGAGATCGACCTTCAGGGTGTTGGCGAAACAATTGAGCGAGACCGAACCGTAGCCTTCTTTCGGGAACAGCTTGAAGCCTTTGGCGAAACCCCACGAACGCATCGTCTGGTTGAGCCGGGCGTGGCGGGCGTAACGCACGTCGGCGCCTTCAAGCTTGATGTCGGCAAGCTTGGACTTGAGCGCGTAGATGAGCGGGATGACCGGTGTGCTGGGCGTCATGCCGGCCTCGTGATTTTTCTGGAACTCGATCAGATCGAAATAATAACCGCGCGTCTTGCTGAGGGCGGCGCGGGCGAGGGCGCGCTTGGAGGGCGAGATGAGCGAGAGGCCGGGCGGCAGGGCCAGGGCCTTCTGCGAACCGGTGAGCATGATGTCGATTCCAAGCTCGTCCTTCTTGATCGCAATGGCGCTGAAAGAACTGACGGTGTCGACGATGCTGATGACATCCGGGAACTGGCGAAGCACCGCGGCGAGGGCGGGCAGATCGCTCATGCAGCCGCAGGAGGTCTCGTTGTGGATCAGGGTGACGGCGTCGTACTGGCCGGTGGCGAGTTCCGCCCGCAAGGCCTCGGGATCGACCGGCTGGCCCCACTCAAATTTGAGGGCGCCCGCGGCGAGACCGCAGCGCTGGGCGACGTCGATCCACTTGTCGGAAAAAGCGCCGTTCATGCAGCAAAGCACTTTTTTCTGCACGAGATTGCGCAGAGCCCCTTCCATGAAGCCCCAGCCGCTGCTGGTGGACAGATAGACGGGGTCCTGCGTGTAGAAAAGGGCCTGCAAATCCGGCTGGATGGACTGGTACAGCGCGACGAAGTCGGTGCTGCGGTGCCCGATCATGGGCTGAGCCATGGCGCGCAGGGTTTTTTCAGAGACGGCAATTGGACCGGGAATGAAGAGCTTGTAGGACATGTTGGGAAGAAGCCGGTATTGCATGTTATTCAACCGGCCTGTAGCAAGACTTCACTTCACCCGCTTTTTCCGCGCAACGCCCATTTATGTCATGCTAAACCGCTGGATTCGCCACAAAGGAAACGAATTTTCCCAGTTCGTCATCGACGTGATCCTTGGCAAACGGGAGGGCGTGACCGCGGTGCTCTTCGGGGTTTTCCTGCAAGGCTGGTCGTATGTGTTCAACGGCGTCACGCAGCTCCGGCTCTGGCTCTACCGCAATCGCATTTTTCACGACACTCCGCTCGGCTGTCTCGTCGTCGTGGTCGGTAATCTCACCGTCGGCGGCACGGGAAAAACGCCCGTGGTGGAAAAATTCGCGCGCGCCCTGCACGACCGCGGCCGCAAGGTCGCCATTCTCAGCCGAGGCTACAAGAGCAAGGCCCCGCCGTTCTGGAAAAAATGGTGGTACCGCTTCACCCACACCGAGGAGGCCCCGCCGCGCGTGGTGAGCGACGGGGTCACGGTGCTCCTTGATTCGGAGGTCGCGGGCGACGAGCCGTTCATGCTCGCCAAAAACCTCCCCGGCGTGGTCGTGCTGGTGGACAAAAACCGCGTCAAGGCCGGCGCGTATGCCATCAAGCATTTCGGCTGTGACACCCTGGTGCTCGACGATGGCTTTCAATACCTGCCGCTCAAGGGCCGCTTGAATCTGCTGCTGGTCGACAAGACCAATCCCTTCGGCAACGGCTTCGTGCTCCCGCGCGGCATTCTGCGCGAACCGGTGAAACACCTGAAACGCGCATCCTACGTTTTCCTCACCAAGTCCAACGGCCGGCGCGACGAGGAGCTGGAGGCCGTCATCAAGCGCTTCAACCCCGGCGTGGAAATCATCGAGTGCGCCCACAAGCCGCAGTACCTGCAACGCGTCGGCCACGGCGAACGCCGCCCGCTCGAAGACATGAAGGGCAAACGCATCGGGGCCTTCAGCGGCATCGCCACCCCGGAAAGCTTTGAACGTTTCCTCCACGAGGGCGGGGCCCAACTGGTGCAGGTGCGGCGCTTCCTCGACCACTACCGCTTCACCCGCGAGGATCTCGTGGAAGAATACACCTCCGCCAAACACGCCGGAGCGGAATTTATCGTGACGACCGAGAAGGACGCCGTCCGCATCCCCGCCGACATCGACTGCCCGCTGCCGCTGTACTACCTGCGCCTCGAAATCGAAATCCTCCGCGGCGCCGACGATTTTCAGGATGCCGTCGGAAAAATCTGTTTTCCCCGTGGCATTCCCGCCAACGAGACCCAGATCGCCGGCAGTCATACCCGGCCGTCGTGGGGGTGAACCCGCGCGAAAGAAGGCCTGCGCCTGGACTCTTGAACGAGACCGGGCCGGGGCCGCGACAGGTTGGGCTTGGCGGAGAGCGCCTCCAGTCCCATGAGCCGCATCAGGCGGCGGACGCGCTTGCGGTTGATCTCGTAGCCTTGGCGGCGCAACCAGCGGGTCATCTGCCGGGAGCCGAACACCGGCTGGGCGAGATAAACTCCATCGATCACCCGCATCAGCGCCAGATCCTCCACCGGCTTGGGTTTCGGGCGGTGGTAATAACTCGAGCGCGGCAGGCCGGGCAACCGGCATTGCCGCGCCGTCGAGAACTTGGGATGTTCGGGCGCGATCATCTGGCGGCGCCCAGCCATGGATCTGCGCTGATTTTGTAGGAGCCTGTAACAAGCTCCTGCAAATTACGCCAGCTTGTCGGATTCAACGCTCACATTCACGGCATTGACATTCTTCAAATGTCCGGCATTTTGTCCGGCATGGATACTGTTACCGTGCGCGAGTTGCAAAAGAACCTGAAACAGACCCTGATCCGGGTTCAACGTGGGGCCACTCTGCGGGTGACCCGCCGGCGCAAAGTGGTGGCACAGATCGGTCCGGCCCAAACCGGCGTTGCCGCCAAACCATGGCCCGACCTGGGGGCCCGGGCCGGGCGGGTATTGGGGAAGCGGGTCTTAAAGTCGGGAGCGGGTGACGTGATTTTGACCGGGAGGGGTGAGTGGTGAAGGTTTACTTTGATTCCAGTGCGTTGGTGAAAATTTACGTTACCGAGCCGTATTCCGCCCGGGCGAGGAAGGAGGCGCAGGCGGTCCCGCAACTGCCGTTTACCTGGCTGCATACACTGGAGGTGGGGAACGCGTTTCAAGTGCTCGCCGGCAGAAAATTGCTGACGGCGGCGGAGTCGCGCGAATTGCACGAGCAAATGGAGGACGACCGGCAGGCGTTGCGGCTGGCGGAGGTGGCGGTGGACTGGCCGAAAGTCTTCCATGAGGCCGTGCAACTCTCCCGTCGGCATGCCGCGCGGTTACTTTGCCGCAGTCTGGACATTTTGCACGTGGCCGTGGCGGTTGAATTGGGCTGCCAGCGTTTTGTCACCTCGGACGAACGACAACTCGCGCTGGCTGGCGAAGCAGGACTCAAGCCGGTGGATGTTCGGCTGGCGCGGTGATTGATTGTCAGTGTTGGCTCGTGATGCCCCCAAACCCCAGCGTTTGCCTTCGTCCGACTTCACCTTGGTTTGCCATCAATAACTAACAAAACACGGCCAGATCTATTCGGCCGCGCCCTAATCCTCCACGCCGAATTCTCTAATGACTCGGTGGGTTTTCATTAAAATCAGAAAGTAGTATCTGAAAAACTCGGCGGGCTGCTCGGGTAGTCCGTTTGCATAGTACGATGTACGAAGTTCAGTAACATCAACTGTCTGGAAGATGACACCTAAGTTGTTAGATGAGTTGGAAATTTGTTCGGCTAATTCAATCAATCTCCCGTCTTGCTGGTTAAATTGGGTAACTATTTCCTGACTTTGCGCGTGCACTTTCACGAGGTCCTTATGGAAAGAACCTACCCAAGTGAGTGGGATATGGTTTTGTTCGGTATCAGATTTCCCGAGAAAATTTGTCTTTCTTAGTTTTCCAATGATTGAGTCTAATAATTTGGGATCTGGGTAGTTCGTGCCGGGCATATCTGGGTAGATGCCTCCCAGCACACGCCGCTCGTCTTCTGAAATGAGACCCTGCACAGCCAACATTCCATGGCTAATGATTACGTGCAACCGCTGGGCAACAATCTTGTCTCGAGGATCTATTCTGTGAGAGACCCAATATAGACGGCTGCCTACGAGTGCAAAACAAAGACTCACGATTGATGCTCCAACCACCCTGCGAGCAACTGGACCGCGATGGACGAAAAATAAGAATACAAAAGCAGCCCATGAAATGAATAGTGCGGCGCTGAGTATATACGGGTCGTTCGCTCTCAGTCCTCCCAGTGCCAAAGCGGTTCCGCCAACACCTAAGGCAATCTCCTTTTTGGTGAGGACGATTCGTCCAATTGGAGAATTGCTTGGCATGCAGATCAATGTGACCTCACGCTAGCTTTATCAGCTCCGCTGTTTCCGGCACGTCCTTGATGATCTGGCTGGGTTCGGGGCCGACGCCGAGGTAGCGGAGGTTGGGCAGGATCGCGGGGAGTTTGTCGGGGTAGGCGACTTGGATCAGGGTGCGGACCATCGCGGCGGTGTAGAGCCGGGCGTTCTTTGGAAGATCGGCGAAGCGGCGGACGCCGGAGATGTCCTCGGCCCAGCCGGGATGCTTTGAATAAACGGGGCGCAGGGTGCGGCGGATGGTTTCGTTGCGGGGGACGTGGGTGTAGCGTTGGCCGGAGGCGTCCTCGTAGGCGGTGCAGATGAGCAGTTCGGCGGCGCCGCTGAGGGCGTCGATTTTGTTGATCATCACGTCCTGGAAACCGCCATAGCGGAGGGCGTCGCCTTTCTCCACGGCGTCGTACCAGCCGACCATGCGTTGGCGGCCGGTAGTGGTGCCGAACTCGAGCTGCTTCAGCTTCTGGCAGATTGGCAGCGACTCATCCATCTGCGTGATGAAGGTGTGGGTGCCGACCTTGGTGTCGTAGGCCTTGGCGA
>CAZIQP010000063.1:0-4176 GCA_964541315.1 uncultured Opitutaceae bacterium
CAGATCGTAATCGCTGCCGTGCATCACGAGATGCCGGGTGGCGAGGCGGGACCAGAGTCCGTCCAACGGCAGATCGGCCAGCATATCGACCAGAAAGATTTCGCCACCCGCCAGGATCTGCATGAGGCAGACTTTGGTCCGGAACCGGAAGAGATTGTCCGCCTCGGTATCGAGGGCGATCTCGGTTACCCGGTCGAGCGCGGCGTAAAGCGGACCCAGTTGCTCAGGGGAGGAGATGAGTTGGTAATGCGGGATGGAATTCAAGCAGCAGAAATTAAAAATTAACTTTCCCACGCCGAAAGGAAAGTGTCAATCAGCCGGGGCAGCTCGGCGCTATACCCTCCTTCCAGCACGGCGGCCGCCGGAAGGGTGCTTTCCCGAAGCCAGCGGCCCATTTCGGCAAAATCGTCGGCTTCGAGCGTCATTTCGGTAATGGGGTCGTGGACATAGGCGTCGAAACCGGCGGAAACCAGCACAAGATCAGGCTTGAAAGCCAAAACGACCTCCCAAGACCGGGCCAGCGCGGCGAGGTGGTCCGGGCGGGGCTGATGGGGCGCAACGGGGAAATTTTTGCAGTTGGCGGAAGAGCGCACGCCGGTGCCGGGATAGCCGGGATGTTGGTGGACGGAAGTGAAGAGGACGTTGGCCCGACCTTCGAGGATATCTTCGGTGCCGTTGCCGTGGTGCGCATCGAAGTCCCAGACTGCGACCCGCGCACCGCTCGCGGTGAGCGACAGGGCGCTGATGGCGATCTGGTTGAGGTAACAAAAACCCATTGCACGATCGCGACTGGCATGATGGCCGGGCGGTCGCATGAGGGAAAAAGCTTTCTGGCCGGTTTGAGCGAGCCGAGCGGCTTCCAGTGCAGCACCCACGGAGCGTCGGGCGTGGTTGTAGATGCCGGGAAAGTGCGGGGTATCCTCGTCGATATCGTCGGGTTGCTGGACCCGTTTGATCAAGGCCGGCGTGTGGGCGAGCAACAATGCCGCTTCGTCGGCAATAGCCGGAAGATGCCAGCTCCAATCCGGATGCGCCTGCCGCAGATGGGAAACGCTGCGGGTGATCCGGGCCGGTTGCTCCGGCCGCATCGAAGAGCCGTAGTCAGCGCATTGGGGATCGTGCAGAATGATCATGAACAGTGTCCGCCCACGGACGATGGGAATTTCCCCGTAGAAAAGCCAATCCGGGCCGCGCGGCAAGGCGGATCAGCGCTGAGCAAACAGCCTTTCCCCAGTTTAAACCAATTGGGCGACCGGCAATAAAACGACCGTTGCAGATTATTCTTTGTGCATTTGGTGTTTTTTGTGGCCAAGCTGGTGCGATGAAAGTTGTCGTGCTTTGTTCCGGGGGGATGGATTCCGTGACCGCGCTTTTTTGGGCGCGGCAACAGCATACCGTGGTCACGGCGTTGAGTTTTGATTATGGAGCGAAGCACAATCACCGGGAAATTCCTCTGGCGGCGGCTCAGGCCAAGATCGCGGGGACCAAACATTCGGTGATTCCGCTCGGATTTATCGGGGAGTACTTTCAATCGGATCTGCTGAAAAGCGGCGGGGAAATTCCCGAGGGCCATTACGCGGCGGAAAACATGAAGAGCACGGTGGTGCCGTTCCGGAACGGCATCATGCTCGCCGTGGCGGGCGGTTTGGCGGAAAGCGTCGGCGCGTCGGGATTGGTGATTGCGGCGCACGGTGGCGACCACGCGATTTATCCGGATTGCCGGGAAGAATTCATGCAGGCGATGGGCGCGGCGTTGCGGCTGGGCAGTTATGCGGGCATCCAGTTGCTGCGGCCTTTCATCGCGATGGACAAGGCACAGATCGTGACCGAGGGCACGCGGCTCGGCGTGGATTTTGCGCGGACTTGGTCGTGCTACAAGGGCGGCAGAATACACTGCGGCAAGTGCGGCACCTGCGTGGAACGGCGGGAGGCGTTTTTGCAGGCGGGGGTGAACGATCCGACAATATACGAGAGCACTCCGCCACTTCCGAAAGGCCCCCGAAGCTAGCCACTCGTGAACACTAAGATCTCACCAATTGATTCTCTGGAATTAGTGAGTCATTAGTGTGGATCAGTGGTTTCAAAGGACTCCGATGCTGATTTCCGAAATATTTTATTCGATCCAAGGCGAAGGCGAGCTGACGGGCGTGCCGTCGGTATTCGTGCGCACAAGCGGCTGCAATCTTCGCTGCAACTGGTGCGACACGCCGTACGCGTCATGGAATCCCGAGGGCAGGCAGATGACGGTGGATGAAATCCTGGCGGCCATCGCGGAATATCCGGCCAAACATGTGGTGCTGACGGGCGGTGAACCCATGATTGCGCCCGGCATTCATGAGCTGGCCTTCCAACTGCAGGAACTGGGCAAGCATATCACGATTGAGACCGCGGCGACTATTCCACCGGGCGGCATCGCGTGCGATTTGGCGTCACTCAGCCCGAAGCTGGCGCACTCCGCACCGGATGAGAGATTGGATGAGGCCTGGCGCAAGAAACACCACGGACTCCGCTGGCAACCGGCGGTGGTGGAAAAATGGATCGCCGCCGGTAATTATCAGATGAAATTTGTCGTGGGGTCCGAAAACGATGTCGCAGAACTTGAGTCCATGATTCGGGAGACGGGTTGCGCAATCCCCGCCAGCAAAGTGTTGCTCATGCCGGAAGGCAGCACGTTGGAGGCAGTTCGTGCGCGCGCCGGCTGGCTCGGTGAATTGTGCAAGGCCCGCGGCTACCGCTACACCCACCGGCTGCATATCGAACTTTATGGCAACAAGCGGGGCACATGACCAGCCCGTCAAATCGCGGCGAAAGGCCGCAAAAGCTCTCGGTGGAACTTGCCGAACTGCGCGTGCGTTCCAACGAAAAGGCGCTGACGCTGCGTGAACTGATCTATCTGCCCGGCGGCCGGGTTTGCCTGCTGCTGGTGCTGTTGCTCGCCCTGCCCTTCACTACACCGATTCCCATCCCGGGCTTGTCCACACCCTTCGGTCTGGCCATAGCACTGATCGCATTGCGACTGTCACTCGGCCAACGCCCTTTGCCGCCGAAAAATCTCGCGCGCAAGGAGCTGCCAGGGGGATTCATCGGCAAAATATTTACTTTCGCGGAAAAAGTCCTCCGCTTCCTTGAGAGATTCCTGCGGCCGCGCCTCCTCTGGATTACCGACACCCCGTTATTGACGCCGTGCTGATGCTGACGGCGGCATTGGCATTATTGCTGCCGCTGCCGATACCCTTCACCAACGGTTTCCCGGCGTGGGCGATATTACCGCTCGCCGCCGGACTGCTGGAACGCGCCAGCGTTTTTATTCTTGCGGGCTACCTCGTGTTTGCGGCGGGCGTACTGTATTTCGTTTTTCTCGGCGAGGCGACCGCGTCATTTGCTGCGCGAAACGACGCGGTGCTGGCGAAGCTGAACGCCCACGCCCCGGCCCCATCATTCATTCTCAAACGCCCGGAGCGTCCAGAAGTCGTCGGCGAGATTCGGATTCGAGATGTAATCGTAGGGCATCGTGAAATACCCGCCCATGCCCCAGTTCGCGGCCCAGGAATTGCGGACCAGCACGCGCTGGGCCGTATCGTCGTAGCCCACCGCGCAGACGGCATGGCCGCCGACATCCTTTTCTCCTTTGCCAGGCAGATTCAACACGCCGGTCTTGGCCACGGCCTTCGATTCGAATGCAGAGTAGACGGTGAAACCAAAAATGAACGGATAGCCTTCCGCGAGACACTGCCGCATCTGCAGAAGCCCGGTGATGCGATGGTACGAGGTGACCTGATGATCGGCGGCGCTTTTGTAACACGCAGCCGTCGGCTTCATCGTGAATTTCGCAATATCATACGGCCAGATTTTCTCGGGGCACACGCCCAGTTTCACCAGGGATTTCACCCCGTCACGGATGGCCGCGCCCGAGTCCTCGTTCACGGTGCCTTCCATTGCCCGCTCGTTGTAATAGATGAACAGCCGGCTGAGATCCATCACGGGCAGCCCGGCCTTTTTCATCAGGAATTCCAGATTGCCCACCATGGCGTTGGCCGTGCAACTGCCGAGCTGACCCTGGTCTTCGACCGGTGGACAACCGGCGCGCAGGTCCACCTTCTGGGGAAGTTTTTTGGGCGGAGCCGCGATGGCGGAATAAAGTTTGTCGCGTTGATCCGGACGGTCGGGCACCCAGCC
>CAZIQP010000063.1:4276-21079 GCA_964541315.1 uncultured Opitutaceae bacterium
GAAGCAGGCAAGCCACGCGGTGCCGGTCATGTAGGCAATCTGGAACAGGGGCCATTTCCACGAGTTGGTCTCGCGTTTCACGACGGCGACAGTGCTCATGCATTGCATGGCGAAAACATAGAACACCATGAGCGAGAAGCAAACGAGCGGAGTGAACAGCGGGCGGCCATCGGGCCAGGCGGCCTTCAGGATCGCGTCGCGCTGACGGGTGCGGTTTTCCGCCTTGTCCTCGCTCTCCTCGACGCCGAAAACAACCCCGATGCCGCTGTTGAAAGCTTCGCGCGCGGCAAAGGAAGTGACGAGGCCGATGCCAATGCGCCAGTCGAAACCAAGCGGCCTGATAACCGGCTCCAAAATCTTGCCCGTGCGGCCGGCCAGACTGTATTCGAGCTGTTCCGCCTTGGTGGCCCCGTCGTGCGCCTTGGGATAGGCGGTCAGAAACCAGAGCACGATGGAAATTGCGAGAATGATGGTGCCGGCATTTTTGAGAAACAGCCAGCCGCGCTCGATCATGTGCCGCAGGATTTCCTTGAACCGGGGCGGCTGGTAGGGCGGCAGCTCCATGATCATGTGTTGCGGGGCGCCCTTGAAAATCGTCCGTTTGAAGAGCCACGCGAAAAAGAAAACGCCGCCGGTGCCGAGCGCATACATGAGAAGCATGATGGCGGCCTTGGTGGAGGTCGGAACGGTTTCGCTCGGCAGGAGGGTGGCGATCATGAGCAGGTACACCGGCAGGCGGGCGGAGCAGCTCATGAGCGGGGCGACGAGAATCGTGACGAGCCGGTCGCGGGCGTTCTCGATGGTGCGGGTGGCCATGATGCCTGGAATGGCGCACGCGTAGGAACCGAGCAGAGGAATGAACGAGCGCCCGTTGAGCCCGACCTTGCTCATGGGCCGGTCCATGATGAACGCGGCGCGCGCCATGTAGCCGGTGCTCTCGAGCAGGCCGACGAAAAAATACAGGATCAGAATTTGCGGCAGAAACTTGACGATCGGCCCCACTCCGCCGATCACACCATCGGTCAGCAGATCCCGGAGATCGCCAGCAGCCATCATATTTTGCACCAGCCCTTTCAAGACGGCGAATTGCGCATCGATCCAATCCATCGGCGGCTCCGCCAGGGAAAAAATCGAATAGAAAAGTGCGGCCATGATGGCGCCGAAAACCGCCCAGCCCCATACCGAGTGACAAAGCACGGCATCAATGCGGTCGGAGCGCGACGGACCTTGTTCGCGGGTGTGGATCACGGCATCGCGACAAAGCACGCTGATGGAATCGTAACGGCTGCGAATCAGCGCGGCGGACCAGTCGACGCTTTCCCCTTCCCAGCGCTGGCGCCAGTGATCGAGAATCTCGTGGGTGCGGGCGCTCAACGGTTTCGAGCCGGCGACGCGCACCGTGTCGAAATCGGTATAGAGCAAGAGCGCTTCGGCGCGCGCGACAAGTGGCGAACGTCCGTCGTTGTTGGTGAGCGAAGCCTGCAGTTCGGCCACCGCCGGGGCGACAGCGGCCGGTATGTCCCAGCGATGTTTGGCGAGGGCCAGCTCGCTGCGGCTCATGGCAAGGCGCAGTTCAACGAGTCCGCGGCCGCGCACCGCTTCGCAAGGAATGACCGGCACACCGAGCGAGCGCTCCAACGCCGCGGCGTTAATTTTCAAGCCGGCGTCCGCCGCGACATCCATCATGTTCAGCGCCACGATGACCGGCCGGCCGAGATCGAGGATCTGGTGGACGAGGTAAAGATTGCGCTCGAGATTGGCCGCGTCGACCACGCAGATGATGCGGTCGGGCTGCGGTGTGTCTTCGCGGCGCCCGAAGAGCACGTCGCGCAGCACAGCTTCGTCGGGCGAACGGGCTGCGAGGGAATACGCACCGGGCAGATCGATGACCTGGATCGGTTTGCCGTGCTGGGAGAAGGTCGTGCCGATTTTTTTCTCCACGGTCACACCCGGATAATTGCCCACCTTCTGGCGAAGGCCGGTCAGCGCGTTGAAGAGCGTGGTTTTGCCGCAGTTGGGATTGCCCACCATGGCGTAAACCGGCGTGCGTTCCGTGGTGGGACCCGGGTGCCGGCGCGCTGGCGGCGTGATGTGTGGAGGCAGGTTCAAAGGGAAATACTGAAAGGGAATTCCACGGGGTCTGCGTCCGGATCATCGGGACGTAAAGCCCGTCCTACAGCATTCCGAGCTGAAGCAAAATTGGAGGTCGCACTTCCGTTGTGCAAAAACATCTCGGGCATCAGATTCAGCCCTTCAGCTTTTCAGTCCTTCAGCCTTTCCAGCGCTCAGGGCGGGAATCGGCTCGACCAGAATGCTCATGGCGGCGCAGTGGTTCAGGGCGATACGGGTGCCTTTGACAAGGCAAAGACTGGTGGTGGAACCGGATATCTTGGTCACGAGAGCGGCTTCGCCGAAACCCATTTCACGGACGCGCTGGCAAAAACTTTCGTCCCCCGTCAACTGACAGACGCGACCGGTCACACCGATAGGCATCTGGCAAAGAGGATAAAGACTGCGACGGGAATTTGGCATTGTAGTTGAGACTTAGTATCAGGAGCCAATCAGAAAAAAGCCCCGGGTCAAACCTTGTGCAGTCAAACCAGAGGCGAAAGTTTAGCGCTTTCCGCCTTCACTCCCAAAACGAGCTACGGCGCGATTTATATCCCAAACGAAGCAATTCACGACAGGAAGTCCGGCTGGTTAGCGTTTCCGGCGTTTTACCGCGAGCTGCACTCCAGCGTAACGCACAAGCCCTTGGAGATGCTCAAATTGCTGAGTATCCATATTTTTCGCTTCTCTGATTTCTTGTTCGGCACGCTTGAGCGCGACCTCGACAGCCGCCTCATCAATCTTTTCCTCGGTGATGGCATGCTCAGCAAGAACGCGGACTTTTTCGCCGTCGATCTGGGCAAAGCCGCCGCTGACTGCGAGGACCAAGGTTTCATGGCCCTTGGCGACGCGCAGTTCTCCATCATTGACCTGGGTAAGAAGCGGAATGTGGCCCGGGAGCACGCCGATCTCGCCATTGACGGTCGGAATGACGACCGAGTCGATGGTGTCAGAATACACCTTCGCTTCGGGCGTCACGATTTCGAGTGTGAGGGGCATGGGTGGGTGAAGTATTAAGTGACAGGCATCAAGTGTCAGGAAAAGCCGAGGTCTTGTTACTTGGAACTGGTTACTTCTTCGCCGCTGCAGCGATGACTTCGTCGATCCCGCCCTTCATGTAGAAGTCGGTTTCGCCGATGTGGTCGAGTTCGCCATCAAGGAGCATTTTGAAGCCGCGGACGGTCTCCTTGACCGGAACATATTTGCCGGGCGTGCCGGTGAACACCTCGGCGACCGCGAACGGTTGTGAGAGGAGACGCTGGATTTTGCGAGCACGGTAGACGGTAAGCTTATCCTCGGGCGAAAGTTCATCGAGCCCGAGAATTGCGATGATGTCCTGCAGGTCCTTGTAACGCTGGAGCACGCGCTGAACTTCGCGGGCAACCTTGTAATGCTCCTCGCCAACGATGTCGGGTTGGAGGGCCTTCGAAACGGAAGCAAGCGGATCGACGGCGGGATAAATGCCGAGCTCTGCGATGGAGCGCTCCAGCACGATGGTTGAATCCAAGTGCGCGAAAGTGTTCGCCGGAGCCGGATCGGTAAGATCGTCCGCCGGCACATAGACGGCCTGCACAGAGGTGATGGAGCCTTTCTTCGTCGAGGTGATGCGTTCCTGGAGGAGACCCATCTCGTTGGCGAGCGTCGGCTGGTAACCGACGGCGGAGGGCGAGCGACCGAGAAGCGCGGACACCTCGGAACCCGCCTGGGAGAAACGGAAAATATTGTCGATGAAGAGCAACACGTCCTGATTCTTCTCGTCACGGAAATATTCGGTCATCGCAAGGGCCGAGAGGGCAACGCGCATACGGGCACCGGGCGGTTCGTTCATCTGGCCGTACACGAGCGCGACCTTGGACTTGCTGATGTCCTTCTGGTCGATGACGCCAGCCTCGGACATTTCGTGGTAAAGATCGTTGCCTTCACGCGAACGTTCGCCGACGCCGGCAAACACCGAGTAGCCGCCGTGGGCTTTCGCGATGTTGTTGATGAGTTCGAGAATGACGACCGTCTTGCCGACGCCCGCGCCACCGAACGCACCGGCCTTGCCGCCCTTGATGAAGGGGCAGATCAAATCGATGACCTTGATGCCGGTCTCGAGGATCTCGGCCTTGGTGTCCTGTTCGGCGAGCGCCGGGGCTGGGCGGTGGATCGGATAGCGCTTGGTGTGCGGCACCGGGCCCTTGCCGTCCACGGGCGTGCCCGTGACGTCGAAGATGCGACCCAGCACGCCATCGCCCACAGGGACGGTGATGGGGGAACCGGTATCAACCACGGGCATGCCGCGCACCAGACCCTCGGTGGAGGACATGGCGATGGCGCGCACGAGGCCTTCGCCGAGATGCTGCTGGATTTCCAGGGTGAGCTTCTCCTGTTTGCCGGAGACGGTAAAGTCGACCGTGATCGCCTGATAAATGGGCGGGATATTGTTCTCGGCGAACTGGACGTCGACGACGGCGCCGATGACTTGGACGATTTTGCCTGGATTGCTCATAACGAGAGGATGGCGGGTTGGTTGAAAAATCAGTTGGAGGAGGAGAAGGACGCGGCGGCGATCTCGAGGATTTCCTGCGTGATGCCGGCCTGACGGGCCTTGTTGTATTCGAGTGTGAGATCGCCGATCAGTTTCGTGGCGTTGTCCTTCGCGGTCTTCATCGCAACCATGCGCGAGCTATGCTCGGAGGCCTTGGCGTCGAGGATATGCTGATAAACCTCCCGGTTGACGTAGAGCGGCAGGAGGGATTCGAGCACGGTATGGGCGTCGGGCTCGAAGAGAATCTCCCGATCATCGGCCTTCGCGGCGTGGCCGGCGTCCTTGTGCAGATCGGCCACGACAGCTTTCAGGCTCTGAAGCGGCAGGAGCGGCAGGCAGGTCGGCACCTGGACGAGCGTGTTTTTGAAATGCGGGTAGACCAGCTCGACGGTGTCGACGGCGCCATCAAGGTAGTGCTTGGCCATGAACTCTGCGGCGACCTTGACGTCGGCGAAGGGCACGCGGTCGTTCACAGTAAACTCAGCGAGCAGATCGCGGCGGGTGCGGGCGAGAAACTGCGCGCCCTTGCGGCCGATGACAACATACTTGGCCGGGCCCTTGATGTCGGTGACGAGCTTGAAGAGATTCGCGTTGAGCGGACCGCAGAGCCCCTTGTCGGTCGTGACAAGAATGATGCCGCGCACCCTGACCTCGCGCTGCGTGAGGAACGGATGCGTGCTTTCTTCCACGCGACCGGCAAGGGCCGCGAGCATCTCGGCCATGAGCGCGGCGTAAGCGCGGCCCGCGAGGGCGGCCTGCTGCGCCTTCTTCATTTTCGACGCAGCGACAAGCTCCATGGCCTTGGTGATCTGGCGGGTATTCTTGACCGACTTGATGCGTCGGCGGATGTCGCGGAGGGAAGCCATCGATGGGAGCTGGGTTCGGTGATCCGGGATCTGGGGATTTACTTCGCCACGAAGGTGGCTTTCCACTCGTCGGCGGCGGCTTTGAGGCCGGATTCGATCTCGTCGGTGAGCTTGGCCTCGTTGCGAATCTTGGTGAGGAGGTCCGTCTTGCGGGTGGTGAGAAACTCCTTGAAGGAATTCGCCGCAGCCACGATGTGCTTCACCTCAATCGAATCGAAGTAATTTTTCTGGAGAATATAGAGCACCGAAGCCTGCACCTCGATGGCGATCGGGTTGAGTTGCGGCTGCTTGAAGAGTTCGACGATGCGGGAACCGCGATCGAGCGTGGCCTTGGTCTTGGCGTCGAGGTCGGAACCGAACTGGGCGAAGGCCGCGAGTTCGCGGAACTGGGCGAGTTCGCCCTTGAGTTTGCCACCGACCTGCTTGGTGACCTTGATTTGGGCGGACGAACCGACGCGCGAGACGGAGAGACCGACCGACACGGCGGGACGGATGCCCTGGTTGAAAAGATCGGTCTCAAGGAAGATCTGGCCGTCGGTGATCGAGATGACGTTTGTCGGGATGTAAGCGGAAACGTCGCCGGCCTGTGTTTCGATGACGGGGAGTGCGGTGAGCGAGCCTTTGCCATCAAGCCGGGCGGCGCGCTCGAGCAGACGCGAGTGGAGATAGAACACGTCGCCGGGATACGCTTCACGGCCGGAAGGACGCTTCAGGATGAGGGAAATCTGGCGGTAGGCGACAGCGTGCTTGGAGAGATCGTCATAGACAATGAGCGCATCCATGCCGTTTTCCATGAACCACTCGCCGAGTGCGGCGCCGGAGAACGGAGCGAGGTATTGGTTGGCGGGATTGTCGGCGGCGGGCGCAGCCACGATGATGGTGTACTGCAGCGCATCGGCGGCCTCTAGGGCGGAGAGGGTGCGGACGATGTTGGACTGCTTCTGGCCGACGGCGACGTAGATCGAGTAGACGGGGCGGAAATTTTTGTCACCCGAGGCGAGACCGACCTTGTTGATGCGAGCCTGGTTGATGATCGTGTCGATGCAGATGGTGGTCTTCCCCGTGCCACGGTCACCAATGATGAGTTCGCGCTGGCCGCGGCCGATCGGGATCATGGAGTCGATCGCCATGATGCCCGTGAAGAGCGGCTGGGATACGGATTTGCGGACGATGATGCCGGGGGCGATCTTCTCCACGGGATAGGTTTCCTTGGAGTCGATCGGTCCCTTGCCATCCACGGGGCGGCCGAGAGCGTCAACGACGCGGCCGAGAAGGGCTTTGCCGACAGGGATGGAAAGAAGTTTTCCGGTGGTGGAGACTTCGTCGCCCTGCTTGAGCTGGGAAACGTCGCCGAGGATGACGCATCCGACCTCGTCTTCCTCAAGATTGAGCGCGATGCCGATGACGCCGCCGGGGAACGAGACCATCTCGTTGTACATGACGTCGGAGAGGCCCTCGATCTTGGCCACGCCGTCGGCGATGGTGCGGATGACACCGGTGTTCTTGCGAATCGCTTTGGTCGATAGCTTGGCGATCTGTTGTTCGATTTGTTCGATGACGTTACTCATGGCGGGCGGGGCGGATGGAAAGTGGGAGTGGAAATTACGAGGATATTAAACTAAACGGAGAGGGAGGCGAGCTGGCCTGCGACGGAAGATTCGTAGATGTCGGAGCCGACGCGGACGCGAAGACCGGCGAGCAGTTTGGGGTTGGGCTTGGCCGAGGCGGTGATGATGCGGGCGTAGCGTTTGCTCATGGCGGCTTCGATCTGCCTGAGCGTGGCATCACCGACCGGGCCGGCATGCTCCACCTCGGCGCGGGACTTGGCGAGCTCGAGGGCAATGCGGTGATGATAGACCTTGAGCAGGGCGACGGGGCGGCGGGGCGAATGTTTTTCGATCCAGCCGAGAACGCCGGTCACCTGCTCGGGTGAAACCACGCCGTTGACGAGACTCAGCTTGAAGAGCTGTTTCGCGAGGAGCTTGGTGGATTTGTCGGCGGCCATCGATGAGTGAAAAGTGTGAGGGAAGGCGAAAGGAAAATCCTTTCAGCAGATCAAAGCGTGGAGAGTTCCTTGGTCGCGGCGTCGTTGAAGGCGGCCCGATCGGCGTCGGAGAGTTTCTTGGCGAGGACCTGCTCGGTGGTCTTGACGACGAGGCGGGCGATTTCTCCGCGAGCTTCATTGAGCATTTTCTTGTGCTCGAGCTCGATGGACTGCTGGGCCTTGGCGAGCATGTCTGCGGAACGCTGGATGGCCTCGGCCTGCTGCTTGTCGCCAAATTCCTTGGCGGACTTCCGGGCTTCATCGATGGCTTTCTGGGCTTCGTGCTGAGCAGACTTGATGATGGCGGCGCTCTCTTGGGCGGCGGCCGCAAGACGGGCCTGGGTTTCCTCCGCGTGCTTCAGGCCGTCGGAAATCTTCTGATTGCGCACTTCCATCGTGGCGATGGTGGGCTTGATGCCGAATTTGAGGAGGACGCCAAAGAGGATCAGGAAGCTGATGACCTGCATGATCACGTATTTCGGTTCGAGACCGAATTGGTGGACGATGCCGGATTCTTCAGCGGCTTCCGTGACAGCGAGGAGGGTGGGCAACATGGCGGGAAAGGGACCGACAGCGCAGCGAGAAAATCCCTGCGCTGTCGGTTAATTGATTACGAGTTAGCCTTGGCGAGGAACAGCGCGAGAATGCCGAGACCTTCGGCAAGCGCCATACCGATGATGGCTTGGACGAGGATCTTGCCGGAAGCGCCAGGATTGCGGCCGACAGCTTCAGCCGCTTTTTGACCGATCATACCGACGCCGATGGCGGCACCGAGAAGACCGAAAGCGCTGCCGATGTTACCGGTGATTTCAGCGATGAGGAGGGACATAGTAGTGGATATTTTTGTTGGTTGCAGTTGCCGCCGTGCGCACGCGAAGCACGCTCCCGACGGTAAAGTAATCAGTGGTGTGCATCGGCGTGGCCCTCGGCGTGGTCGTGATCGTCGCCATGATTGCAAATCAGTCCGATGTATACGGCACTAAGCAGAGTGAAAACTGTTGCCTGGATGAGGCCGACAAGCAGCTCCATGAAATAGAAAATAAAGAAAAAGCCGGTACCGTGGAGCAGATTTTCGCCGCCGAAAACATTGCCGAAAAGACGGACCGAAAGCGTGAATGGACGGATCGCGATCGAGAACACCTCAATGCAGCCGACAATCACGAACACCAGAGAGAGAAAGGGGTAGAGCCAGCCAGGTGTCTCGGCCTTGTCCGCCTTGTTACCGAAGAGATCCCAGAGGATGATCTTAGGACCGGCGTACTTGAAGATGATGATCAAGTATGCGCCAAAGGAAACCAAGGCGAGCGCGATGGTGCTGTTGAAGTCAGCGGTAAACGGACGAATCCACGGACTAGTCAGGTGGAAATGGCCATCAACCTCATGACCCCAACCAATGGTGCCAACGCCAGGAAGCAGGCCCATCCAATTTTGGATCAGGATAAATATGAAAAAAGTAACGAGCAGGGGAAAAGTCGCAGGGAAGGCTTTCTTGCCGACGATGGGTTCGAACAAATCCCGCAATCCTTCGAGCAAAGATTCAAAAACCGACTGGGATTTCGTCGGCAGAAGCTTCGGGCTGCGTACAATCCACAGGATCAGACCAATCAGCAGGGCCGAGACCACCCAGCCGGTTGCCATACTGTTGGTGATCGCCCAGCCGCCGCCAAAATCCACCAGCTTGGCCGCAGCCGGAGCAACACCCTCTTCTTCACCGGCATGCGCCAAGGTCGCAAAGCCGAGGGCGGAAAGCAGGCCAATAAATTTGATTAAAGACAGCATGTGTGCGGCGGGTCGCCGATTGATAAAGGGCCATCTAGGTAGGTTTTTGCGAGGCGATGCGTCAACCCCTGAAATCAAAAAACCGACTGTCAGCGCCGTAATTAGCAGCCCAAGCGAAATCGCGCGGTCCTGCTTATTAATATCCCCCAGCCGAAGTCTTGCCTTAAGGAGTTGGATGGACCATTCGTAAACCATGTCCTCGTCCACCCGTGAAATCTTCGATCGTACGCCCCAGCCGCGTTATCCCAATGGGGAACGGAAGTTGGCGCGCGATCCTTTTATGCAGGTGACGTGGGTCTTGTTGGGGGTGGCAGCCCTGGGGCAACTAGTTCTATTGGCCTGGCTGGATGTGATGTCCTGACCAGGACCAGGGAATGGTATTCGGGGGCGCGGGCCTGGAAGACTGTTGCCAGTTCCAGCGGCCAGGGCGTGACCAGATCGCGTTGCCAAGTTTTCAAGTCCGCTACAATCGCTTCGACCTCGGTGAAATAATTGAGATGGTCCGTGCGGAAATAAAATCGCGTCCCCTCTCGCGCACGGCCCGCGATGGCTTCGAAGAACTCGGCCTTCAACAAGCGGTTCTTGTTGTGCCGGGCCTTGGGCCACGGATCGGGAAACAGGACCCAGATTTCCGCAAAGGTGATGCCCGGTGACAGGGAAAGCAGAAACTCACGGGCTTCGGCGCGAAGGAAATGGCAGTTGCCCAGCCGGGCCCGGTCACGCTTACGGCCGCTGCGCTCCAAACGGTCGAGAATGAGGTCGATTCCGATGCAAAATTTATCCGGGAAAAGTTCCGCATAACGAACGAGAAAATGCCCGTGTCCGCAGCCGATCTCCCACACGATGGTCCGTGCCTGCGGAAGCAGGGCAGCCAGCTCCGCGCGCAGGGCGGTGCGACGCTCGGCGATGGTGACTAGGAATTCCGGTTTATAGCCCACGCAGATTTCTGGGGCGGGCGGCGCGGACCGTGCAAGCCCGAAGCATCGGTTATTCCGTGAATAAGACCGGTTGCGACAGCTCGGCGGAAAGGCTGCGCGGCAGGTGCATGATGATCGAAGTCCCCTGCCCTTGTTCGCTTTCGGCCCACACCCGTCCGCCGTGCAATTGGACAATGTGTTTCACGATGCTGAGGCCAAGCCCCGTGCCACCGGTCTCGCGGGAACGGCCTTTGTCGACGCGATAAAAACGCTCGAAAATATGCGGCAGGTCCTCGGCGGGAATTCCCGGGCCGTTGTCCCGTACCGCAATCTCGATTTCACCGGTTGGCAGAACATGGGCATGCAGCCCGATACCCGAGCCCTTCGGGGTATATTTGAGCGCATTGTCGATCAGGTTGCTGAATACTTGGGAAAGTTTGACCGGATCCGCGTTCAATATTCCGATGCCGGGAGAAGCATCCACCGTGATCTTGTGCCCTTCGGCGTTCGGGCGCCGCCGATATTCGTCTCCAAGGGCTTCGAGCAGCGGCGCGAGCTCAATGGGTTCGAAGTTCACTCCCGGCGTGGCCGATTCGAGACGGGAGAGCGTGAGCAGATCCTGGATGATGTCGTTGAGCCGTTCGCTGTGACGCTGGATCGTCTTGAGAAACCGGTCGCGTTCCTCGGGTGTCATCGTCTGGTGACCATCGACGATCGTCTCGACGTAACCTTTGATGATGCTGAGCGGAGTGCGGAGCTCGTGTGAGGCATTGGCCACAAAATCGCGGCGCAGACGCTCCAGTTTCCGCTGCTGCGTCATGTCATGGATCACGAAGAGGGCCCACTGGGATTTCCCATCGGGTGAAGGGATGGGGGCGCCGGATACCTCGATGCACAGGGTCCTTTGTCCCTCGGTGATTTCGAATTCCTGGCGGGGGATCACCAGTCCGCCGCGGGTGTTCTTCACATATTCAAGAAAGGCGGCGCTGCGAATGATGAGCTCCAGGCGGAGATTCACGAGATCGCGCGCGCTCGGAAAAATATCGCGCAGCGCCCGGTTCGCCAGATGGATGTAGTTCACTTCATCAACGATGAGGACCGCCTCGCGGAGATTGCCCAGCGTCGCTTCAAGCTGGGCGAGCTTGTCGGTGCTTTGCTGCGCGAGACGGTTGTTTTCCGTGATAAGAGTGTTGATGGACTCGATCAGCGGCTGCCAGGCCGGAAGCACTTCCGATGCGCCTTCGCTCCGCAAGTGCACCTGACCGGCTTTGATTGCCTCGTGCAGCGTCGATAAACGCTTGTTTTGTTTCCAAATCAGACGGAGAGAGAACAGCAGAGCGACGGATAGAATGACTAGGCAGGCGAACATTAGGCGGGGACTTTCTTGTCCGCGATTCTGTATCCTACTCCGCGGATGGTTTCAATCCAACCCGCTTCATCCCCAAGTTTCTCGCGCAGCCTTCGGACATGGGTATCGACGGTGCGGGTCTCGATCTCGGTGGAATAATTCCAAACGTTGAGCAAAAGATGTTCGCGAGTCTGAACGCGACCCTGGCGTTCCATGAGAAGGTGCAGCAGCTTAAACTCCGTGGCCGTAAGGTCGATGGCCTGCCCGCCGACCGCAACCCGGTGCGTTTCACTGTCCAAGGAGATGTCGCCAATTTGCAGTTTGGCCGCTGTGGGCAGAAGAGGGGCCGATACTCGGCGCAGAATGGATTCCACGCGAAGGATCAACTCTTTTGGGCTGAAAGGTTTGGACAGATAATCATCTGCACCTGATTCAAGTCCTTCGATGCGATCCTGTGGTTCAGCTTTGGCGGTAAGAAAAATGATGGGAATGCGGGATAGCTTGTTGTCATTGCGCAGAATTCGACAGATCTGGATGCCACTCAAATGCGGCATCATTATGTCTAATATAATGAGGTCGGGATGATAATTCCGTGCTTTTGAGATGCTGGCAGTGGCATCATTCAAAGTCTCCACATGGAATCCTTTGGCCTTGAGGTTATAGGCTACCAGTTCGGTGACATCAGGCTCGTCATCCACGACCAATATTTTCTTCTTTTCCATCAGACTGCGAGTATGGGAGAAAGCGTTGCAGGCGTGCCAGTGGATTTAATTGGTGTCACCGGATTGTTACACGAACTTTTCTTGGTGCAGAAAAATAATAACGGGACGGACAAGTCATCATTCGCCAGAAATTGATTTCTGCCGGGAGCGAACCAGCACCAGGAGAATGCTGATGTCAGCCGGATTCACACCGCTGATGCGACTGGCCTGGCCAAGAGTGTAGGGGCGAAATTGCTGGAGTTTAAGCGCACTTTCACGCCGGAGTCCGGGCACCGTCATATAGTCGATGGACTCAGGCAGGCGGATGGCTTCTGCTTCCTTGAGCTTTTCAATCAAACGCAATTCGCGCGTCAGATAACCGCGATAGGTGACGCGGTAGAGCACCTCGTCACGTACTTCTTTGGATTCATCAAGGAACTCCGCCGGCAGGACAGCTTGGCCTTTGTCGCGCCGGACCACATCTCCCAAAAGTCCGGTTGGGATACGAAGCTTCTCAAAATTTTCCATCCAGTGATTGATCTTGGCTAATTTTGATTTAATTTTCCTTAAACGATTACATGATAATAATTTATGAAACATTGAATGTTCTAACATCCTCAATTCTGCGCTGCCGTGATTAAACAATAATCGATATTCCGCCCGGCTCGTAAACATACGATAAGGCTCGGTCGTTCCCTTGGTCACTAGGTCATCTATTAACACTCCGATGTATCCTTCATGGCGTTTAATAATCAGCGGGCCTTCTCCCCTCGCCTTCAGCACAGCATTTATCCCCGCGATCAAACCCTGAGCCGCCGCTTCCTCGTAACCAGAAGTTCCATTGATCTGGCCTGCAAAAAAGAGATTTTCCACTTTGCGCGATTCGAGTGAAGGAAACAATTGCGTGGGCTGAGCGTAGTCGTATTCGACTGCATAAGCCGGCCGCAATAAAACAGCATTTCCCAAGCCCGGAATACTGTGTACCAAGCGGACCTGAATATCGAATGGCAGGCTCGTTGAGAGGCCATTGATATAATACTCGTTCGTGCTGCGACCTTCGGGTTCAAGGTAAAGCATGTGCTGAGGTTTATCTGCGAAGCGAACGAATTTATCCTCAATACTGGGACAATAGCGTGGGCCCACTCCAACAATTTCTCCCGAGTACATGGCTGACAAATGCAGATTATCCCGGACAATTTGCGCAGATTCTTTGGTGGTGTGCGTCATCCAACACGAAACTCGCTGACTCCCTGGCTTCCAGCCAAGTCTAGTTTCACCTGTCTGTTCCACATGGAACAAATCTTCCTCGTCGCGAGTGTCATGAAACGCAAATAAAGTCGGCTCGGGATCACTGCGTTGCTCAGGAAGATTCGTGAAATCAATACTGCGTCCAAGGATGCGCGGAGGGGTGCCCGTTTTTAGCCGATGCAATTCGATTCCAGCTTCGATGAGACTGCCCGATAAAGTCTTCGCACTAAAATCTCCGAGCCGGCCACCCTCATTTTTATTTTGCCCGACATGCATTAGCCCGCGCAAAAAGGTCCCGGTGGTAATAATCACGGTTTGCCCCAGAAATTCTATATCCAGATTTGTCCGACACCCGATGACTCTGCCATTCTCAAAAATAAGCCCGATGACCGTGGCTTGAAAAATTTGGAGGTTTCTCTGCAGTTCCAAAGTATGTTTCAGTCGGAATTGGTATGCTTTCTTGTCACATTGGATGCGCGGAGACTGGACCGCCGGGCCCTTAGATTCGTTCAGCAAGCGAAACTGAATTCCTGTAACGTCAGCGTTGATCGCCATCTCGCCACCGAGGGCATCAATCTCCCGCACGATTTGTCCTTTGGCTTGGCCGCCTATCGCAGGGTTGCAGCTCATTTGGGCAATCGTATCGATATTGCCGGTAAGCAGGAGGGTAGAGGCACCCATCCGTGCCGCAGCCAAACATGCCTCAACCCCGGCATGCCCAGCCCCGCACACGATCACATCGAATGGTTTGGTATTAAAAATCACACAAATTAAATATAATCATCAAAATAATTATTTTGATGTGTTGTCATTTTCCTATGCAAAAAGCGGCGAAAAGGGAATCGAGCATCCGCTCATTATCAATCTTACCGGCAATCTCCCCGAATGAACTTAAGGCCATGCGTAAATCACTCGATACCAATTCTGTAGGTGCATTATCCTTAAGCTTTTCTCGCGCGTAGATCAGACATTGTGCCGCTTGTTCCAAAGCCTGCGCATGACGGGCATTGATCGCGATCACCTCGTCGCCGATATCCGAACGAAACGAATCCGCGAGTTTGACGATCAATTCTTGGAGAGCATCGAGTCCGGTGCCGGCAAGTGACGATACAGAGACGGATGGAAAATCATAGGGCAGGGGACTATGGCTGTTAACTGGCAAATCGATTTTGTTATAAACCGCGATCGTCTTGCTTGGTGTCATTACAGCTACGGCTGCTGCCGGCAACACCGGCAACGGCCTGGCAGAATCAATCACCCAGAGGAAAAGATCGGCTTCGGCGGCTTGCTCCAAGGTCTTGTCGATTCCGCGTTTTTCAATCGCGCTCGGGTTTAGATTAAAGCCTGCCGTATCGATCAAGCGCAGCGCATGAGAACCGATGTTGATCCGCTCCTCCAAATAATCGCGGGTCGTGCCCGGCTCGGGACTGACCAAAGCCCGCTCACGGCCAATGAGACGGTTGAGCAAACTGCTTTTGCCGGCATTGGGCTCGCCCAGAATGACCGTCTTAATTCCATCCCGCAGCAAAGCGCCATAGTGACTCGTGGCCATCAGTTGCCTCGTGCCGACAAGCAATTTTCCCAGATCCTGAACCAGCAGGTCTGCATTCTCCCTCGGCAAGTCTTCCTCCGGGAAATCGATGTAGGCTTCGATCTGGGCCAAAACATTCAACAATGTGCCGATAAGCTCGTTCATCCGGCGTCCCAAGGAGCCACGCAACTGCTGATTGGCCGCGAGCAAAGCGCGCTCACTCCTCGCCTGGATAAGATCCATCACCGCTTCAGCCTGACTCAAATCCATCCGACCGTTCAAAAACGCCCGCTGAGTAAACTCTCCGGGCTCTGCGCTGCGGCAACCACGCGCAAACAAATCTTCGAGTATTTTCTGTGCGATGTAGGGATTTCCGTGACTGGAGATTTCCAGCGTGTCTTGCCCGGTGTAAGAATTGGGCGCGGCAAACCAGGTGAACAACACATCGTCGATCAGCGCTCCGTGCCGGTCGTGATAATCCGCATGCTGGGCCAAGCGGGGAGGGGGCGTTACCCTGAAAACTGTCCGTATCAGCTCCGGAACCATCGGGCCGCTCGCCCGCACCACAGCAATGGCCGAAACCCCCACGGGCGTGGCGAGAGCGGCAATACAATCTGTGCTGGGCGACATCTCTCCATGCATACCGAGCTGCAGTCGCGTGGCAAAAAGTAAATGCCCGGCTTTTGGGCCGGGCATGGATTTTTCGCGCGCCCAACGTGCGGCAGCTATGGCGTGAAGCGATTAATTGTCGCTTTCGGCGGTGACAGATTCGCCCCCTTTGACGCTTACCTTCTCCAGAATCGCCGCCTTCACTTTGGCGGCGAGGGCCGGATTGTCCTTGATGGCCTGTTTCGCCGCTTCCCGGCCCTGGCCGACCAGCTCGCTATTGAACGCGATCCACGCGCCCTTTTTCTCGAGCACCTTGTGGTCGACGCCAAGATCGATGAGCGAGCCGCTGGCCGAGATGCCTTCGTCATACATGATGTCGAATTCCACTTCGGTAAACGGCGGGGCAACCTTGTTTTTCACGGCCTTCAGCTTGGTCCGGTTGCCAATGATTTTTCCATCCGGGGTCTTGAGCTGGTCTTTGCGGCGGATGTCGAGGCGGATGGAGGAGAAAAACTTCAGGGCCCGGCCACCTGAGGTGGTCTCGGGACTGCCAAACATGACGCCGATCTTTTCCCGGATCTGGTTGGTGAAAATGCACACGCAGTTCGTCTTGCTGACCACTGCGGTGAGCCGGCGCATGGCCTGTGACATCAAGCGGGCCTGACTTCCCATGGTCATGTCGCCCATCTGCCCGTCGAGTTCCGCCTTCGTGATCAAAGCCGCCACGGAATCAAGAATGATGACGTCGATGCTGTTCGAGCGGATCAATGTCTCCATGATGTTCAGCGCGTCTTCGCCGCTATCCGGCTGCGAAACGAGCAGATCGTCGAGACTGACGCCGACCACGCGGGCGTATTTCGGATCAAGCGCATGCTCGACGTCGATGAACGCCGCGAGCCCGCCCTGCCGCTGCGCTTCCGCGATCACACTCAGGCAAAACGTGGTCTTGCCCGACGACTCCGGGCCGTAGATTTCGATGATGCGGCCGCGCGGCAATCCACCCACGCCCAGCATCAGGTCAATCGCCAGCGAGCCGGTGGAAAGCGTCTCGACCTTCATCTTGGTATTGCTGCCGAGGCGCATGATCGAGCCTTCGCCGAATTGCTTGGTGATGGCGGAGA
>CAZIQP010000064.1:0-3895 GCA_964541315.1 uncultured Opitutaceae bacterium
CCGATGTTCTCCGCCACGGTGAGATCGGGAAACAGGGCGGGCTGCTGGTAAATGCAGGCGACCCCAAGTTGCTGGGCCAGCGACGGGGTAAGACCGTCGAGGGTGCGGCCCTTCAGGATGATTTGTCCGGCATCCGGCTGGTGGGCGCCGGTGATAAGCTTGATGAGGGTGCTTTTGCCGGCGCCGTTTTCGCCCAGCAGGGCATGCACTTCGCCCGCCTGCAGTTCAAAATCCACCCCGCGCAAAGCTCGCACGCCGCCAAAATTTTTGGCGGCGCTGCGCAAAGTGAGCAGGGGAGTTTGGGTGGGTTGGCCCGATGGCATATTTGGCTGAGGGGGATGACTTGAACGAAGGATTGGCCCGGTGGCACGCTCAAATAAAAGATCTTTCTCATCCCGTCAGAAAAAATGTGGTGGGGCCGGGTCGCGAGGTATTCAACGGTAATCTTGCCGGACTGTCATATCTGACTTTCCTGAAGTTTTGCTGCCGATTGGCAGGGAAGGAGGATGGAACCGGGGAATTCACTTTTGTTGCTTGGCGGCAAACTTCTTGGCCTGTCGCAGTGCGCATGATCGCGGTTGATCTGCGGGAGTTTCTTTTAAGCGCGGAAATTGCAGAACGGGGACTTGACAGATTCCGCTTTGCATTTAACCAAATGGTTAAATTAAACCTCTGAGTACTCATGTCCCCTGACCGGCTCAGTCTCACCTTTGCGGCCCTGGCCGATCCCACCCGCCGGGCGATCCTGTCGCGCCTGACCGCGGGCCAGAGTTCAGTCACGGAACTGGCCGAGCCGCATGCGATGAGTCTGCCGGCCATTTCGAAACATCTCCGGGTGCTGGAACGCAGTGGGCTCATCGAGCGCTGCCGGGATGCGCAGTGGCGGCCATGCCGGCTCAAGGCCGGGCCGATGAAAGAGGCGGTCGATTGGTTGGAGGCCTACCGCCGCCATTGGGAAGAGAGTTTTGACCGGCTTGAAGAATATCTGCGGGAATTGCAAAAAAAGCAGCCAAACGCGAAGGCGAGCCTGGCGCCCGCGAAAATCCCGAAGCCTGCTTCCGCCCAATCCGGCAAATCGCGTCACCCCGGAATAAGCGGTTCCGCGCAGGCCGCCGCCCCGAAGATTTAAATTATCGGACCTCAATCTTTCCAAAAATAAAAACCATGCTGACAAAAATCCTCATCGTCCTGGCTATTATCCTCGTTGTCTTTGCCATTGTCGCGGCGTTGCAGCCGGCCAGGTTCCGCATCGTGCGGAGCACTGCCATCTCGGCGCCGCCCGCCGTGGTGTTCGGGTGGGTCAACGATCTCCACGCCTGGCAGGAGGTTTCTCCCTGGGCCAAGCTCGACCCGGCGGTGAAAAACACCTTTGCCGGGCCGCCGGCCGGTCTGGGGGCCGTCTTCTCATGGAGCGGCAATGCCAAGGTCGGCGAAGGCCGCATGACAATCACGGAGAGCCGGCCCAATGAGCTGGTGCGTTTCCGGCTGGAATTCCTCAAGCCCTTCAAGGCCACCAATACCGCGGAATTTGCTTTCCAGACCGAAGGCGGCCAGACCGTGGTTTCCTGGAGCATGAGCGGTGAAAGAAATTTCATCTTCAAGGCCGTCGGCCTGTTCATGAACATGGACAAAGTGGTTGGCGGTGATTTCGAAAAAGGCCTGGCAAGCTTGAAGGCCCTGGCCGAGGCCAAGGCGAAAACATAAACCCGGTTCAAAACATAAAAAAATCACCATGCAAACGATCACCCCCTTCTTGTGGTTTGACGGCAAGGTCGGAGCCGCGATGAAGTTTTATGGTTCGGTCTTCAAGGAGACCAGAATTGTGAGCGTGAACGGAAGCGGCAAAAATGTCATGTCCGCGACCATCCGGCTGAATGGACAGGAACTCATTCTGTTCAACGGCGGTCCGCTCTTCAAGTTCACCGAGGCCGTCTCCTTTGTCGTGAGCTGCAAAACCCAAAAAGAAATCGATTACTACTGGAAGCGGCTGACGAAGGGCGGTGAGGCGTCGCGGTGCGGCTGGTTGAAGGACAGATTTGGTCTGTCATGGCAGATCGTGCCGGACATTCTTTCCGAGTTGCTCGGTGACGATGATTCGGTGAAGGCCGGCCGAGCCATGCAAGCCATGCTCAAGATGACCAAGCTCGACATCAAAGTCCTGCGGCAGGCTCATGCCGGCCGATGAGATCCTCGGTTCCTCATTTATCTCCGTCGTCAAGGCCGCATGAAATTACGGCCTGAACCGGCGGAGCAACGCGTGCTGGTCCTCACCCGGCTGCTCAACGCCCCGCGCAGCCTGGTCTTCAAAGGCTGGACCCGGCCGGAGCATCTGGCCCGTTGGTGGGGACCGAACAATTTTACCCTGCCTTTTTGCGAAATCGATTTTCGCGAAGGCGGTGTCTACAAATTTTGCATGCGTGCGCCCGATGGCAGCGACCACTGGGTGTGGGGCGCCTATCGCGAAATCGTAGAGCCGGAACGTCTGGCCTTCACGTGGCATCGCACGTCCATACCGGCAGAAGACAATCCCTGGGCCGTCACGGTCGTGACGGTGACCTTCGCCGAGCAGGCGGGGAAGACCCTGCTCACCCTGCATCAGGCCGCCTTCCAGAAAACAGAGGAACGCGATGATCACAACGGCGGCTGGACCGAGTGTCTGGACCGGCTCGAGCAATTTGTTGCGATGATTTGAAACCCCGTCAGTCACTGATTGCCTGTTCCTCACGATTGAGCTAACCCACGAATCCCCCAATGAACCCGACCATTCCAACCGCCCCCGTTTCAAAAAAAATCCTTTGGACCAGCTACGTCATGAGCGCTCTGCCGGTGCTGATGTTCCTGTTCAGCGGCAGCATGAAGCTGATCCATCCCCCGCAACTTGACGAAGGGTTCGCCCATTTGGGCATACCTGTGAGTCACGCCCTGGGGCTCGGCATTCTCGAGCTGGCCTGCACTCTGGTTTACGCGATTCCCCGCACGTCGGTGCTGGGCGCAATCTTGCTGACCGGTTATCTCGGTGGGGCGATGCAGACGCACATACGGATTGGCGAGCCGGTGTTCCTGCACTTCGCCTTTGGTGTGCTGATCTGGGGCGCCCTTTTCCTGCGCGATCCGCGTCTGCGCGCATTGATTCCGCTGCGGAGCTGAGCACCTGCCGCCACAGTGCCTCCCGGCTTCGGGCCGGTTGACTTTGTCGGGGCGGTGACGAAACTGATCGAAGTCGGCCGCGTGGCCGATGGTCTGGCGTGGGTGGATGCCCGCTAGACTCAGCCCTTGGCCTGATAGTTGCGCAAATAAAGCAGCGCCTGGTACAGATTCATCTGCGTGGTGGCGCGCAAGTGCGCGTCATGCCGGTATTCGCGCAACCCCTGGTCGATATCCTGGCGCATGCGACTGTAGTCCGGATGAGTGGACAGCGGAGTGCGGCTGACCACGCCCAGAAATTTTTCCCGGCCGTTCTGCTGAAACGTGGCCGTGACGACGCCCCGGTCCCAGACGAGCAGCAAAACGGCAGCGCCATCCGGCGCTTTCGCATTTTCGTCGAGCACGATCACTTCGCCGGGGTACCCGGCGAACCGAGCCTGGGCTGCGGCTGAATTTTTAAGGGTGGTGAGAACCAGTTCGCTGCTATCGACCCGTGACAGCCGGTAATCGTGGAAGTTCAGCAGGTCGGGCGAGTCGATTTTCACGTAGAGCTTGGTTGCCGGCGAAGTGGCCGCCACCGTGTCGGCGGCGCTGAGGCGAAAAGGAACGGCAGACAGGAGGAGGGCGAGGCCCGTGAGCAGAGCGCAGCGAATTGATTTCATAGGATCAGAGGGGAGGAGGGTTATGAAACGTTGCCGCCAATTAACTCAAGGAATCCGCCGCGTCAACTCGTGCGGCTGCAGTTCAGGAG
>CAZIQP010000064.1:3995-20936 GCA_964541315.1 uncultured Opitutaceae bacterium
CGCCAATTAACTCAAGGAATCCGCCGCGTCAACTCGTGCGGCTGCAGTTCAGGAGCGGGCGACGAAACAAGCCAATTTGTTTTAAATTACAGTTTTCCATCCGCTTTATTCTCCGCGAGAAAAACGACTCCCGTGATATGGCTCTGATCTTTCAGGTAAAGGACCGGCTGGTCCCGGAGTTGGGCCATCAACTCCTGATCGGAAATTATTTCTAAAACCGGGGCAGGCGAGGGTGGAGCCACCACTATGGCCGGTTCCTTGGGCGGCTGCCGGATGGCAAAAAACGCGCCGGCTGCCGCGAGACTTAGTCCGGCGGCGAGACTGGCTTGCCTGACTGCACGGCGGCGGCGGGCAAAGGCGGCCGCGACGAGCGCGAACTGTTCGCCGCCGGTATTTTCGATCGTGTCTGCGAGAAGCTGCTCTTTTTTATTCATGACGTTGGAGAACGGCGAGCAGTTCACGACGCAGGCATTCGCGGGCGCGGGTGAGGCGTGATTCCACCGCTTTGGGCGTGATGGCGAGGCGGTCTGCGATGGTCCGCACTTCGCAGCCCAAAAAATATTTGGCTTCGAGCAATTCGCGATTGGTGGCATCCAACCGGGCGAGAGCGGCATCAAGCTCCGCCATCAATCGTTCGTCACCGGTGCGATCGGGCATCTCAGGCGGTTCCTGGCGCTTCCGAAAAAGCAGGTCGGTGAAACTGCGCTGCCGGCGCCAGCAATCCTGCAGGGCGGTGCGCGCCACGGTCCGGAGCCAAGCCCGGAACATCGCTTCCGTTTCACAGGGCCGGACATATTTTGCCACGCGCAGGTAAGTGCGCTGCAACGCTTCTTTGGCCAGATCATGATCGCCCCGCGTGAGCGCCAGCAGTTGTCGGAAAACCGCCGGACCGTACAGCCGGTTGAAGTGCGACCAGGCTTCGTCCTCGCCTTGCGCGAGAGCCGTGGTCAGCCGGCGCAGCTCCGCCGTGGATTCCTCTCCCTGTTGTTGGGCGGGGATCAAGGGCGTGGGAAACGCGGTGATGGCGGGGATCACTTTTTCTCTGACGGGGGTGGTGGAACTTTCGTTGGGAAATCGGGCAGGCTGCCGAATACGCGGTTGGCTACGCCGACCTCCCGTTGAGTGCCGGCAACGAACAGCAGTTTTGTGCCGGGATGGTATTTGAAGCGCAAGGTGGAAGGCTTGCCGTCAGGATTGGCAAATTCACAGCCCGCTTGGATGGCGGCAATCACCTCATCGACAGACCGGTTGCCGAGTTTGCTTTCCAACTGGAACGAAGCGAACTCCTGGGAGGTGTGGCTCTCGGATTTTGTCAACACGGCCAGATTGAGGCCGACGGGGCTCAGAAAATAACCCTGCGGTTCCAGTATCCGGCTCAAAGCTGCCATCACTGAATCAGCGCGGGTATTTATCACGGAAAAAGCGGGCAGTATCGGATCCAGCCCTGCCGTCGGGATGATCGAGATCCTGCCGGCATTGTCGGCCTTGAGACTGGCCACCAATTTTGAGAGCGGCCCGCCGGGAAAATCGATTGATATGCTATATGGATCGACCATGACCGGCTTTGTGGGGCCGTCACCCGATTTATCCTCGGCGAGGCACAGGGCGCAAGGCAGGGCGAGAAGGACGACCAGTACGAAGCGGGCTGGAGAAGGAAGCTTGATTGGGTTCATACGCCTAGTACGCACGCCGGGTTAAAATCCTTCGGTGACGTTGCGATTTATCGGTGCGGCCAACATCTGTACGAGCAAAAAGCGCTCGCAAGCCGGGCGCTTATCTCCTATCTGAGTCGCTGCGAAAAAGAGAACATGAACGCACTGGCCATCATCCTCATCGCCGAAGCGGCTCCGGCGGCGGGCGAGTTTCCCTGGGAAACGTTTTGGACGGCCATGGCTGCCGTGGTCGCATTTGTCGCGTTGGGCTATCAGGCCGGCTGGTTGCCGCCGCAATACCGCATGGCGGAGGCGGACCCGTTGAACGACAAGCTGACCCTGAAGATTTTCGGTCCGCCGGAAATCGCGGCACGCTCGCCGCGACAGGCGCAGGTGGTGCCGCGCCACCAGTTGCCCAAATATCGCAATGATGGATTCAAGGTGGTGCGCGTCGCCTTTGGCCGGGAATTCCTTATCGGTCGCGAATGCGTCCACGTGGCCCGGCGGGAGGACGGGACTTTGGAGGATCGGGTGCTGGTCGCCCGCGCCGACGGGCCGCCGATCCCGCTGTCGTTTCAGGAGCAGTTGAACGAACTCGGCCGGGATTTTACGGAGATGGTCCGCACGTTCAACCTTGATCCTCGGGAGGTCCGGTCCTCGCCCGGACATTACCGCGAGAAACTGCGGGTGCTGAAACAGCGCTACGACGTGCTGCATGAAGAATACCGCCAACGCCGTGCCGCAGGAGAAAGCTTCAACACCGTGATCACCCAACTGACCAACTTTGAGGCACGGATCAAAGACCTGAGCAAACGCCTGGACGAAATGAAGTGACCGGGTCGGAAGCCCCCGCGGCAATCAGCGCGGTGTGTGCCAGACAGGGATGATCGGGTCGGAAACCGAATCCGGCGCAGGTCCGTTTTGCGGATTGCTCCGGAGCCGCGTTCGCGGTATCGGGAACGTCCTATGTTTCGGTTTGGCCTATAATTTTCACCTCATGAAGTTCTTTTCTGTTCTCCGTCGTTTCATTCTCCGGCTTGTGCTCGTGGCTGCGCCGGTGTTGCTGCCGGCGGCTGACGGTGCGGACACCCAGACCGTTTATACTTTCAAACGAGGGGTGAATATCAGCCACTGGCTGTCGCAAAACGACGCGAAGCAGCCCTATGGTGCGGCTTGGTTTGAAGAGAAAGACGTGGCATGGATCGCCGCGCAGGGGTTCGACCACATCCGTTATCCGATCGACGGCCGCCTGTGGCTGCGGGCGGACGGCTCGCTCGACGAGGAGAAGATCGCGCCGTTTGTGCGTGCGCTGGCGTGGACCAGGGCGCACGGCCTCGGGGCAATCCTCGACATGCATTTTCTGCCGGGCGCGGATTTCAATCCGGGCGCGGAGCAGCGCGAGGTCTTCACCAACGACAACCTGCTGGCCAGGGTCGCCGATTTCTGGGCGCGGGCGGCGCGGCGTTTTGCCGGGGAAGGCGACTATCTGCGCTTCGAGCTGCTCAACGAACCGGTGGCGGATAAAAACGATCAGCTCAACCGCTTCAACCGCCGCATGCTGGCGGCCATCCGCGAGTCGAATCCCACACGCATGGTTTACATCACGGCCAACCGCTGGAGCATCTTCGGCAATGTGGGCGACATCGAGCTGCCGGCTGATCCGCATGTGGCGATCACGCTGCATTTCTACGAGCCGATGCTGTTCACGCACCAGCGGACCTGGTGGACGAAATTTCCCGCGAACATGCCGGCGATCAAATTTCCCGGCAAGGTGCCGGACCTGACCGGATTTGTGCCGGCCGATCACTACGCATACCGGCCGGCGGGATTTGAACTCACCGCGAAAACCATCGACGAGGCCTTTGACAAGGTCGCCGCGTGGGCGGCGAAAAACGCGCCGGGCCGTGAGATCCATCTCGGTGAATTTGGCGTCTATGTCGCGGCCGACGCGGATTCCAAGCGCAACTATATTTCGGTCATCATGGCCAACACCGCCCGCCATGGCTGGAGCTGGGCGATCTGGGATTATCGGGATGTTTTCGGGGTGCGTGATGCCGAGGGCCGGGGCACGCCGATCCTTGAAGCGCTTTCACTGCCGAAAAAATAAAATTGCACGTGGGTGGGCCGGCCGGGCGTTTCCTGACGTCGCGCCCGGCGGTCGCGTGATGGAGTCAGCCGCCTTCGGTCCGCGGCTTTTGTCCGGCGATGCGTGCAGTCCGCGCGGGCCGCCACTTCGCGATTATTTCGACCAGTTGCGCGGCGATAATGGGTTTGGACAGGTAGTCGTCCATGCCGGACTCAAGGCACTTTTCGCGATCACCCGCCATGACATTGGCCGTCAGGGCGATGATGGGCAGGTGCGGGCGGGCCGGATTCTGCCGTTCCCATTTTCGGATGACATCGGTGGTTTCATATCCGTCCGTATCGGGCATCATGCAGTCCATTAAAATCAGGTCGAAGTGTTCGCTCTGCACGAGCTCGATGGCCTGGGTGCCATTCGACGCGATCGTCACCTGGCAACCCTGTTTTAAGAGATGGTGCTTGGCCACCTGTTGGTTGACGTAGTTGTCCTCAACCACCAGGACGGTCAGAGGGGGTGCCGGCACCGGAGACGCGGTGCCGGGGGCATGCTTTTCCGCGGTGACGCTCCGGGGCTGGGGGATGGTGAACCAGAAAGTCGAACCTTTGCCGACTTCGCTTTCAAAACCGATCTGACCGCCCATGAGTTCCACCAGCTTTTTGCTGATGGCCAGACCCAAGCCGGTGCCGCCGTACTGGCGTGTGTTTGTACCGTCTCCTTGGGTGAAGGCTTGAAACAGCTTTGCCTGTTTTTCAGGAGGAATTCCGATGCCCGTGTCGGATACGCCAAGCCGAAGGTAGGCTGCCCCATCAACGTTAACCTGACCCAGGTGGAGGCTGATGCGGCCTTGCTTGGTGAATTTCAGCGCATTGCTTAGGAGATAGCCGAGGATCTTTCCGAAGCGGGCCGGGTCGGCGATGATAAGCGGTGAGGTGGCGTGGCCAAGGTCGAGGTTCCATTGCAAACCTAGGTTGCGGGCCTGGGGTTCGAAAATAGCAGCCGATTCCTCGATCAGCCGGAGGGCATCGCATTCCACGGTATACAGCGTAATGGTGCCTGCCTCGATGTAGGAGAAGTCGAGAATATCGTTGATGATGCTGAGCAAAGTCTGGCCGGATGTCTTGAGCATATCGACAAACATTTTCTGTTGTTCGTCCAACGCGCTATCCAGCAGCAGATCGGTGAAGCCGACGACGCCATTCATGGGCGTGCGGATTTCATGGCTCATGGTGGCAAGAAATTCACTCTTGGCGCGACTGGCGCTTTCGGCCGCGACTTTGGCCTGGATCAGCGCCTGCTCGGCCAGCTTGCGCGCGGTGATGTCGGCCCGGATGGCGACATACTGGCGGGGTTTGCCCTGTTTGTTGAGAAAGGGCACAATGGTGGTGTCAACCCAGTAGGGCGTCCCGTCCTTGGCCCGGTTTTGCAACTCCCCGTGCCAGATCCTTCCCTGTGCAATGGTGGTCCACAATTCACGGATGAACTCTTTGGCATGGGCGCCGGAATTGATGAGCCGGTGATCCTGGCCCAGCAATTCTTCCCGCGAATACTTCGATATCGCGCAAAATTTGTCATTCACGTGGGTGATCTTTCCCTGCGGGTCGGTGATCGCGACGATGGCGTGTTCATCCAGGGCTTTGGTCAGATCATGCACGGCCGTGGTCGATTCCTGCAGCCTTGCTTCAGCCAGCTTGCGCTCAGTGATGTCCATGTGGGTGCCCAGCATGCGGAGCGGTGCTCCGTTTGGGTTGCGCTCCATCACTTTTCCTCTGGCCAGAATCCAGCGCCAATGCCCGTCTTTATGACGGAGCCGGAACTCGGTTTCGTATTCGGCGGCCTCGCCTCTTAGGTGGGGTTGGAGAATGCCTTCGACAGTGGTGGCATCATCCGGGTGTAACAAGGTCAGCCAAGTGCTGACATGAGGGGCAAGTTCGTCAGGCCGGTAGCCGATCATCGCACACCAACGCTGATCGAACAGAGCCAGTCCGCTGGGCACATTCCAGTCCCACAGCCCGAGGTTGGCACCCGAAAGGGCGAGTTCCTGACGCATCCCGCTTCCGCGAAGTTGCTCCTCCATATGTTTGCGTTCGGTGATGTCCCGGGAAATTCCGAATGTGCCGACGATATTCCCCGCCTCGTCCCGTAACGAAACTTTTGTGGTCGACACCCACATGTCTGATCGCCCGGGCCAGGAGAGTTTTTCCTCTTTGGTCAACGGCTGGCCGGTCCGGATAATCGCCTGCTCGTCATCGTGAGCCTGCCGGGCATGCGCCTCGGCAAAGAAATCAAAATCCGTTTTGCCGATCATTTGGGCGGGATCGCGCACCCCATGCACATCGGCCTTGGACCGGCTGATTCTGAGCATGCGTCCGTCGCGATCCTTGAAATAGATGTAATCCGGGACATGGTCCAACATCGCCCGCATGAGGAACTGTTCCTGTGCCAGCGCCTCTTCAGCGGTCTTGCGTTCGGTGATGTCGCTGATCGAGCCCGAAAACCTCGTGGCGACGTCCTCTTCGTTTCTAAGGGTCGCTCCCCTCGCTTCAAACCAGCGCCAGTTTCCAGCCTCGGTGCGCAGTCGGAACACGGCCCGATAGGGCACTCCATCGGTCACAGCCCGCCGGATCGCATCTTCGGTCGATTTGTAATCATCCGGGTGCAGGCGCTTTCTCAGTGAGGCATAGACGTTGGGAAATCGCGGGTCGTCGGGCGCAAAGCCCAGCAGTTGCTTGAACCGGGGCGAATAATAAACGGTGTTGGTGGTGAAGTCCCAGTCCCACAGCCCGTCGGTCGAGCCGGCGACCGCCAGTTCGAAGCGCTCGGTGCTTTGCTGCAACTCCGCTTCTTTCTTTTTGCGGGCGGAAATATCGCTCACCATGAAGCGCCAGACGGGCGCACCCTCATCCTGGGCGACGGTGGCTTTAAGCTTAACCCAGAAATAGGCGCCGTCGTGCTTTAACATGCGCAGCTCGCAGGACTGGGATTCTCCCGTCGCCACCAGCTTTTTTCCCAGATCGTGATAGATGTCCTGATCTGTTCTCAAAAAATACCGGGTAATCGGCTGACCCGGCAGCGTGCTGTGCACCACCCCCAGCATGAGGCCGAGGGTGAGGTTGGCCTCCAAAATCAGGCCCAGTTCGCTGACAGTGACATAACCCACCGGGGCAAAATTGTAGAAATCAAAGTAACGTGCCCGCGAAGCGTTCAGTTCCGCCTGGGCGTTGCGCAGCTTCTCGTTCTGCAATTCCAGTTCGATTTGGCTCGCGCGCAGCTCACGCAAGGTTTGTCGAATCGCTTCGGGCGACATCCCCTCGTCCTGTTCCGCGAGCAACATCGTGTTTTTCAGGGACAAAGATTCTGCCCGCTGGATTGAGCCTGCCGCTTGAAATTTGTGATTTTCCGTCACCTGGCACCGCCAGAATTTGAGGTCGCACAGGCCGGGACCGCACCCGATCCGGCTTGACGAAACACGTCCGTGTCCGGTGTTTCGGCAATAATTCCCATGGCGCGTTTGAGGGCGATGAGTTTGAGGCAGACAGCTTTCATGGCACGGGCGATCGGAACTGTGACAGTTGGTGGCGAGGCTCGCGCGCGAGAGCCCTATTACCCCGGTTATCGACCCCCTTAGGGGCATCTTGAGGGTTTACGCATGCCTGCACCAAGGGAAAGCGCCCCGGTCGGTGCCGAAGCTGCGTTATGCCGGCCTTGCGGCATTTTTTTGGCCAACAAAAACCGCCTCATGCCGTGCGCCTCTTGTGGCGATCCGGGACGAATGGGCGGTTACTTCAGCTTGGCGAGCGATTCGAGCGCTTGGGGGAACTTCGGGTCGATGGCCAGGGCCGCTTCGTAGGCCGCGCGGGCGCCGGCCTTGTCATTTTTCTTTTCCAAAATGGTGCCCATGCGCCAGTGCACCCGGGAGTGATCAGGCTGATTGGGCGGCGGCGTCAGTGTCAGGCAGCGCTGCAGCGCACCGAGACCTTGATCCAGCCGCTCCCCGGAAATCCCGGCCAGCCGGCCGATTTGGAGCAGCGTGCCGTAGTCGTCGGGCGTGTCTTTCAACACCTCTTCGTAGAGTCCGAAGGCTTCGGCGTATTTTTTGTCGGCAACATAGAGCAGGCTGTAGGCGCCGAGGCCGCGGACATGGTCGAGTTTTTTGATTTCCGCCGCCTGGGCATAGGCTCCCTCCATTCCGCCGCCGAGAAATCCCGGAGCCAGCCGGTAGAATTCCATCGCACTCCACCGGGCGTTGATATCCTTGGGATCGAGCTCCACGGCTTTTTCGTAGGCGGCTTTGCATTTTTTCGCCCACTCCATCTTGGCGAAGAGCCCGGCTTTTTGCGCGGCCACGCCGTAAGCGTCGCCAACATGCCGGACGTAGGAGCTGTTGGCGGGGGCAAGGGCGGCCGCTTTTTCGAGCGGGGGGATGGCGTGCTCCGCGTCGTTGCGGTTGAGAAAACTCATGCCCAGGAAGAAATGCGCCTCCGCATTGGCCGGTTCGGCGGTCACGACCTGTTCGAGCAACGCCTGGGCCTCGGGCCATTTGCGATCGCGAAACAGCGCGTTAACCTGGTCCTTCAAGGTGGGGTCGCCGGCGAAAGCGGCCGTGCTCAGGAGAAGAAAACTGACGATGAAGGATCGGATCATGGTGAACTTGGAAAGCGAGCGGAGGGAAAGGTTTCGAACGACGCGCAAAAAAAGTGACGGTGAGGGGAGAGGGCGGTTTTCGCTCTTGTGGCTCAGCGGGCAGTGGTGGGGGCGGTCCGTCAGACCGTGGCTGGATCGGGATGGATCCACGGGCTGCGGTACATGCGCGCGAGGCGGCGGGTGGCTTCGGCGTCGCCGGGAATCGTGCGGGTTTTCGGGTCGTAGACCAGCGGACGACCGAGTTCTTGCGCGAGGTTGGCCAGAATGCAACAGGCCGTGGAAATGTGGCCTTCCTCGACATCGGCGACGGGGCGCGAGCGATCGGCCCGCGCCCGCATGAAATCAAGCACATGGCTTTTTTGAATTTCGTCAGAGGCGGAGTTTTGGTTGAAATCGATATTCTCCAGATTCCCGGTTTTGGACAGCATGTGGAAACCTTCGCGCGGTCCGCCGTCCGCCGGGGTGAACTCGTAGCCAAAGATGGTTACGTTCAGCATGCCGTTTTCACCGATGAAACGGGCGCCCCACAGATCAGTCCAGTTGCGATTGACCGTAGGCGCGCCGCCCCAGGTCCGGTGTTCCCAACTGACGTCGAGGTCGGGGTATTTGAACACACTGCGCTGTGTGTCCGAGATGTTGGCGAAGGAGCTTTTGTCCACGTAAATTCCTCCGGTCGAGCTGATCGATTGGGGCCAGCCGAGATCCATCATCCAGCGGACGCAGTCGAGCATGTGCACACCCAGATCGCCGATCTGGCCGTTGCCGTATTCCATGCGCGCGCGCCAGCCCTTGGACTCGAAGGCGGACTTGAACGGCAACAACGGCGCCGGTCCCGTCCAGAGATCATAGTCGAGATGCGCGGGCGGAGTGGTGTCGGCCGGAACGCCCGCCGGGCGGCCATGCAAATAGGAGAAAGATTCGACGAGGCCGATCTTCCCGAGTTTTCCGCTGCGGATATACTTGTCCCGCGCTTCCGCCAGACAGCGGGTGCTGCGCCGCTGGGTGTTCACCTGGACCACGCGCTGGTATTTGCGCGCCGCAGCCACGAGCGCCTCGCCTTCCAGCACGTCCAAGCTGATGGGCTTCTCCAGCCAGACATCCGCGCCGGCCTGCATCGCGGCGATCGCGGGCAGTGTGTGCCAGTGATCGGGCGTGGCAACGATGACGATATCATATTTGGCGGCAGCCAGCATCTCGCGGTAATCAGCGAAAGTTTTTGGTTCCCGCTGCTGATATCCGGCCACGAGGGCCAGGGTCTCCTTCAGGGCGCGGGAGTTCACATCACAGAGGGCAACGACATCGATTCCGACATTTTTGGCCATGCTCTCGATGGCTACGCCGCCGTACCAGCCGCAACCGATGACGGCAATCTTCGGTTTTGGGCCGGATTTGGTGTCGGCGGAAAACAATCGGGGACTGGCGGCGGCGATGCCGGCCACCGCGAGCGAAGAAACGAAGGTGCGACGATTCATTGGGGGATGGGGTTTGGAGATGAAAAATTCTCAGCGAGGGAATGTGGCAGGACGCGTGCTCTTGAGCGTGCTCCGGCCCGGTTTTGGGCAGAAGTAATGGGCACAACTCAGGCGAGAATGGGAATGATTACTAAAAAGAAAACAATCGAATGGGATCATTCTGCCCGCAGTGCCACCATGGGATCTACCTTCGTGGCTCGCCGGGCGGGAAGCCAGCAGGCGAACAGAGCGGTGGCAAAGAGCAATAGAGTGACAAGCAAAACGAGGCCGGTCGCGGTCGTGGCGGGGGTTTCTTGCGACAAGGAGGGGGAGATGGTGGCGAGCAGCCGCGCCAAGCCATAGGCACCGAGCAGGCCGATCGAAGCGCCGAACAGCACCAGCTTCAGCCCGCTGCCGAGCATTAGCTGGAGGACATCCCCGGACTGAGCTCCGAGGGCGACGCGCACGCCAATCTCCGGGGTGCGTTGCACGACCGTGCGGGCGATGACGCCGTAGAGGCCGAGGGCCGAGAGAAACAGGCCGAGTCCGGCGAAGACCGCCAAAACAGTGCTGATCATGCCCGTGCCAGACGACATTTGCCTGATGACCTTCCTGACCGTGCCGAATAGCTGCAAGGGCAGGTCGGAATCCATCTCGGCAATGATCCGACGCGTCGACTCGGCCAGGGTCTCGGGCGACTGCGCACGGACGGTGACCGTGACGTAGTTCCAAGTTTCCTGCGCCAGCGGTCGCATGATCAGGAATGGCGTGGGCGGTGGCAGGAAACTGATGGCAAGGCGATTGTCGGCCACCACCCCGACGATCTCCACCCAGTTGCGTTTGGGCGGATCGGGACTGCCGAGACGTTTGCCGAGTGGGCTTTCGTGAGGGAAAAGAGCCTTGGCCATCGACTCATTGATCAGCGCGACGGGTGGTGATACGAGGTTGTCGGCTTCGGTGAAATTCCGCCCTGCAAGCAGTTTGACCTGCACAGTGGCGAGATAGGACGGGGTGATGCCATTGATGGAGGCCAGAGGCTCGTGTCCGACCGGGGGCGCGTCGCGATCTTCGACAATCACACTGCGGCTGGCGAGATATTGGTACATCGGAAGCGTCCAGGCGACACTGACCTGTTCCGCTCCGGGCAGGGCGCCGAGGCGTGCTTGCAGGCGGGTGTAGAATAAATAGGCTTGGTCGGGACTCTTGTATTTGGCCTGGGGCAGATTGATCACCGCCATGAAGGTGTGGCCGGTGTCCCACCCCGTTTCGCGTTTGAGCATCCGGTTGAGTCCGTGAAGAAAGAAACCGGCACCGACGAGAAGCACGAGTGAGAGCGCAAACGGCACGACGATCAGACGGTTCCGGAATCGATTCTGCGTGCGATTGCCGGTCGAACCGCGACCGCCGCTCTTCAGGGTCGCGTTGACGTTGACGCGCGACATGATCCAAGCGGGCACGATGCCAAAGGCCAGTCCGGTGACAAGTGAAAGCAGCAGGGCAAAGCCCAGCACTTTCTTGTCGAGCACGATCTTAAAGACGATAAATCCGTTCGCCGAGATCCGGCTGGAAAGCCAGTCGTTGGACCAAAGTGCGACCAGAATGCCGGCGGCGCCTCCGAGCAGCGCCAGGAGCAGGCATTCCGTCAGCAGCGGCCCGAGCAGATGGCCGCGGGTGGCACCGAGCGCGGCGCGGATGCCAAACTCCCGGGTGCGTGCGCCACGGCGCGGAGGCCGTCTTTGCTTTTGGCCTCGCTGCGCAACGGTGCCAGACGGGCGGCAAGGGTGCCCAGCCCGGTGTTAAGCTGTTCGAGCGATTTGACGGAATGATAACGACCGATCAGGCTCAGGTCATTGTCGTCGCGATTGGCTTTCTCCATGTCGGTCAACGCGAGCGGGCGGAAGATGTCGCCCGGTCCCCAGAGGAAGACCGAGGAAAAGGCGGCCGGCATCACGCCGACAATCGTGGTGGATTCGCCATCGATGCGCTCCACATGCGGAAAGCAGCAGGGTCGGCGAAGTCCTTGCTGCCTTGGAGGAGTTCCTGATAGTCGGAAGCGGAGTGACCGGCCTCCTGCGATTGTGGCGAGGTGCGGTAGATGCGGACCAAGCGGTCCTTGTCGGCGTAAGGGAGCGGTTGCAGCAGGAGCAGGTTCATCAGGCTGAACATCGAGATGTTCAGGCCGATGCCGAGGGCGAGGGTGGTTATCGCGATGAAGGTGAATCCAGGTGACTTCGTCAGTTGACGGAAAGCGAAGCGGAGGTCGGAGAGCATGGAAAAGATTTTGGTACTGCGATTGGAGGCTTGGTTCTGTTTACGCTCCCTCAATCGTGTTTTCGCTTGGAGAGAAAGGGAGAATCAGCAGGGCAGGAATGAGGAGAAACGGCGCGGGCACCAAACCGAATAACTCCCCCACGTCGTGTGGGTGCGACGCACGGCCAGACGCAGGAGGAGTCGGGGCCGGAGGGTTACGGAGTTGGACGATGGCCAGATGAGACGCGGTGTCCCCGGTGGTCAAAGGAAGCGTCGCGTTCATCCAGAGCACGGCAGTGCCCATGACCGCGACGAGCAGCGTGAGGAATACCGGAGTATGGACGCGGAATTGGAGCGAATACAACGCGTGGAGCATTCCTTTGTTTTGCAAGGCGCGTGCCAAGATCAGAAACAGGAGCCAGTGGCTTCCTGACTTGGGCTTACGCGATCGCGGCAAAGCGGCGACCGGCCGCCCTGATCTGAAAACGAATATATCCTGTCTCGAAATTGGGAAGATTACTCCACGCGCAGCGTACCCTTCAAAAATTCGCTGGAGGATTTTCCGACGAGGATTTCGAAGTTTCCGGGTTGAACCGTGCGTTGCATCTTCAAGTCGTAGGCCTCGAGTTTGTCCGGTGTCAGGTCGAACGCCACGGTGCGCGTCTCGCCGGGGGCGAGCGTGATGCGGGTGAAATCCTTCAACTCTTGCACCGGACGAACGGGCAGACTGACTGTGGCGTGAAGGTAGAGCTGGACGATTTCATCGGCCTTGGTCGCGCCGGTGTTCGTCACTTCGACGGAAATACGGGCCGTACCGTCCGGCGGAATTTTGGCGGGCGACACTTGCAGGTTCTTGTACTCGAAATTGGTGTAGCTCAGTCCGAAGCCGAACGGATACAGGGGTGTGGAATCGGACAGGACGTAATGGCGGAAGCGCGAGGGTTGGTGGTCGTAGTAGACGGGAATTTGCCCGACATTGCGCGGGAAGGTGACCGTCAGCTTGCCACTCGGACTGACCTTGCCGAACAAAACGTCGGCCACGGCAGGACCGGTTTCCTCGCCGAGATACCAACCTTCAATGATGGCGGGAGCGTGCGCCTGCAGGTAATTGATCGCGAGCGGACCGCCGTTGAGGAGCAAGACGACCACGGGTTTGCCGGTGGCGAGAATGGCCCGGGCCAGATCGTGCTGGCGGCCGACCAGTTCGAGGGTGTCGCGGTCGCCGAGATGATCTTCGCTCCACGCCTCGCGGCGCAACAGCTCGTTTTCTCCGAGTACGAGCAACACTGCATCGCTCTTGAGCGCCACGGCCACCGCCTCATCGGTCAGGCGGGAATCATCAGCGGCGTCGTTCAGGACCGGACTTTCGTTCACGAGCCAGCCTGAAGCGTGATTGGCCGTGAGTTTGCAGCCTTCGGCGTAAGACACCTTGAAAGCATTACCCGCGAAATCCTTGAGGCCTTGCAACACGCTCACTCCCGCCATGGGCACCGCGGAATAACCGCCGAGATGAATATCGGCCGCGTTCGGTCCGATCACCGCGAGGGTTTTGATTTTTGCGGGATCAAGCGGGAGGGTGTGGTTTTCGTTTTTCAACAGGACCATCGCTTCGACGGCGGCTTGTCTGGCGAGCGCCTTGTGCTCGGCGGTATTGGTCACCTGGTCGATGCCGTCGGCGTCGGCATAGGGATGATCGAACAGGCCGCAGAGAAATTTCACGCGCAGCACATTCATGGCGGCGCGGTCGATGTCGGCCGGCAAGACCTTGCCGGCCTTGGCGGCTTCGGCGAGTTTGGCGAAACACTGGCCTTTGCCGCCAAGATTATAATCCAGGCCGGCTTGGAGGCTGAGGATTCCCGCTTCGGTCGGGCCGGCGGCGGCGAGATGATTTTCGTACACCACCTCGATGCCGCCGCCGTCGCTCATGACGTAGCCGTCGAAGCCCCATTCGCCCCGCAAAATATCGGTGAGCAGTTTGTGGTTCACGTGATTGGGCACGCCATCCCATTCGTTGTAGGAAGCCATGATCGAATGGGCGTGCGCCACCTTCACGGCCATTTCAAACGGGTAGAGATGGTGGGTGCGAAACTCGCGGTCGCCGAGATTCACGGGTGCGATGTTCCTGCCACCCTCGGACTGGCCGTGTCCGGCAAAATGTTTGAGCGTGACCGCGACATGCTGCTGGTCGATGACCGTCGTGCGCCCCTGCAAACCGAAGACGGCCGCCATGCCCATGCGCGAGACGAGGTACGGATCTTCGCCGTAGCACTCTTCAAAACGGCCCCAGCGTGCGTCGCGCGCTAGGTCGAGGACCGGACTTAGCACTTGGCGCACCCCGCGAGCGCTGGCCTCGCGAGCCGCGACGGTGAAAACCTGTTCCACCAAGGAGGTATCCCAGGTGCAGCCTAGGCCGATGGCCGCCGGGAAGCTCGTGGCGCCGGCCGCCATGTAGCCATGCAAGGCTTCGGCGAAAGTGAAGGCGGGGATGCCGAGGCGGGATTTCTCGCGCAGATATTTCTGGACGGAATTGGCGCGCAGCACGCGCTCGCGGGGTTTGCTCGCGAAGCGATCCTCGCCAAGGTAGATCGCACCGACGCCATTCACCAAAACAGTGGTATCGGCGCCACCGACAAAATTGCCCTGATCGTCAAAAACCTTGGGATCGGTGGGCCGGAAGGATTGAAGCTGGGCAACCTTTTCTTCCAGTGTCATCCGTGCAACCAGATCCTTGACCCGGACTTCGATCGGCTGCGTTGGATTTTGGTAGGGCGGGACGGCCGGCGTTTGAGCTGCGAGTGGTAGCGCGGGAAGGAGAGCGAGAAATCCAGACAGGAAAAACTTGGGTAACATGGGCATTTGGGGTTGGAGCCGAATCAAAATCAGCCAACCGCCTGCGAAAGAGAACTCCAAATTCTCTCGCCACAACCGGTGAGCCTTGGGTTTCGTTGGGCTTGCAGGGGATGTGAGCTCGTCGCTCGCCCGAATGACCGTTAATTTTCTTTCACGGCGATACCGCCATTAACCGTTTTGAGTATGATGTCCGGCCCGCCCGTCCCAATCTGACCCGCCACACCGAGCTTGCCGGATTTTTCCAGCTTGATGGCCTGATCGACATGGGTGGACCCGTTGACGGACTGGGTGGTGATGCTGGCGCCGGCACCTTTCGGCAGTGCGATTTCGATCCGGCCATTGACGGATTTGAGCAGAATGCTCCTGGTGTTTTCCAAAGAATCATATTCGGCGCTCAGGCTGCCGTTCACGGATTCAATCTTGGCGTCGGCCAGCAACCCCGTGGCATGAATGCTGCCGTTGACGGTATTGAGATCCACGAAGCCATGAATGCCGGTAACAGAGATGCTGGCGTTGACGGTATCGATTTTGTCAAGCCTGGCTTTGGCGGGAACGTGGAGTGTGTAATGCACGCTGGCTTGGAAGCGGTCCCAGAATTTCCAGGTCGTATCATGTTCCGTTTTGATGACGAGCTGGCTGGGATTGGACGCCACCTTGATCTGGATATGCTTGATGGCTTCTTCGTCGGAGGCCTCCTTGACGGCCTCAATGCTGACTTCGTTTTTATTCCAAGCGAGGATCTCGACGGGGCCGTTGATATTGTCGAGCCTGATGCTGCCCTCGGCGTTGAGCGGGCAGGTTTGGGAGAATTTTTCGGTGACCAAGGCGTGGGTGAGCGAGGCAAACGCGAGGAGGGCGGTGACGAACAGTGTTTTCATGGAGATAAAAGGGGATGTGGTGCGGTGTACAATACACGCACCGGTGCGGTCAAGTTGCGGCAAACGCCCTGAAAATGCGCTGGGGAAGATCAGCCTCGTCCGCGCGGTTTGAGACCGACCCACTTCGACAGTTCGCGATGAATCCGGGCGACGCGTTCGACCTGCCCTTTGGCGGGAAAACGTTCATAAAAACCTTCGTTGCGGAATTCGCGGGTCTGTTCGCTCCAGGGCGCAAGCTTGGCGGACCAGCGTGCAATGCGTTCCTCGGCAGGGCCGGAGTCTTCGGAGACCAGATCGGCGTAAACACGGAGCATGGCCTTTAACGTAACCGGTTTGGTGACCATAAAGCCGGCGTCGCCCCAGGCATCGCCCCAGACTTTCGCGGTGGTTTTGAGGTAGTCACGGACGGACCCGTAGTGGCGTTCGGCCGCGCGCTTGTCGGTGCCGTCGGGCTCGATGCGCTTCCAATCAATCTTCACCCAGCGGAGGATTTCATTGAAAAGTTCGGCCTGCAGAATCCACTTTTCCTTCTGGCTGCGGCCGCCCAGACGGTTGATGCGGTATTGCAGCGGGCTGTCGTCGGCGCGGTAGAGCATCTCGACAATGTTAGCCGCGAAACGTTTGTCCGGCTCGGCCCAGGAGACGCGCTCGTAGAGATCGATCAGGTGGCTCTTGTTGATGCGGGTAGGCGTGGAGTTGATGATGACGAACATCTCGGTGGCGAAATCCTCGCTGCCGCCGTCGAAGATCACGCAGGGCACGCTGATGTTGCGGGCATCGTCGGGATGGGAGCGCGAGAAAAACTCCAGGGCGGCGAGACGGTGCTGGCCGTCGATGATGAGATATTTCTCCTCCGGCTCCTGCAACTTGCCCACGCCGCTGCCGTCGGCCCACGCCTCGAATTTGAGCTTCTGCGGCGTGAAGAGCAGCACGGTGCCGGGAATGGGCGGCTGAGAGACGGCGGTTTCGTAGAAATTGCGGATGGCGCGGATTTTTGCATGCGAGAGTTCCCGCTGGAATGAGCGGTCGCTGCGTTCGACGCGCGCGATGAACTTCGCCACGTCGTCCTGCTCGGCTGCCGCCTCCGCCTTGATCTGGCCGCCGGCCTCGTCATAGAAGCGGCTGCTGAAGCGGAC
>CAZIQP010000065.1:0-19486 GCA_964541315.1 uncultured Opitutaceae bacterium
AACCCTAATAGATTCCTCCACTAGTTGCCACGTTTATTTATTACCACCGCCTAAGTGCCACCTACCGATCTACAAGGCGGAGTTTACGGCCAAGGAAAAGTCCGATCTGCAGCGGATTGTGAAATCACCAGAGTTTCTCCACGCATTTGAAACCGGTTCCAGCTATGCGGCCCTTGCGGTCATTCGCGAAATGACAAACGTCGAGCCGAATCTCATAGCCGAGAGCTACCTGAAGTCGAGTTGGCAACTTGAAAACAAAGAGGCCTACGTCGAGATCGCGAAAGCCGCGATTCATTGGTTTGATTTGGCGGCACCGACGCTCAAGGATCCCGGCCACCGCGACCAATATGTCGTGAGTCTTTATGCACCGATCGAACTATTTCGTCGCACCGGTCAGTTCGCCGCAGCCGCCGAGCGACTGAAGGTGTTTCCAACTGACCTAGCACCGGCCGGAAAGTGGTTGGCCAATGCGTTGTCTCGGCAGAAAACATTAATCGCCGAACAAGATCGGAAAACGGACGAAGCGAACTCGTGGGAAGTACTCAACCATGACAGGCCTGTTCCTAATCCTCGGAAACATGCGGTGACCGCCATCTCGCCGGCCGAGACTGCGATGCTCGCGGATGGAAAACGTATCGGAGACGCGTGTATGTATCACGCACTCATCAATGGCGTCGCCAAAATAAAGATAACGTTGGACGTGACATCGGGGCGATTCAGGCCGAACGAGGATGGCGGCGAAACCCACATATCACCTGGCACAGAATTGGTAGACGACACGTGGGAACACGACGGCACCTTCTCGCTGCGACGCCCGGATTCCTTCGGCGGACGGGAAATTGTCTTCGACGAAGACGGCTACGCCACCGCTCAACGTTAACGAAACAATCCATGTCGATCCGTCCGGGTTACGTCTGGGGGCAAAGAGAAGTGGGCCGGAGCCGCCAATCTGTTGGAAACTCAGCCTGCGAAAACAGAATTAAGTCTTTGCCTTCGATCGAGGACCACGAGGTATGAGTCAGTTGCATCGCCTCCAAAAGCGGAATTGAAGCTTCGGACCCCCGGGAGCGAAAGGGTGAGTGAGTCCGCTGGAGGGCCCGTCTCCCGACGGACCCTCCAGAAAACAAGATATCAGAGACGATCGGTCGGCGTGTGATCCAAAGTTTCGCGAATTGGCGAATTCATTAGCAGTTAAACATTCCCTTACCGGCTTTCGTTCCACTCAGGGGCGGAGTACTGCTCGATCAGGCCGCTGACTTCGTCCTCGTTCAGCTCGGGCCAGGGCGTTGCCACCGGTTCCGTGCCGAGCAAGCGACCGACCGCGGCGGTGAATTTCACTTGGAACTCATCCCAATCCACGACACCAAGCCGGGATTTTTCGATCGAGCCTTGGAACAACAATCCGTGTTTGTTGCGCTTCATGGCGGCACCGGCGATTTTTGCGCGGGTCACGGAGTTCAACACATCGTATAATTCCGCGCGAACAAAGCAGATCGTGGGCATTGTGGACGCCGGTTCGCCTTCGCAGGCTGCTTCCTTCTCGCAACTGGCCTTGAGCTCGACCTTTTGCCCAAGCGCGATCAATGCCTCCACCATGCAAGCATGCACGTCGTGATAGGCCTGCGTCGCCCGGGCATCGTAGATGGCGAGGCCGCGCGGCAGCACCAGTGCATAAGTCCAATCATTGCGGTGATCCACGATGCCACCGCCGGTGGCGCGTCGGCAAAGTTCCGGTCTTTCCGCAGCAGGCAAATTCGCCCGGACATAATCGATTTTCTGACTGTACCCAAACGTGAAGGCCGGTGTCCGCCACTCGTAATGCCGGAAGCGCGCGGCGGTCTGGTCGGGGTAACGTTGCAAGAGGAGAAAATCGAGCGCCATGTTCTCGGCGGCACCGGCGGTGCGAATAGGCAGAACGTGCAGCGGCATGTTAGAGAAAGATAGTCGCGATAGGCTGTTCTAGGTCGCGCCCTGCCGTACTTATGCAGGGCTGGTGCTTGTCGCCAGCCGCGGCATGCCGGCAAGCGGCGGCCCTACAAATAACCCTGCTCCGTTCACAGAACGGCTCAGCGATAAGCGCCGGGCCTGCAGTGGCCAAGGATTTGGCTGGTGCCATCATTGCATGCAGGCCTACCGCCCCGGGGCGTCGAGGAGCTGCCGGACCGTGCGCAAGAGCGTGCTCAGGGCAAATGGCTTGGGCAGATGGCCCACGGTGTGCGGTGGAAAATTCTCGAAACCCGCAACCGGCGCATCCACCGACAGGCTGATCACGCGCAACTTCGGATTGCGCGCGAGCATGCGCCGGGCGAGTTCACTGGCCTGTCCGGCCCGGCAATCCACCATCAGCAGATCAGGCGCGGCGTCGGCGGGGGTTTCGGCGGGTCGGGCGAATTCGTCCATCGAATAGCCGTCGGCAGCCAGAATGCCGCTGACCATTTTGCGCAGGACCAGATCGGCTTCCACCAGCCAGATCACTTCCGTCCCGACCGTGGTGGGTAAAGCCGTAAGCGTGGACGGGCTGAAAACCTGCTCCGGTTCGGCCGTCTCATAGAAAACCATTTCAAAGGTCGCGCCCACGCCCGGCTGGCTGCGCACAGAAATATTGCCACCGGCGCGTTTCACCAGATCAAGCACCGTGGGCAGACCAAGGCCCGTGCCATGCGGCTTGGTGGTGAAGAACGGCTCAAAAATCCGCTTCTGGAGCGCGGTCGGAATGCCGACGCCGGTGTCGGTGACCTCGATTGCCACGCGGCCCACGGGTGGCGTGCTGGAATCATCCTCGATGACGGCCCGGCTCGTGCGGATCGTGAGTTTGCCGCCCTGCGGCATCGCATCACGCGCATTGAAGGTGAGATTGAGCAAGGCCTGTTGAAATTGCGTGGGGTCGATCCGGATATTCCCCAGATCCACGGCGAGACGGAGCTGCACCTGCACGGCATCACCGACAATCCGGCGCAAAATATCCGCGATCTCGCGGATGAGCGTGTTGGCGTTGACCACGCGCGGTTCGGTTTCCTGCCGGCGGCTGAATTCCAATATCTGCCGGGCGATGCCGGCGGCTTTCAGTCCGGCGCGGTGCATTTCCTGCAAATCCTTTTGCGCGGCGGGCAGCGTTTCGAGTTTGCCGCTCATGATTTCGCAGTAGCCGTTGATGACGGAGAGGAGATTGTTGAAATCGTGGGCGACGCCGCTGGCCAGTTGGCCGACCGTATCGAGTTTCTGCGAATGCAACAGCGCCTCCCGCAGCCGATGCGTCTCGGAAATATCGCGGTAAAGACCGAGCAGATAACCGGTGCGCCGGCCCCCGGACCGGACCGGGCTGAATTTCCACGCGGCAAAAAACGCGGTGCCGTTCCGGCGGTGAATCCAGTCTTCACCGGTCTCACGGCGTTGATTGGGCGCCGGTTTGGTTTTCACTCCGTGCAGCACGCGGGTGCTGCGGCCCACGAGTTGATCCAGATCGAAGCCCGTCAGCGCCACCGCCGCCGGATTCGCCCAAAGGATATCCACCCCGCCTCCCTCCCAGCGGTCACGCGTGAGAAAAACGGCCTCGGGCAATCCGCTCATTGTCGCGACCTGGGCCGCGATCGCTTTGGGCAGCACCAAAGACGGGGGTTTCGCGCGGCGTCGCGCCGGGGGTTTGGATTTGGCTCGGGCCATGGGGAAATCAGGAGGCTAGGCGTTCAATCACCCAAGCGCCATCCGTTTCGCGCCGATAGCGCAACCGGTCATGCAGGCGGCTGCGACGCCCCTGCCAGAACTCCACGGATTCAGGCGCGACCCGCCAACCGCCCCAGTGCGGGGGCAACGGAATCTCCTGGCCGTCGTATTTCTTCTCTGTCACGCGAAAACTTTCCTCCAACGTCGCACGGTTGGCGATTACGGTGCTTTGCGGCGAGGCCCACGCCGCCAACTGGCTGGCGCGCGGCCGGCTGTGAAAATAAATCTCCGCTTCCTCGCGCGAGACGCGGCTGACCCTTCCCTCGATGATCACCTGTCGCTCCAGTGCGATCCAAGGAAACACGAGGCCCGCCCGGGGGTTGGCTTCCAAATCAAAACTTTTGCGGGACTCGTAATGGGTGTAGAAAACGAAGCCGCGTTTATCCACGCCCTTGAGCAACACCGTGCGCACACTCGGCTGACCGTCGCGGCCAACCGTGCCCAGCACCATGGCATTGGGTTCATGTATCTGAGCGGCGACGGCTTCCTCGAACCATTTTTCGAACTGGCGGAACGGATCCCTGGCGAGGTCTTTTTCAAGCAACCCCGCCTTGCCGTAATCCTGCCGCATGTCTGCAATCGCCATGGGGTTTGATGGTGGGCTTGCTCTCCATGCTGTCAAAATGATCCGTGCAAGGGCTGAAAGGTGGTATGAGATTAAAACGCGTCTCTTTCCAGTAGCGACTGGCCTGCGCAGCCGAAAGCTGTTCCTCTTAAGCATCCCCCGCCATGACGACCGCCGATTACCTTCAGAGCCATCAAACCGCCCTGGTCTCCTATCTCCAGCAACTGGTCCGCATCCACACGGTCAATCCACCCGGCGAAAACTACGGCGAAATCACCTCGCTGCTGGCCGGCACCTTGCGCGAGCTCGGCCTTCAAGTCCGCCGCGTGGCCATTCCCCGTGCCTTGCAGAAAAAAATCCAGCCGGCGCAGCTCGATCATCCCCGCTACAACGTCATCGCCTTCTGGGATGCCGGCGCGAAAAAAACCATCCACTTCAACGCGCACTACGATGTCGTCCCTGTCTCCGGCAAGTGGCGGCATGCCAGTCCGTTCAATCCCGCCGTGGAAAGTGGCTGGGTTTACGGCCGTGGCAGCGCCGACATGAAGGGCGCCATCACCAGCATAATTTTCGCCCTGAAAGCCCTGCGCGCCACCGGCACCCGCCCGCTTTGCAACGTGGAGGTGTCGTTCACCGCCGACGAAGAAACGGACAGCGTGCTGGGCGCCAACTGGGTGGTCGATCACGGCAAACTCCACGCCGATTACGCCGTGGTGGGCGAGGGCGGGGAAGGCGATGGTGTCTGCTGCGGTCACAACGGTGTCGTGTGGCTCAACGTCCAGGTTCAGGGCAAGGCCGCCCATGGCTCCACTCCGCAGAAAGGCGTCAACGCCCTCGAAAAAATGTCCGCGCTCGTGCTCGCGCTCGACGGCTACAAAAAAATCCTCGCCCGGCGGAAATTCCGCACGCCCGAGGGCAAGATCATGATCCCCACGCTGAACCTCGGCGGCGTTTTCTCCGCCGGGGAAGGCGGCAAGGTCAACACGGTGCCCGCCTTCGCCTCGTTCACGATCGACCGCCGGGTGCTTCCGGCCGAAAATCTCCGCACCGCCGAGGCGGAACTCCGCGCGCATCTGAAGAAAGCTGCGGCCAGGATTCCCGGGTGCCGGATTCGGATCGAAGCCATTTCCAACAATTACTCCTGCTACAGCGCGCCCACCTCGCCGTTCTTCAAGGCGATGCAGCAAAGCGTGACCCGCACCCGCCGCCGTCCGGCCCACGCGATGGTTTCCACGGGTTTCAATGACATGCATTTTTTCGCCCAGCATCTGAAAATTCCGACCATCGGCTATGGTCCCAGCGGAGAAAATTACCATGCTGTCGACGAACGGGCCCGGATCAAGGACCTCGTCAATTCCGCCCAGACCTACGCCGACCTGCTGACGACGTTTGCCGGGTGATTCCCCCTCACTTCAAGCCGTTCCGGATCATCGAAATCGCAATCGCCGCCAGCAACATCGCGATAATTTTCGAAATGGCGCGCAGCCCGGTCGGTCCTATTTTTCGGCCCAGCCATTCGCTGTAACGCAGCACCAACGCCACCAAGGTGAGATTCGCCGCCAGCGCCACCAGCGTGATGGCCAGACCGATCCCCTGATTCTGCGCCAGGATGAGCAGCGTGGTGATCGCCAGAGGACCGGCGATCAGCGGCATGCCCAGCGGCACGACCCCAAAATCCTCCGGCAGGCTGGCGGGCAATCCGGCGGGCTGGATCAGTTCCTTCGCCGCCAAAATAAAGATGATCAGTCCACCGGCGATCTGGAAGTCGCTCACGGAAATGCCCACGGCTTTGAACACACTTTGGCCGAGAAAAAGAAAGCCCAAGGCCACCAAGCCACCCGTCAGGGTCGCCTGCCTGGCGATTTTCTGCCGGCGCGCCGGCGCCACGTCCTTGCCCAGGGCGAGAAAGATGGCCGCCAGCCCGACGGGGTCGATCGCCACAAAAAGCGGAATGAACGCCTGAAGAAACCGGTGCAGCCAATCGATCATGCCCAAAACCTGCGCGGGCCGGGCCTCAAAGGCAAATAATGCTTGCCCGCGAGCCGGCCATTCCCATGCTGGCCTAATTATGGCCAGCTTGTCTCACGCCAGCCCTGATTTGGCCGCACCTGTGCCGTTAGGCGCATGGTTGCGGCAGTTGAGGACCGGAAAAGGCCTGCCGCAGCGGGCCGTCGCCGCAGCCGCAAATATGGATTCCTCCCACTATGGAAAGGTGGAGGCAGGGAAACGGCCCCTGACGGAAGCCCAACTTGTCGCATTGGCTCGCTACTTCGCAGTGCCTGACGCTGATTTTCGGCGGCGCCAAGCCGCAGCGATGGTTTATTCGCTATTGGATGGAGACCACGCCATGGCGGCCAGCGTGGGCTGCCTGTTGCAGGAAGCCGCCGCCGCCTACCTTGTGGATAACCCTGCGAATAAGCGGTCGAAAAAGAAGTGAGCCGTTTTTCATTCCCTTGATGCTCCGTTAAGACCTGACTCTCCTCCGATGCCCGCCCTCTCCTTCAAAGGCAAAGCCTTCGTCCAGCACCATCATCTCGTGGTCCCGTTCCATGAGCTGGTGCCGGTCCGGGCCAAGGGCACCGGCAAGACCGCCAGCCTGCACGACAACATCATCGTCCACGGCGACAATCTCCGCGCGCTCAAGGCCCTCCTGCCCACCCACGCGGGCAAGGTGAAGTGCATCTACATCGACCCGCCCTACAACACCGGCAACGAAGGCTGGGCCTACAACGACAACGTCAGCTCCCCCATGCTTCAGGAGTGGCTGGGCAAAACCGTGGACCGCGAGGATCTCACCCGGCACGACAAGTGGTGCTGCATGATGCTGCCGCGGCTCAAGCTCCTCCGCGAATTCCTCACTGACGACGGCGCCATTTTCGTCTCCATCGACGACAACGAGGTGCACCGGCTGCGGTGCTTGATGGATGAGGTTTTCGGGGAGGATTGTTTCCTTGGAGAGATTTGCTGGAAAACTCGCAACACCGACAACCGCGTCAAGACGAACCTCTCGCGAGACCAAGAATACATTTTGGCTTATGGCCGGCAGCCCGAGGTAACCTTACGCGGGCGGGTAATCGATAGGTCCGACTTTCAGAATCTCGACGACGATCCGCGCGGGGCTTATGTGACCGATCCGCTAACCGGTAAAGCGACTGCGGAGGATCGCCCTAATCTGCATTTCGATATTTTGAACGAAGCCACGGGAGATGTCTTTCCACCCGACCCGTCGCGCGGTTGGATTACCGACAAGGCAGGGATCGATCGCCTCAAAAAAGAGAAGAAAATCTGGTGGCCGCCAAACGCTCGATCAGGAAAGCCGCGTAAGAAAAGATTCTTGAGCGAGACGTCTGAAAGAATGCCCTTTTCCAGTTTTTGGTCTGACCTCAAGGGTCAGTCGGGAGCCGATGAACTGGATCAGATTCTTGGCGAACGGTTATTCGCTTTTCCGAAAGCCGTCGAAGTCATCAATCAGGTTCTCGATTTCGCCACCGACAAAGACTCCCTCGTGATGGACAGCTTCGCCGGCTCGGGCACGACCGCCCATGCCGTCCTCGCGTTGAACAAAGCCGACGGCGGCAACCGCCGCTTCGTCCTCGTCGAGGGCGAGGACTATGCCGACGCCATCACGGCCGAGCGCGTGCGTCGCGTCATCAAGGGCGTGCCCTCCGCCAAGGACGAGGCCCTGCGCGCCGGGCTCGGTGGCACGTTTTCCTACTTTAAACTCGGCCAGCCGCTCTCGCTCCACTCGATCCTCGAAGGCAAAGACCTGCCCGACTACGCGGCGCTCGCGAGCTATCTCTTTTTCACCGCCACCGGCCAGGAATTCGACTCCAAGCAGATGAAGCGCAAGGAACACTTCATCGGCACCAGCCGGCTCTACGATGTCTTTCTCCTCTACACCGAGGACCCGGAGAAGCTGAAAGGCCTCGCGCTCACGCTCGATGTTGCCAACGCCCTGCGCGGTCCCGGCGGCAAACAGAAGCTTGTCTTCGCACCGACCAAATACCTCGACGAACATTTCCTCGACCGCCTCCGCATCACGTTTCAGCAACTCCCGTTTCAAATCTATCAAGCGCTCGACAAGTAAATCCCGCGCCCCCGCCACCGGGGGTTCGAATCCCCCTCCCGTGCTCCTCAAGGACTACCAACGCCAGACGCTCGACGCCGTGCAGGCCTGGCTGCAGGCCCTCGCGGCGGCGCGGGCGAAGAGGGAGAAGCTGCGTGAAATTGATCCCGAGATGGAGGCCGGTTACGATTTCCCCGCCCAGGCGTGGACCAAGGCCGGCGGACCGCGTCCCTACGCGCCGCGCAAAACCGGGGCCGGCGCGCCGCTGCCTTTCGTGTGTCTCAAGATCCCCACCGGCGGCGGCAAGACGCTCCTCGCCACGAAGGTCGTGGATCTCGTCCACACGCACTACCGCCGCCGGCAGACCGGCCTCGTGCTCTGGATCGTGCCGACGACGCAGATCTACCAGCAGACCATCGGCGCGTTGAAGGACCGCGGCCATCCCTACCGGCAGGCGCTCGACCTCGCCTCAGCCGGCCGAACACTCGTGCTCGAAAAAAACTCGGGCTTTTCGCCGGCCGACGTTCAGGAACATCTCTGCGTGCTGATGCTCATGCTGCCCTCAGCCAACCGGCTCACCAAAGAGACGCTGCGAATGTTCAAGGACAGCGGCGGCTACGACGCGTTTTTCCCGCGTGACGACGATCCCGCCGCGCACGCCGCGCTCCTGAAGCGTGTGACCAACCTCGACACCTTCGAGCGCGAAACCGGTTTCTGGGGCCGCCAGATCAAAACTTCACTCGGCAACACCCTGCGCCTGCTCAACCCGCTCGTCATACTCGACGAAGGCCACAAGGCCTACAGCACCGGGGCGCGGGCGACGCTCGAGGGCTTCAACCCGAGTCTCGTGGTCGAGCTGTCCGCCACGCCCCCCGAGGAGAGCAATGTGCTGGTGGAGATTTCCGGGCAGGACCTGCTCAAGGAGGGCATGATCAAGCTTGATCTGCACCTCTTCAACCAAAGCAGCACGGACTGGCGGGCGACGCTGCACGCCGCCTTTGCCCATCGCGCCGCTTTGGAAGAGAAAGCCCGCGAGCATGAACGCCAGACCGGCCACTACATCCGCCCCATCTGCCTCGTGCAGGTCGAACGCACGGGCAGGGAACAGCGCGGTGCCGGCAAGATTCACGCCGAGGATGTCCGCGAGTGGCTCGTCGGCCTCAAGGGTGTGCCACCCGAGGCCGTCGCCGTTAAAACCAGCGAGAAGGACGAACTTGCCGCCATCGATGATGCCGGCGGTCTGCTGCATCCGGACTGCCCGGTGCGCTTCATCATCACGAAGCAGGCCTTGCAGGAAGGCTGGGACTGCTCCTTCGCCTATGTGCTGGCCGTGCTCACCAACCCCGGTTCCAAGACCGCGCTCACCCAGCTCGTCGGTCGCATTTTGCGCCAGCCCTACGCCAAAAAGACCGGCGTGCCCGTGCTCGATGAAAGCTATGTTTTCTGTTTCCAGCGGCGCGGGCAGGACTTGCTGAAGGAAGTGCGCGAAGGGTTTTCCGCCGAAGGTCTCGGCGACCTCCGCGATCATGTACGCGAAGACCGCAGCGAGGCCAAAACCGGCGAGGGCAAGGTGGATTTGCTGGCACCCCGCCCCGGGCTGGCGAAAGCCGCCCGGCGCCTGGTGCTGCCGGCCTTCATGGTGCGGCAGGGGAAAAAAGAATGGCGCCCCGCCCACTACGAAGCCGACCTGCTCGCCCGCGTGCCGTGGGAAAAGGTGGACGTTTCCCCGCTCGCCGAACTGCCGCTCCTCGACCGCAAGGATCAGGACGTGGAGTTGCGCGCCGGGTTGGGCGAAACCGCGCTCGACGACGACGGGCATCCGGTGCGCCACCGCTCGACGGCCGGTGGCGAGCTGGATTATGCCTTCGTCGCCGGCCACGTCCTTGACGCCATGCCCAACCCGTGGCGCGGCTACGCACTGGCAAAAGAGGTGTTCGGCGCGCTGCTCGCCAAACACTCCCGCGAACGCGTCGTGGAAAATTTTGTCTTCATCGTCGAGGAACTGCGGAAACGCCTCGAGGCGGAGCGCGACCGCCTGGCTGAGGAAGTTTTCCGCCAGATGCTCAAGGCCGACGACCTCCGCTTCATGGTGGTGACAGAAGACCTCGGCCTTGAGCACGGCTGGACGAACCGGTTGCCGGTGAAACTGGAAAAGAAACCGGGCGAGAAAAAGGCAACGCGTGTGGACGGCTCCCAGTTCGAACTCGACCTGTTTGCCCATGTGCCGGCCGACGAGTTGGGCAAGACCTTGGAGCCCGAGGTCGCAACCTGGCTCGATGAACAGGAAAAACTCCTTCTGTTCTGGTATCGCAACCGGGCCAAGCGCGACTACGCGGTGCAGGGCTGGAAGCGCGGGCGGATTTTTGCAGATTTCATTTTCGCCGCCAGGGCCGAGGGCAGCGAGGCCGAGTTTGACCGCGTGTTCGTGGTGGAAACCAAGGGCATGCACCTCAAAGGCAATGCCGACACCCACTACAAGCGCTCGGTCTTCAGTCTCTGCACGGAGCGCGCCCAACGCAAGGAATGGGCCGAATGCGTGCCCTCCATGCGCAACACGATCATGCGTTTCGAGGTGGTGGACGAGGAGGAGTGGAAAAAGCGCCTCCAAGTGATGCTGACCGCTTGACCGGGGTCGCCCCAAAGGCAACGCGCCACCCGTCACGGGCCGATGATTCAGCAAGACATGCGCAGCCGGCCGACCGGATCGGGAGTATAATGCCTCAACAAAAAAAGGAGGCAGTTATGCCCACACTCAAAATTCATCTGGAAGAGGCCGAGTATCACACCGTGCAGCGTCTCGCCGAATGCACCCACACCCAGCCCGAAGATGTCGCCTATTGCGCGTTGAACCGGCTGATGCTTATCGGCAAGGAAAAGGCCGTGCAGGACGATATTGTCCTCACCCATCGCTGGCGCAGGGACAACCTCCCGCTCTGGAGCGACAGTGCCGGCTCGGTGCACGCCTACGAGGGCATGCACGATTGCGAGCCCGAGAAGAGCAAATACTCGGTTTAACCGGGCACCCGTGTGCTCATGTCGTCCTCCCCGCCAAATTCCGCAGGGCGGAGGGGAGATCATTGTATTTGAATCGGTATCCCCCGGCCAGCAGCCGGGCCGGCACGGCAAATTGCCCTTCCAGCACGAGCGATGGATCGGTCTGCAAGAAGCGTTTCGCCACCCAACTCACGACTGAGGCTGGCGCCGGCGGGCACCATGGCCGATGCAGGGCTTGTCGCAATAGGCGCATTAACTCCGCGTTCGTAACCGGATTTGGCGCACAGGCGTTGTAGGTCCCGCCCATGTTCTCCCGGCTGATCGCCTGAAAAACAATCTCCTCCACGTCAGCTTCATGAATCCAACTGACGCCCTGAAGACCGGGTCCGGCAGCACCGCCCAGAAACCAACGGGTGATCCGGGCCAGGGGTGGAAACGCTCCCCCTGCCACACCCAACACGGTGCCCAGCCGCAAAACCACCGGGCGGACCGAAGGAGGACAAACCGCGGCAAAGGTTTTTTCCCACTGGGCGCACACTCCGGCCAAAAAAGTCGTTCCCGCCGGACTCTGTTCATTGCAGGCAGGCCATTCCCGGTTGCCGTAATATCCAAGCGCACTCATCTGCACCCATACGCGTGGCAACTGGCGGCATTGCTCCCATGCGGCGCCCAACACGCGGACGGAATCAAGCCGCGATTCCAGTATTAGCCGCTGATTTTCCGGCGTGTGCACGCAATTCACGCTGCGCCCGGACAGGTTCACAATCGCATCGGCTCCGTCGATCGCATGAATCCAGGTGCCGTGGGTCCGGTAGCTCATCGGCGTGCTGCCCGCCACCGGCCGCGCCGGCCACTGCACCTCAAGCACCCCATCGGCCCGATCCACGGGCGGACACCGGGTCAGCACGACGACCGACCAGCCCTCGGAAAGGAGCCGACGCGCCAACAGCCTTCCAATGAAGCCGCTGCCTCCCGCCAGGATGACCTTCTTGCCCATGAGCGAAGGTGCACGGGTTATTCCGTTAATGCAATCTGCCGAAGGAATTTTGGGCAACCGGCCAAGAAGTTGGTTTGCCTCGCCGCGCGTCACCGCGCAATGACAGAGACGAATGAGCGTACTTCCCCTTAACTTCTACGATCTGACCCGCCCGGAGCTGTTCGGGCTGGCGGCCGGCTGGGGCTTCCCGACGGTGCATGCCGCGAAGTTGTGGGCCTACGTTTATCTGGCGGGAGTGGAAAACTGGAGCGCGATGCCTGAGCTGCCCGTTCGCTTCCGCACCCAGGCGGAAGCCTCGCTGGTTTTTGGCCGGCACGAAACCGCCGCGGAGACCCACAGCTCCGACGGTTTCACCCGCAAATATCTCCTGGCCCTGTCGGACGGACGGAAAATTGAGACGGTGCTGATGCGCTACACCGGTCGTGTCACCGCCTGCATCAGCAGCCAGGCCGGCTGCGCCATGGGCTGCGTGTTCTGCGCCACCGGTCAGATGGGTTACATCCGCCATCTGACCGCCGGCGAGATCGTCGCCCAAGCCATGCACGTCGACGCTGCGCTGCGGGACACTGTGAGCAGGTCCGGGCGCAACAAGGCGGAGGGGCCCGCACTCGCCAACGCCTCCAGCCCCTCGCCGCACGACCGTCACGAACGTCTCCGCAACATCGTGCTGATGGGCATGGGCGAACCGCTGCACAACTACGACGCCGTGATGAAAGCCGTCGATATCCTGCGCGACAACAACGGCCTCGCCCTTGGCGCGAAGAAAATAACCCTCAGCACGGTCGGCGTGATTCCCGGCATCATCCGGCTGGCCGACGAAGGCCGGCCGATCAACCTCGCCGTCTCGCTGCACGGCGCCACGCAGGAAGAACGCGCCGCCCTCGTACCCGTGGCGAAGAAGTGGCCGCTCGACGAACTGATGGCCGCCTGCCGTTACTACATTGAAAAACAGGATCGGCGGATTTTCTACGAGTGGACTTTGATCGAGGGGAAAAACGACACCGCTGAAAATGCGCATGCCGTGGGCCGGTTGCTCAAAGGCCAGCAGGCGCAGGTAAATCTGATCCCGCTCAATCCCACCAACGGGTACGACGGCGAGCCGACCGGACGCGAGGCCGCAAAAAATTTCCAGCAAATCCTCGCCGGCTACGGCCTGCCCTGCACCGTGCGCCAGCGCCGCGGCATCGACATCGCCGCCGGCTGCGGCCAGCTCGCCGTGGCGAAACGGTAAAGCGCGTGCTCAGCCTGCCGTGCCGTAACAGCGGGTTTATCCCGCGATAAAAATCTTGGGTCGCGGGATAAACCCGCTCCTACAAAGGAAAATCCCGTTTCGCTTTTCAGCAGGGAAATCAGAGCGCAAACCCTTCCACCCCCGCCGCCTTGGCCTCTTCCGAGGCCAACCATGCCCGGGCGTGCGCGACGGCGGCCTCATCCACCTCAACACCCCGTGCCTGCAGGCGCTGGAGGCCGGTGAGCAAGGTCAGATTCCCGCGCACATCCTGGGCGGCGGGAAGAAAATCCGCGGCCACCGGATTCATCTGCTCGGGCGCAAGGACGCCTTTCTCCCCGAGAAAAAGCGTGAGCGAGGCCCCGAGCGCCTGCACATAGGCATGCGGAGAAACGGGGGCGACGTAGGCGAGCCCGTTCCCTTCGGGCAAGGCGGTCCACTCCATGTAGAGCCGGAGCTGTTCATGGAACTGGCGGAGCACGTCATCGGCGGTCGCCGGCGTCCAGCGGGTGGAGAACTGCTTCAGTTCGCGGAATTTTTTCACCTCCCAGATGCGCATGAGCAGTTCGAAGTCGTCGTTGTGATTCTTCAATGCGCCGGTGACGACGTAGTCGATGCTTTCCTTGGAAGACTCGATTAGCTGCCGGATGTTTTCCGCCGTCCATTCGGCGTTGAACACCGCGTACTTTTTCTGACTGGAGGTGCCGATGGCGGCTATGGGGTCGTAGCCCGCCGCGTAGGCAAACGTCTCGGCAAACCAAAGCGGCAGCCCGCGGGTCAGCCGGCCCATGGCGTCTTCCGGTTGGGCGGCCCGTTCGTCAGCGTTTTTGATTCCCGGCAATGCGCATTGGGCGAAGGCCACGCGGCGCAGTTTGCCCTCCTTGCGGGGCAGCAGTTGCGGCGCGGCTGTCTCCAGCCCGTAGAACCAGATGGGTTTGCTGATGCTGGCGAGGGCGATTTTGAGTTCCTGCGGCTCCGCACCGGTAGATTCGGCCGCAGCGGCGATGGCCTGCTCGGTCCCGGCCATCAGATCGGCCAGCGCATTGGAAAAACCAAAGAGCCGGTCTTCCAGCTCCGGACGTTGCAGCGCAAACAAAATATCCAACAGGTGCTGGGCCGATTCGATGTTGCGGGTGACAAGGAACGCCTGGAGCAGATTCAGCCCGGTGGCCGGGCCGTGTTTTTGCGCATCATACCGCGGTGCGACGAGCTCGATGAGCTCATGCACATGGCCGTGCACGCCGAGATCGCCGGAAATGGCGACGAGAATATCGGGCCGGGCCCCGGCGTTGGCGAGCACCTGTTCGTAGATGGCGATGGCGCCGGGCAGATCCTTGGCGTCGAGCTTGGCGCGAGCCTCCGCGAGTTGCGGCATGACCCCGCCGGCAACGGCCGGTTTTTCCCCAGCGGGGTTGTTGGCCTTGGACTTGTCGTTGGCTAAGCGGTCGAAGAATCCCATGGTGCCGACAGCAAACAAATCCCCGCCGTGGAGGCGATGCGATTCTGCTGATTCCTGAAAACGTTGTCCGTGATGGAACAAATCATCATGACGGTGATTCCAGGCGCCAAACTCAAATCCGCGGCGGGACCAGGCCGGCCAGCGGCATGCCCGCCCGCACTTGGAGCATCGCCAGTACTTTCGGCACATACATGCGCGTTTCCGCCGGCAGCGCCGATGCTATTCCAGCGAAGGTCGTGGCTTTTTGCTGGCTGAGGGCGCGCTGCACGCGGCCGGCTCCGGCATTATAGGCGGCAAACGCGAGGGGCCAGTCGCCGAACTTTTTGTACAATCGAATCAACATCTGCGCGGCGGCTCCGGCTGATTTCTCCGGATCTTTGCGCTCGTCCGGCATAAAAATGCTCAAACCCAGTTCCTTGGCCGTGGCCGGCATGAGTTGAAACAAACCGCGCGCGCCCGCCGGGCTGGCCGCAGCCGGGTCAAAGGTCGACTCCACCTCCGCCAACCACGCCAGTTCCGAGGGCAAGCCGGCAGAAATGAAAACTGCGCCCAACCGTGGAATGTACCGATCCGCACCGGCGGGCTTGGGTCGCGCTTGCAGACGCTGCACCCAGAGGTCGTAGTGCGGAATGAATTGTGGCGGATGAGCCGGATTGACCGGGGGTGGCAAAAGCGGAGAAGGCTGAGGCTGCGAGGCCAGTTTCGCCGCCTCGATGTAGTCCAGACGCTCCTCCAGCCAGCCGCTGTTTTCCTCATTGCCAGGCAGCGTGCGCAAGACCGCCAATGCCGCGCGCGCCTCCGTTTCAAACTGCGCCAGCTCGTTGAGATCGTTGTTTTCGAGGGCCCGCTGCAACCGGCCCGCAAAGTCATCCCATTGCGCTTTGTCGGGAAACTCAAACCGGGCCTTGATTTCAGGCGGAGCAAACGCATCGAAGAGATCCTTGCCGGTCTGATACAACTCGTCGGAAGAAGCCTGTTTCTGCGCAGCCGGAGATTCGGCCTTGGGGGGATCCGCAGCAGACGCGATTATCGCGCCCAGCAGGCCGATGCTCCAACAGTTGCGCAATTTCATCCCAAAAGATGACACGGTGCGAATTCTTAGGTTGCGTGGATTCGTTTGGTCAAAGCCTGCGGTCCTCCGCTTTCGCGGGCCAAATCACCCGTTTAAAAAATAAACGGCCACCCTTCCGGGCCGGATCGGTCTTAGATACAATCAATCCTGCTGTTTTACGCAGCGCGATGACTTCAACAGACAGCCCAACCTATATTAATTCCATGAACCCGATCCAAAAAATCCCATCCGCCCGTTATCTTGCCGTGGCATTGCTTGCTGCCAGTCTCTCCCCATTCGTCTTCACCGGCTGCTCCAAGGAAGAGAGCAAAGATACCGGTGCCACGATTAAAGAAGCCTATCAGGACTCCAAAACTGCAGTGGCCAATGCGTGGGATTCCGTGAAGTCCTACACGTTTGAGAAACGTTCCGATTTCAGCGCGAGTGCAAAGGCCTTGACCGCCAAAATGGATTCTCAGATCAGCGAACTGCGCGCCAATTATTCGGACGCCAAAGCCAGCGCCAGCCGCAAGGCTGCCATGGCCGAGCTGAAGGACTCCGAAGCCGACTACAAGGCGAAGCTCGACGCCCTCGGCACCGCGACCGCCGACACCTGGGACAGCGCCAAGCAGAATGTGATCTCCTCATGGGACAAGCTCCAGGCCAGTTACTATAAGGCAAAAACCGATTGAGTCAGGGTTAGGTCGATCCGCTGATTTTCCCTGTCGCCGGCCCGAATTCACTGCCGGCCGTTTGTGGGTTCATGCAAACAAAGCTAATTTTTACCCGAACGATTTGGTCCTTTTCCCGCGTTGACCGGGCGGGCTGGAAGGGTAGTTACAACCCTCCACTCGATGAACCGGGTATACATCAAAACTTATGGGTGCCAGATGAACGAACGCGACAGCGAGGCCGTGGCGGCTTTGCTTCGCGCCCGGGGCTACCGCTTGGTGCAGGATGAAAACGCCTGCGATGTCATGCTGCTCAACACCTGTTCCGTCCGTGACGCCGCCGAACAGAAGGCCATCGGCAAGGCGGCCAATGTATCCCAGAAACGGAAACGCAACCCGCGTTTCATCCTCGGTATCCTCGGTTGCATGGCGCAGAACCGCGGGGCGGAGCTGCTCGACGCGTTGCCGGACGTGGACCTGATCGTTGGCACCCAGAAATTTCATCAGGTGCCGGACTATCTCGACAACCTGCGCGCCGCGCAGGCAGCCGGTGCCCCGATCGGCAACACCATCGTCGATATTGCCGAGGAAGCCGGTTCGCAAAACACCATTCGCTATCATGTGTTGGAAGAGTCGCAGGTCACCGCTTTCGTTTCCATCCAGCAGGGCTGCAACATGGATTGCGCGTTCTGCATCGTGCCCAAAACCCGTGGCGACGAACGCTCGCGGCCGATGCACGAAATCGTTCGCGAGTGCGAACAACTGGCCGAGCGCGGCGTGCGCGAGATCACTCTCCTCGGCCAGATCGTCACCAGCTATGGCCGGCGCGATTACGAACACACGGGCGGCATCACGCCTTTTGTCCAGCTGCTCGAACGCATCAACGCCATCCCCGGCATCCGCCGCATCCGCTTCACTTCGCCGCATCCGCGTGGGTTTAAGGACGACCTGATCCAAGCCTATGGCCGGCTGGAAAAACTCTGTGAATACGTCCACCTGCCGCTGCAATCGGGCAGTGACCGGATCTTGAAAGCCATGAACCGTCCTTATTCACGCGACCGCTACAAACAGATCATCGACGACCTGCGCCGCGTGCGGCCCGACATGTATTTCTCGACAGACATTATCGTCGGCTTCCCCGGGGAGACCGAGGAAGATTTCCAGCAGACGCGCGAGCTGTTCGAGACGTGCAATTACGACATGGCGTATGTTTTCAAGTATTCCATCCGCACCGGCACGCCCGCCGCCACGCTGGCAGATCAAGTCCCCGATGAGGTGAAGGAGTCGCGCAACAATCAGTTGCTCGCCATCCTCGCCGCCAACTCCGACCGCCGGAACGCCACTTTGCTCGGCACGACGCAGGAAGTGCTGGTGGAAGGGCCGGACAAGAAAGGCCGCGGGTTCATGGGTCGCACCCGGGGCAACCGGATTGTCCATTTCGAGGCCAACCCCCGCCTCGTCGGCGAACTGGTGCCGGTTAAGATCGAACGCGCCTCCACGGCAGTGCTTTATGGTTCGCTGGCATTTCTGAGTGGTTAATCGTTCTCGTTCTCATAATCCTAATCGTTCTCTTCCTATGAATCCTCCGCTTTTCGATCACGAGAAACTTCGCGCCTATCAAGAAGCCATTCGCTTTGTGACCTGGGTTGGACCGATCATCGAGAAACTCCCGGCCAAATTAGCGGCCAAAGATCAACTGGACCGCGCCAGCACGAGCATTGTGCTCAATATAGCTGAAGGAAATGGCAAACGCTCCCACCCTGATCGATGCCGTTATTTGGATATTTCCCGCGGATCTGCTCTGGAATCTGCCGCCTGTCTTGATGTGCTGGTAGCGCGATGTGCGCTCAACCGTGAGGAAATCGTCGAGGGTAAGACGATCCTTCACGGCGTAGTATCGCTGGTCGCGGGATTAATTGCCCGATTTAACGGAAATGTGCAGGAAGATCAGGCTCCCTATGGTTCTGAGCTTGTGGAGAATGAAAACGAGTAAGAGAACGAGAACGATTTTAAATCATGAATCTTCTCCTCGCCACCCTGCTCCCCGGTTTGTTTCTCGTGCTGCTTGGCGGCCTGCTTTTGTGGAATGATCCGCGCATCAGTTCCGCCGCGAAGGCTCTGCCGCGATCTAAACAAGCTGCTTGGCTGTTTTTTGGGGCCGGGGCCGCGTGGTTTCTCTTTCGCCTTTCCCGCGTCGGCGAGTCGGATCTGATTTTCTTTCAGGAACCCCGGCCCCTGATGATCGGTTTTGGCGTGCTGGCGGTGCTGGCTTTCATCTATACGCCGGACTTTCTCGCCGTACGCGGGCTTTGCGTTTTGATGATTCTGGCGGGCGAACCGTTGCTCTATGCCGCCTACATGGAGTGGAGCCATCCGCAACGATTGCTCATGGTCTCCGCCGTGTATGCCGGCCTGATCATTGCGCTTTATCTCGCGGCTGCACCCTACCGGTTGCGCGATTTTTTTGAATGGCTGTTCGGCTCCACCGGCCGGGCGCGCCTCCTCGGGACCATTCTGCTCGTCTACGGGCTCGCCACTTCCGCCGCAGCGTTCACCTACTGAACGATGGCGACGAACCCCACGGCCTTGCTCATACTCGCCGGCCCGGCCGGGGTGGGCAAAAGCACGCTGTGCGACCGATTGGTGCAGGAGGTGCCAAACTTCGAGCGCGTCGTCACCGCCACCACGCGGCCGCACCGGCCCAATGAAGTTGATGGCCGCGATTATCATTTTCT
>CAZIQP010000065.1:19586-20672 GCA_964541315.1 uncultured Opitutaceae bacterium
GAGCTGGAACGCCGGATGCAAAGTGCCGAGCTCGAGATGGCCGAGCGCAATTCCTACGACTACGTCATCCACAGCGGCACGAAGGAGCAGGATTTCCTCGCCCTGCTGGCCTTCTGGGAGCAAGCCCAGCGGAAATTAAGAAACGGGTAGGTCGTCGGTTATGAGCACCCGTTTTCCCGTCACCGATCACTGTGATGGACGCCATTTTTTTAATCCCGATGGCGTGCAGGCACGGTCCTTCATGGATCTGCCCAAGTGGTGGTGGCAGCGGATGATTTTGGGCCAGGGCGAACGCTGGCCAAAGTCTGTGCCCGCATCGCAGGTTCCGCAGTTGCCAGCCGAGATTGCTGAAGGAGACGTCGCAGCAACCTTTATTGGCCACGCGACTTTTCTTCTGCAATTCACCGGGCTGAATCTGCTGACCGATCCGGTTTTTTCCGAGCGGGCCAGTCCCCTTTCCTGGGCCGGGCCGAAACGTGTTCGCCCGCCGGCACTGAGCCTCGCCCAGTTGCCCCGCGTCGACGTCGTGCTCGTCAGTCATAATCACTACGATCATCTCGATCTGCCCACGCTTCGTTGGCTGGCCCGAGAACATCGACCCCTGATCGTCACCACACTGGGCAACAAAACCTGGCTGGAAAAACGCGGGGTGGCCAACGTGGTGGAACTCGATTGGTGGGAATCCCACCGCGTTTCCGTCGACTTCGAGGTGACCGGCACACCTGCCCATCATTTCGCCGCGCGCTGGCCCTGGGATCGCTGCGAAACACTCTGGGGTGGATTCATGATCCGGACCGCCCACGGCAGTATTTTCTTCTGTGGCGATTCGGGTTGGGCCGGACACTTTGCCGAAATCCGCCAGCGCCTTGGCGCCCCCGACCTTGCCCTATTGCCCATCGGGGCCTACGATCCCCGCTGGTTTCTCGAACCGGTGCACATGAATCCCGATGAGGCGGTGCGGGCCCATCTCGCCCTCGGGGCCCGGCGGAGCATCGCCATGCATTACGGCACCTTTCAACTGACGAACGAAGGCATCGACGCGCCATTACACGCTCTCGCCGCCGCGCGAATCGCCCACGGGGTGGG
>CAZIQP010000066.1:0-20128 GCA_964541315.1 uncultured Opitutaceae bacterium
ATGAGGAGGTTGGAACAAGCACCGGCTTGCAGGCAGGAAAGCGCGACCGCGACGAGTGTGCAAGCCTCCGCGGCTGGGCGCGCCAAATGACATTCGCGCGCGGCCCAGCGGTCCATCCCTACTGGCGCTACCGCGCCAAAAAATATTCGCAACCGGAACGTTCCTATTTCCCCGCGGGCAGCGGCTGCTTGCCGGGCAGGGCGAAAGAACCGGCTGGCTTGGAGGCCCGCCTGGAACTCAAACCATCCAGGAAAATATAGATAACCGGAGTGATGTAGAGCGTGAGCATCTGGGAGACGACGAGCCCGCCGACGACCGCGAGCCCGAGCGATTGGCGCGAATCGGCCCCGGTGCCCCACCCGAAGGCAATGGGCAACGCGCCCGCCAGCGCGGCAAACGTGGTCATCATGATCGGGCGGAAGCGCACGAGACACGCCTCAACGATGGCATGCTCGGCGTTGAACGCCGTGCCCTGCTCGCGTTCCTTTGCGAGCGCAAAATCGATCATCATGATCGCGTTCTTCTTCACAATGCCGATGAGCAAGATCACGCCGACATAGCCCATGATATTAAGCTCCTTGTTGAAAGCCCAGAGCGTGACCAGCGCGCCAAAGCTCGCGGCGGGCAGGCCGGACAGGATCGTCAGCGGGTGGATGAAGTCCTCGTACAGGATGCCGAGCACGATGTAGATGACGAGAATGGCGGTGATGACCAGCAGGCCCATGCCCTGCATCGACGAGGCGAAGGCCTGCGCCGAACCGACGAAATTATAACTGATCGTGGCGGGCAAGTCCCCCTCCACGGCCTTCTCGATCGCCGCCGTGGCGTCGCCCAGCGAGACGCCGGGCTTCAGGTTGAACGAGAGCGTGACGGCGGGAAGCTGGCCGAGGTGGGTGACCGTAAGCGGGCCGACGGTGCGGCGGAGCGTGGCGACGGTGTCGAGCGACACGAGTTTCCCGCTCTTGCTGCGCAGATAAATCAGGGAGAGCGCCGAGACATCGCGCTGGAACTCGGGGGCGACCTCCATGATGACGTAGTACTGGTTGGTCGGCGTGTAGATGGTGGAGACCTGGCGCGTGCCGAAAGCACTGTAGAGCGAGTCCTCGATCTGCTGCGGCGTGATCCCGAGCGTGGCAGCGCGATCGCGCTGGATGTCAACCTGCAACTGCGGGCTGGTGATCTGCAAATCGCTGTTCACGTCGGCCAGCCCCGGGATCGCCCGGAATTTCTGTTCCAGCTTGGCGGCGGCGGCGTAGAGTTCCGGCTGATCAGCACCGGTCAGGGTAAACTGGTAGAGCGCTTTCGTGAGCTGGCCGCCGATCCGGATCACCGGCGGGATCTGCGGATAGGCGCGCAAGCCCGGAATGACCGAAAGCTTCTGCCGCAGATCGGCCATGACCTTGTCGATGGAAGGGCGTTCGCCGCGCGGCCTGAGACGCATCAGGATGCGGCCCTGGTTGGGCGTGGTGCTGACGGCACCGCTGCTGCCCATGGCGGACATGAAAGCATCCACATAAGGCTGCTGCGCGACGATGGCCGCCGCCGCCTGCTGATGCCGGACCATTTCCTCGAACGAGATGTCCTGCGCCGCCTCCGTGAAGACGAGCACGATGCCGGTGTCGTCGGTCGGAATAAAACCCTGCGGCAACACCTTCAGGAGAACGCCGGTCAATCCGGCCATCGCCAACGCCACGATCAGCACGAGGGCGCGGTGCCGCAGACTGGCGTGCAGCGTGCGCTTGTAGAATGAGTGCATGCCGTCGAACAACTGTTCGCTCAGCCGGTAGAGCCGGCCGTGCGGCGTGTCCTTGGCGTGCGCGCTGCCGACATGAGGTTTCAGAAAGCGGCTGCAGAGCATCGGCGTGAGGGTGAGCGACACCACCCCGGAAACCAGAATCGCGGCCGTGATGGTGACGGCAAATTCATGCAGCAGCCGGCCGAGAATCCCGCCCATGAACATCAGCGGAATGAAAACCGCCACCAGCGAAAGCGTCATCGACATGATGGTGAAGCCAATTTCACGCGAGCCGCGGAAGGCCGCGTCGCGCACGCTCATGCCGCCCTCGATGTGCCGCACGATGTTTTCCAGCACGACGATCGCGTCGTCGACCACGAAACCGACGGAAAGGGTGAGCGCGAGCAGCGAGAGATTGTCGAGCGAGTAGCCGCAAAAATACATCACCACAAACGTCCCGAGCAGCGCCATAGGGATCGCCATGCTCGGAATGATCGTGGCCCACACCGAACGCAGGAAAATAAAGATCACCAGCACCACCAAAATGATGGAGAGCATGAGCGTAAACTGCACGTCGTGCACCGAATCGCGCACCGCCTCGGAGTTGTCGCGCAGGACGCTCAGGCTGATCGATTCGGGCAGTTGCTTGGCGAACATCGGCAGCAAGGCCCGCACCCGTTGGGCCACCTCCACGGTATTGACGCCGGGCTGCTTCTGCACGGCCAGCACGACGGAGCGGGTCGGATCGAGTTTTCCCCCGCCTTTGCGCTCGGCAAACCAGTTGGCGACCCGCGCGTCCTGCACCCCGTCGATGACCTCGGCCAGTTCGCCGAGGCGCACCGGGGCGCCGTTGCGGTAGGCGACCACGATGTTGGTGAATTCCGCCGCATTGGCCAGCTGGCCGCTGGCCTGGATCTGCACGGACTGGCGGTAGCCGTCGAGCAGGCCGGTGGGCTGGTTGATGTTGTGCGCGCCGAGCGCGGTTTGCACGTCGTCCAGCGTGATCCCGCGGCTGGCGAGCAGGCGGGGATCGAGCCGCACGCGCAGGGCGTATTTTTGCGCGCCGAAAATCTGCACCTGGGACACCCCGTCCACGGTGGAAATGCGCTGCGCCATCATGGTGTCCGCGTATTCATTGACCACCGACAGCGGCAGCGTGGGCGAGTAGAGTGAGAAAAAAAGAATCGGCTGATCCGCCGGGTTCGTTTTGCGATAGGAAGGCGGGGCCGGCATGTCCAGCGGCAGGCGGCGTTGCACGGCGGAAATGGCCGCCTGCACGTCCTGGGCGGCGGCGTCGATATTGCGATCCAGCGTGAATTGCAGCGTAATCTGGGTGCTGCCGGTGCCGCTCGTCGACGTGATCGAGTCGATGCCGGAGATGGTGGAGAACTGCGCCTCCAACACCTTGGCGACCGCGCTGGCCATCGTCTCGGGCGTGGCGCCGGGCAGCGAGGCGCTCACCACGATCGTGGGAAAATCCACGGTGGGCAGATCGCTCACCGGCAGAAGCCGGTAGGCCATGGCACCAAAAAGACACAGGGCCGCGGTCAGCAGCGTGGTCATCACCGGCCGGCGGATGCAAAGTTCCGGAACATTCATGGTTGGGAAGCCGTTTTGCCGGCCTTGGCGGCAGCCTCCGCCTCCACGGTCAACACCGCGCCGGAGAGGGCGCGCGGTTCGGCTTTCATGCCCGGGAGCAGGCGAAGCTGACCGTCGGTGACCACTGTTTCGCCCCCCTTCACACCGGAGGCGAGCAGGGTGCTGTCGGCCGCGGTGCGCGCGACCGTCACCTTCCGCAGCTCGACGGTCTGGTCGGGTTTCAGCACATAGACGGTGGCGCCGCTCTGGCTGTTCTGGATTGCGGTGGTGGGCACCACAATGGCACCCCGATCAAGGCCGGTCTGGGTGACCACATAGACAAACCGTCCGGGCCAGAGCGCCTGATCCTCGTTGGGGAAAACCGCCTTCAAGGTGATCATGCCCGTGGCGGGATCCACGGTGTTGTCGATGAATTCGAGCCGGCCGTTTTCCCGTTTGCTGCCGGTGGAGCGGTCGGTGACGGCCACCGTCGCGTGGTTGGCCGCCAGCGCCTCGCGAATTTCGTCGAGGGCCTGCTCCGGCACCGCATACGTCACGGCGACCGGAGTCAGTTGGTTGATGGTGACAATGGTGAAACTGTTGTCGTTGGCCTTCACCAACGCGCCTTCATGCAGGAGGCGCTGGCCGGTGCGGCCGTCGATCGGCGAACGGATTTCGGTGTAGCCCAGTTGCAGCTCGGCACCGGCCAGCGCGGCCGCCTTGGCCTGCACATCGGCCTTCGTCATCTCGGCCTTGGTGTAATATTGGGCGTAGGCCTCCTTCGAAATCGCCGCCTGCTGGTCGAGATGCGAATAGCGCTCGGCATCCGCGGCCGCCTGGCCGGCCTGCGCCTGCGCGTTGATCAACGCCGCCTTCGCCTGCAGCACGGCATTCTCAAACGGCCGGCGGTCAAGCGTGACGAGTAGATCGCCCGCCTTCACTGCATCCCCCTCCTTGAAATGGACCTGGGCGATGATGCCGTCCACCTGGGATTTGACGTTCACCGTGCGCAAAGCCTGCACGGTCCCGATCGACTCGGTGCGCCGCGGCACATCCTGCTGCACGGCGACGGCGACCTGCACCGGCACCACTGGCGCACTGACGGCGCTCACGGCGCCGCTGCGGCTGCAACCGCCCGCAACCATCAGCAATGCGGCGGGCAAAAATAAAACGAGGGGGATTCCGGGTGACTTTTTCATGAAGATGTTTTTTTGGCCTCATTCACCATGTGCTGGAGTCGTTCTTTGATGAGCAGCAGGTCGTCCATCAGGGTGGCGCGGCGGGCCGGCGGCACCGCCTGGAGATATTCGCTGCGCAGATCCTCCGCGACGCCGGCAAGCTGCTGCACGATCCGCTCCGCCTTGGGCCGGAGATACAAATGATAGGCCCGCCGGTCGGCCGCATGATTCCGCCGCTCGATCCAGCCCGCCTTTTCCAGCCGGTCCGCCTGCCGGCTCACGGTGATCTTCTCCTGCTGCAGGCTTTCCGCCAGATCGCTCTGGGTGCAACCCGGATGGCGGGCGGCAAAAAAAAGAAACAGCCACTGCGCCCGGGTCAGATCAAAACGCCGCACCCGGCGTTCAAATTCCTTGCGCGCCAGACGGCTGATGTCGTTCAGCACGAACCCCAGGCTGTGGTCGAAATTGACGCGAAGTGCGGACATGAAAGCGCAATTGGTAAGCATGCTTACCAATTAAGCAAGCCCGCTTCCGCCCCCGCGGCGGGCTTGCACACCGCGCCCTGCCCCCCCAGGGTTGCCGCACCCCATGAGCCGTTACGTCCTCGCCCTCGACCAGGGCACCACGTCCTCCCGCGCCATCGTGTTCGACCGCCGCGGCCGCGCCCTGGCCACGGCGCAGCAGGAATTCGCCCAGCATTTCCCCCGGCCCGGCTGGGTGGAGCATGATCCGCACGATCTGTGGGAGAGCACGCGCCGCACCGCTCTCGACGCCATGCGCAAAGCAAAATTGACGGGCAAAAACATCGCGGCCATCGGGCTGACCAATCAGCGCGAAACCACCCTGCTCTGGGACCGTCGCACCGGCCGGCCCCTGCATCGCGCCATCGTGTGGCAGGATCGTCGCACCGCGGATTTGTGCGCAAAGCTCAAACGCCACGGACTGGAACCGCTCTTCCGGCGCAAAACCGGGCTGGTGCTCGACCCGTATTTTTCCGGCACCAAACTCCGCTGGTTGCTGGACAATATTCCCGGAGCCCGCCGGCGCGCGGAAAAAGGCGAACTGGCGTTCGGCACGGTGGACACCTGGTTGCTCTGGCAGCTCACCGGCGGCCGCGTCCATGCCACGGATGTCTCGAATGCCTCGCGTACCCTGCTGCTGAACATCCGCACCGGTGCCTGGGACGCCGAATTGCTGAAAATACTCCGCATCCCGCGCGAGGTTTTGCCCGTGGTGCGCGCCAGCAGTGAAATCTACGGGGAAGTCTCCACCCTGCCTGCGTTGCGCGGCGTGCCGGTCAGCGGCATCGCCGGTGATCAGCAGGCCGCACTTTTTGGTCAGGCTTGCTGGACCCCCGGGATGGCCAAAAACACCTACGGCACCGGTTGCTTTCTGCTCATGCACACCGGCGTCAAGCCGGTGGTTTCAAAAAACCGGTTGCTCACCACCATCGCGTGGAAGCTTGATGACCGGCTCGAGTACGCGCTCGAAGGCGGTGTGTTCGTCGGCGGGGCGGTGGTGCAATGGCTGCGCGACGGTCTGGGGCTCATCCAGAAAAGTATCGACGTGGAAAAACTCGCCGCGCGCGCCAGGGACAACGGCGGTGTTTATCTCGTGCCCGCGTTCGCCGGCTTGGGGGCACCGCATTGGGATGCCGGAGCGCGCGGGCTGATCTGCGGACTCACGCGGGGCAGCACCGCCGGCCATCTCGCCCGGGCCGCGCTGGAAAGCATCGCCTACCAGAGCGCCGATCTGCTCGCCGCCATGCAGGCCGACACCGGATTGAAACTCCGCCAGCTCCGCATCGATGGCGGGGCGACCGTCAACAACGCGCTGATGCAATTCCAGGCCGATCTGCTGCGCGTGCCGGTCGTCCGGCCGCGCACGACCGAGACCACCGCCCTCGGCGCCGCGTATCTCGCGGGATTGGCGGTGGGCTTCTGGCAAGACCGCACCGAAATCGCCCGGCTCTGGCAGGCCGATCGCGTCTTCCGCGCGCAAGCTCCGGCGACCGTTTCCCGCCGGCTGCTCGGCGAATGGCATCGTGCGGTGGCGCGAAGCCGGTCGTTCGAATGACGCGGCATTCACCCGCCGCCCGGTCATGAATCGCAACGAAGCCATTGCCCGGTTAGGCACGAATGAACTTTGGGACATCGTGGTGATCGGCGGCGGGGCGACGGGACTCGGCATCGCGGTCGATGCGGCGACCCGCGGCTATCGCACGCTGTTGCTCGAGCGAAATGATTTTGCGCACGGCACGTCCAGCCGCAGCACCAAGCTCATCCACGGCGGCATCCGGTATTTGAAACAGGGAAATTTCGCCCTGGTGCGCCATTCCCTGCTGGAACGGTCGCGGCTGCTGAAGAACGCACCTGACCTGGTCACCGGGCTCGGCTTTGTCATCCCGGTTTATTCGTGGACCGAAAAATATTTCTACGCCGCCGGTTTGAAACTTTACGATCTGCTGGCGCGGGGCAACCAGCCGTTCCCCACGCAGGTGCTCACCCGCGCCGAAACCCTGGCCCGCCTGCCCACGCTCAAAACCGACGGGCTCACGGGCGGCATTCTCTACGCCGACGCCCAGTTCGATGATGCCCGGCTCGCCTTGCGTCTCGCGCAGAGCGCCACGGCGGCGGGAGCGACGGTGCTGAACTATTTTCCGGTTACGGGGTTTTTGAAAACCGGCGGGAAAATCTGCGGCGTGCTGGCCCGGGACGGGGAAACCGGCGCGACTTTTGAAATCCGGGCCCGAGCGGTCATCAATGCCACCGGCATTTTCTCCGATCAAATCCGACGGCTCGATGAACCGGATGCATCCGGCAAGCTGTCCCCGAGTCAGGGTGCCCATATGGTGTTGCCCGCCGGTTTTCTCCCCGGTCAGGACGCCCTGATGATCCCCTCGACCAGTGACGGCCGCGTGCTGTTCGCGATCCCGTGGCAAGGGCGGGTGCTGCTCGGGACCACCGATACGCCGGTGGCGCATCCGGCGGACGAGCCGCGGGTTTTGCCGGAAGAAATCGGGTTTTTGCTCGCCCACATTGGAAAATACCTGACCCGGGCGCCGGAGAAATCCGACATCCTGAGCATTTTTGCGGGGCAACGGCCACTGGTCCGGCAAAAGGGGCCGCTCACGACGGCAGCGATTTCGCGCGAGCATCTGATCTCGATCGCCGATTCCGGCCTCCTCACCATCGCCGGAGGCAAATGGACCACATATCGCGAAATGGCCGAGGACGCCGTGGATCGCATCGTTCCGGTGGCGCGACTGCCGATGCGGCCTTGCCACACCGCGGATATGCCATTGGCGGCCGGGCCGGAAATTCCGGATCACGCGGCGGACGAGACTCCGCTCCATCCCCGGCTGCCGGTTCGCGCGACGGACATTATCCGTGCGGCCCGCCGGGAAATGGCGCGGACCGTCGAGGACGTGCTGTCCCGCCGCACCCGTTGCCTCTATCTCAATGCGCGTGCCGCCTCGGAGGTCGCTCCCCGCGTAGCCCAACTTCTCGCTGCGGAGCTGACCCGTGATTCGACATGGATAAACGAACAGACCAACGCATTTCAGTCGCTTGCCGTCCAGCATCTCCCCCAGGCCGACTAGGCAAATTTCCTGCGCCAACCCGGCGGCACGGCAAAAAATCGTTCCGGGGCGCTGTTATCCGCAGAAAACCCGTGTCGGACCGGGGCTGATTTTCTTAACCCGATTTAAACAGAATAATCATGGCTCCATTCATAGGCGGGCTTGCAGCGGAGGGCTGGTGAAGCCTAGGTTAACGGAAATCTGAACCGGTTTTCCCATGAAGCTTAATCGTTCGCTCCAAGTCGCGCTGTTCTGCGCCGTCCTTTTCACCCGTGCCCTGGCCCAGACCGAAGCGGATATTTCCTCTCTGCTCCTCAAGGCCCAGCATGGAAACGCCATCGCCCAATATCGGCTGGGTGTCGCCTACTCCGCCGGCCAGGGCGTCCCGGCCAATCCCATTGAAGCCTACATCTGGCTGTCACTCGCCTATGAAAATGGTTTTCGCGGCAAGGCGCTGGGCAACGTCGCCGGCGGATTGGATGCCGCCCAGCTCGAGACCGCCCGCGCCCAACTGGCCGAGCGCCGGGCCAGCCTGAATCAGAAAGCCGCCCCCGCCAAAACCGATGCTGCGGAAACCGACACCCCGGTTGTCCGCACCTCGCCCGCCCCGCAATCCGCGGCCAACGCTCCTGTTCCCGCACCCGGTCCGTCCCCGGCCCAGGAACTGGCCGCCGCCGTCAGCGACAAACAGCAATTGAGCAGCGAACTCTCCAAATCCTGGGCCGAGACGGACGAGCTGAAAAAACAACTGGTCGAAACCCAGGCCACCGCTGAATTCCTCACCGCCGAAACCAGCAAGCTTCGCGGAGAACGCGACAGCCTCTCGGCCAAATTCGAAGCGCTCACCAACGAGACCGCGGTCCTCCGCTCTGAACGCGACAGCGCCCGCACTCTCGGGGCGCAAGCGGAGCAATCGCTCGCCCAGGCCGGCAGTGAGAAGGCCGCGCTCGAAGCCTCCTTGCAAGCCGCCCAAGCCAGCGCCGCCACCGACAAGAAATCACTCGCGGACGAACTCGCCAAGTCATTCCAGGAAGTCAGCGCCCTTAAGTCGCGGCTCGCCGAACTGAACAACAAAATAGCCTCCGCTCCGGCCGCGCCCGCCTACCCTGATCTCTCCGGCAAAGTGCGCGAACTGGAAGCCTCCCAGACCGCTCTTGTCACTGAAGCCACCACCGCCAAGCAGGAAGCCGCCCGCCTCGCCGACGACCGCATCGCCCGCGAAAAACAACTCCTCGCCCTCCAGCAGCAAAACGCCGCGCTCGACACCGCCCTTAGTGCGGCCAAGTCCGCCGCCCCCGCCTATCCAGATCTGCGCCAGCAAGTCGCTTCTCTGGAAAAACAGCTCGCCGCATCGAAAGCGGAAGCCGGGCAAGCCAGCCAGCAAATCACCGCTCTCATCCAGGCCAAGGAAGCTGCGGAAAAGTCCCTCGCCCAGCGCTCCGCCGCTCCCGTTTATCCCGATCTCTCGGGCAAGGTACGCGAACTCGAGAATTCCCTCGCTGCCATCACCACCGAGGCCACCGCCGCCAAGCAGGAAGCCGCGCGGCTCGCGGACGAACGCATTGAACGCGAAAAACAGCTCATCGCCCTCCAGCAGCAAAACGCTTCGCTCGACACCGCCCTCAGTGCAGCCAAGTCCGCCGCCCCGGCTTATCCTGATCTGCGTAAGCAAGTCGCTTCTCTGGAAAAACAACTCGCCACATCGAAAACGGAGGCCGGTCAGCAAATCACCGCTCTCACCCAGGCCAAGGAGTCCGCGGAAAAATCCCTCGCCCAGCGCTCCGCCGCTCCCGTTTATCCCGATCTCTCCGGCAAGGTACGCGAACTCGAAACTTCCCTTGCCGCTCTCACCACTGAAGCCACCGCAGCCAAACAGGAAGCCGCGCGGCTCGCGGACGACCGTATCGAACGCGAAAAACAACTCCTCGCCCTCCAGCAGCAAAACGCCGCGCTCGACACCGCCCTTAGTGCGGCCAAGTCCGCCGCCCCCGCCTATCCAGATCTGCGCCAGCAAGTCGCTTCTCTGGAAAAACAGCTCGCCGCATCGAAAGCGGAAGCCGGGCAAGCCAGCCAGCAAATCACCGCTCTCATCCAGGCCAAGGAAGCTGCGGAAAAGTCCCTCGCCCAGCGCTCCGCCGCTCCCGTTTATCCCGATCTCTCGGGCAAGGTACGCGAACTCGAGAATTCCCTCGCTGCCATCACCACCGAGGCCACCGCCGCCAAGCAGGAAGCCGCGCGGCTCGCGGACGAACGCATTGAACGCGAAAAACAGCTCATCGCCCTCCAGCAGCAAAACGCTTCGCTCGACACCGCCCTCAGTGCAGCCAAGTCCGCCGCCCCGGCTTATCCTGATCTGCGTAAGCAAGTCGCTTCTCTGGAAAAACAACTCGCCACATCGAAAACGGAGGCCGGTCAGCAAATCACCGCTCTCACCCAGGCCAAGGAGTCCGCGGAAAAATCCCTCGCCCAGCGCTCCGCCGCTCCCGTTTATCCCGATCTCTCCGGCAAGGTACGCGAACTCGAAACTTCCCTTGCCGCTCTCACCACTGAAGCCACCGCAGCCAAACAGGAAGCCGCGCGGCTCGCGGACGACCGTATCGAACGCGAAAAACAGCTCATCGCCGTTCAACAACAATCCGCCGCGCTCGCCGACAAAAACACCGCCTTGCAGCAGGAAGCGGAAAACCTGCGCCACGCGGCCGCCACACCCGCCGCCCCGACCTATCCGGATCTCCGTGAGCAAGTCGCCTCGCTGACCAATCAGCTCGCCGCATCGAAGGCGGAAGCCGGGCAAGCCAGCCAACAAATCACCGCTCTCACCCAAGCCAAGGAAGCTGCGGAAAAATCCCTCGCCCAGCGCTCCGCCGCTCCGGTTTACCCCGATCTCTCCGGCAAAGTACGCGAACTCGAGAATTCCCTCGCCGCCATCACCACCGAGGCCACCGCCGCCAAGCAGGAAGCCGCCCGCCTCGCCGATGATCGCATCGAACGCGAGAAACAGCTCATCGCCCTTCAGCAGCAAGTGGCCGCACTCACCCAGGCCAAGGAAGCTTCAGAAAAAGCGCTCGCCCCAAGTCCCAATGCGCCCGCTTACCCTGATCTCTCCGGCAAGGTGCAAGAACTCACCGCGTCCCTCATCACGCTTACGGCCGAGGCCAATGCCGCGGGCAAGGCCATTGAAGAACTGCGCCAGGCGAAGACCGAGGCCGAGAAGAAACAGACCGCCGCCGAACAATCCCGCACCGAACTCGCGCAGCAGTTCGACGAGTTCAAGCGTTCGGCCCTGAGCAATCAGCGTGAGAACCTCAGCCTGCAGTCCAAACTCCAAATTCTCGAGTCCGAGAAAGCCGCGCTGCGCCAGCAAGCCGCCGCCGACCAAACCCGGCTCGCCGATCTCTCCTCGCAACTCGCCGCTTCCCGCCGCCAGGCCAGTGAGGTTTATCCCACCACCCCCGCTTATCCCGATCAACGCGCCCGCGTCGAGCAGTTGGAAGCGGAGCTGACCAAGACCAATGAACAGGCCAACAGCATGGTCACCCTCCTGAATCGCAGCCAGCAGGAAGCCAGGGAAGCCGCCAATCAGACCGAGCAATTGCGCGCCACCATCCGCACGCTGGAAAACAAAATCGCCGCCGTGGAGACAGTTCCCGCCTACCCGGATCTCCGCGAGCAGGTTGCCACGCTCACCCAGGCCAAGGAGTCTGCGGAAAAGGCTCTCGCCCGGCGCTCCGCCGCGCCGGCCTATCCCGATCTCTCCGGCAAGGTGCACGAACTTGAGGCTTCCCTTGCCGCCATCACCACGGAAGCCACCGCCGCCAAACAGGAAGCCGCGCGGCTTGCGGACGACCGCATCGAGCGCGAAAAACAACTCATCACGATCCAACAGCAATCCGCCGCGCTCGCCGACAAAAACGCCGCCTTGCAGCAGGAAACGGAAAACCTGCGTCACACGACCACTACACCTGCCGCTCCGGCTTATCCCGATCTGCGCACCCAAGTCGCCAGCCTCGAAACCCAGCTCACCGCGCTCACCCAGGCCAAGGAGTCCGCGGAAAAGGCTCTCGCCCAAAACCCCGCAACACCCGCTTACCCGGATCTCCGCGAGCAGGTGAACAATCTGGAAATCCAGTTGGAAGCCGCCCGCAACCTGCCCAAGCTCATGGTGCCCGCCGCCGAATTCAACAAAACGAAACAGGAGCTGGCCGACACGAAGGAAAAACTTGGCACCACCTTGCGCGGTTACGCCCTGATCGAAAAGGAGCGCGACGAGCTGGCCAAACGTCCTGCCGCCGCCGCGCCCGCCTATCCCGATTTACGCAATCAGGTCACCTCGCTTGAGGCCGAACTCAAGCGCACCACCGCCCAATACGAACGCGATCTCGCCGCCGCCCGCGCGCAGTCCCTATCGGCGCAAAATGCCGGTGCTGCGCTCGCCCAGCAAAATTTCCCGCCCAAGGCAGCCCCGGCGCCAGAACCGGTTGCCTCGCGCACCGTGCCGGGCCGAACGAGTGTCAGCCCGGCGACCACCGTGGCCACGCCCCCCGCAGTCGCTTCCGCCCCGACTCCGGTTGCGCCCCGGCGCACTCACTTGGTGGTCGGAGGAGACTCCCTGGCCAAGCTCAGCCAGCGTTACTACGGCACGCCCAACCGCTGGCAGGAAATCTACAATGCCAATCGAGAGGTGATCGGCGCCAACGGTGCACTGCGCACCGGCACGGAACTGCGGATTCCTTGATGCGCCGGGCTTCGATCATAGGCATCTTATAAGCTGCCTATTCATTCTGTTTGTTTTCATTCCGACCGATTTATCGCTGTCGCCCATGCCCGATCTCCGGCTTCGACAGCCGTTTTTACTGGGATTGAGCAACATATAACTTGTCAAATGATTCAATGAGCAGCATATAAGATGCATGCCTGCCACCCCTCAGCTAGGAAAACAGCCGAAGAAAAGAATCGTGATCAAATCGTCTTCCCCGGTGGAGAAAAATGCGCAACCGCCTGCCGATGGTTGGCTGCGCACCGTCCGGCAAAGCCTTGGCCAATCCCAGGCCAAAGTGGCGGGGAAAATCGGCATCAAGCGGCAGGCCTACGCCAATTTTGAAGCCGGCGAGGTTCGCTTCACGATCAGCCTCGCCAGTCTGCGCCGGGCCGCCCGCGCCATGGACCACGACCTCGTTTATTATCTCGTGCCACGAACGGGCGCGACGACCCCACCTGCGACCGCAACCCATCGGCGCAACCCATCGGCAAACGATCGCAAAGACGCCGCAGAACAATTTGTCGTCCAAGCCGAACGTTCAGCCGACGCGCTGCCCCTGCAATTGCTCTGAAGCCTATCGGTGCGTGGACGGTGGAGCGCATGGCTCCCCAAGTCGGTTTGAGTTGAGCGGTGCACGTTCAAGGGCGACGCCGCCAACCCGCAGTTGACCCCGTTCCGCCTCTCGCGCACAAAAAAGCCGCACGGGCCCGTGCCACCCCCATTCGATTCCGCGTGAGAGAATCGGAGCCGACTGATTTTGTCCACCCCCCACCGCCCCATGAACCGCATCTACCAAGGCCGCGTCTCATCAACGTAATCATGCCGCACTACGCGCACACCGCGACGAAGCCCGACGGCACTCCCGACGTTGATATCCACAAAAGTGACGCCTTGCTTCCAAATCGCCCCGCTCTCACGAGCGGGGCGCGGATTGAAACCCGGTGAACGCCAGCGGCTCATCCAACGGCGCGGTATCACCCCCGTCTCACCCTACTTCTTCGGCAAATAGTCGCGCAGGTCTGGCAGTGGTTTGGCGCGGTGGCCGCTGCGGAGACGCTCAAAGTAGATCTCAGGCTTCGGCGCGCCGTCGTCCTCCTCGCCTTCCGGCACGTCTTCCTCGTCGTCAGTCTCGATCTCCATGCCGGACAGATCCTCCTCTTCCTCGAAATACTGGGAAATGCGCCGGGCCAACGGGTCGAGCACCAGCGCCGGATTCGGCAGGCCGCCTTTCTTGAGCTGGATGAAAAGCGACGGCGAACACAGGTCGTGGTAGTGCCGGAGAAAATCGCTGATCCACTTGTTGGCCACGCCTTCGCGTTTCGTCAGGATCACCACGTCGGAGAAATGAATGCCGGCCTCGTACCAGTGGCGCAGGGCGGGATGTTCCGCGGCAAACTGGCAGTCGACCACCGTGATGATCCGCGCCAGTGCCGCGCCGTGCTGCACCAGCCAGGGCTTCAACGATTCGATCTGCGTAATCGGGTCGGCGTGCGAATCGGCCACAAAAAAGACCGTGCCGCCCTCGGGCAGCTTGAGGTCGGGCAAAGCCGTGGCGGTCCACGCGCAGCGCCGGATCTCCGTGCCCGCGCGCAAGGCCAGCTTCTCCTCGGCGACATCGGCCGCTTCACCCTCGGCCACCAGCACAAGCGCCCTGTCTTCGGCAGCGAGACCGTTTTCGACCAGGTCACGGACCAGTTCACGTCGGCCGGAGCCGGGAGTGCCAAGAATAAAGTAAACCAAAGGAACGGTGGCCATGGCGGATAATGAGAGGAAATCTGCGGAAAAGACAACCTGCCTGTGGCACAGGCACGTCATCCCCATATCGGGGCATAAAGCCCGGTCCTGCAGTTAAAACTTAAACGTATTATTCTGCGCCGCGTGGCGCATGCAGTGGTCAACCAGGACGAGCGCCGCCATCGCCTCCACGATCACCACCGCGCGGGGCACCACGCAGGGATCGTGCCGGCCGCGGCCCTTCAACTGCGTGGCTTTGCCCCGCAAATCCACCGTGTCCTGCACCTGCATGATGGTGGCGGTGGGTTTGAAGCCGACGCGGAAAACAATCTCCTCCCCGTTGCTGATGCCACCCTGCACGCCGCCGGAATTATTGGTGGCGGTATGAACCTTGCCGCGCCGGGCGACAAAAGCGTCGTTGTGCTGCGAGCCCTTGAGCAGCGTGCCGGTGAATCCGCTGCCAATCTCAAATCCCTTGGTGGCCGGCAGCGAAAGCATCGCCTTCGCCAGATCGGCTTCCAACCGGTCGAAAACCGGTTCGCCCAGTCCAGCGGGCACTTTGCGCAGACGGCATTCGACGATGCCGCCGACGGAATCACCTTCGGCGCGCACTTCCTTGATGCGCTCGATCATTTTCGCGGCGGTTTCCGGATGCGGACACCTGACCGCCGTGGCCTCGACTTCCGCCAGCGTGGGAAATTTCGTGATCGCCGGGGCGGCGATGTGATGGATGTGGGTGACGAAAGCGCGGATCTCGACGCCATGCGCAAGCTGGAGAATTTTTTTCGCCACCGCGCCGGCCGCCACCCGGCCGATGGTCTCGCGGGCCGAGGAACGGCCGCCACCCCGATGGTCCCGGATGCCGTACTTGGCCTGGTAGGTGAAATCGGCATGCGACGGGCGGAATTTTTCGCGCATCTCATCATAGGCTGCGGAGCGCGCGTCGGCATTGCGCACCAGCATCGCCAGCGGCTGGCCGGTGGTGGCGCCCTCGAAAATGCCGGAAAGAAATTCCACAGTATCCGCCTCCTTCCGCGGCGTGGTGATATCGCTCTGGCCGGGCCGACGGCGGTCGAGTTCGGCCTGTACCTCGGCCTGGGTCAGCGGCAGGCGCGGCGGACAGCCATCGATGACGACGCCCACGCTCGGGCCGTGGCTTTCGCCCCAGGTGGAGATGGTGAAAAGTTTGCCGAATGAGTTGGGCACGAATCCAGCGTTGGCGGAAGCCCGGCGGCAGGCAAGCCCGCGGTGGCGGGGATGAGGAATGGGAATATTCTGTGGGAGCAAGCCGGTCCGTCCTCACAAAATCCGCCTTCTGAATGCATTCACCCCTTGCCCACCTTTGCTGTCTGAGACGACACCGTGTGCGGAGCCACGACAATCTCGCGGGTCACGGTCTGGCAAAGGCCCACAAAAATCTCCTCGCCAAGCTGAAGTTTGCGTCCCTTCAGGTAGGCGACGCACCAGCGGCGGCGCAATGGCTTGCGACCGATCGGCAGATCCACCAGCGCGCCGCTCTCAATCTCCGCCCGCGCCACCCACGGAGCCAGCACGCCGACACCCAGACCGATCTTCACGAGCTCCTTGATCGCGTCCATGCTGCCAAGCTCGATCACCTGGGTCGGCGGGCCGCCTTCCTCGCGCAGGTATTCGCTGACGAGCCGGAAGGTGTAACTCGATTTGTTGTAGTGCACGAGGGTTTCCCTCGCCAGGCCGTCGCGCGGCACATGGCCCAGACGCGCCCAGGCGTGGGCGGAGGAAACCAGCATCCGCAGCTCATCCTCAAACAAAGACTGGAACTCGATGTCGCGTTCCTTCTCCGGCTCGATCATGATGGCAAGATCAACGGTGTTGCTGCGGAGCAGTTCCAGTTGCCGGTCATAATCACCCGGCTCGATCGTGATGACACATTGCGGGAAACTTTGCCGGAATTCGCGCAGCACGAGCGGCAAAATATACTGGCACGCCGTGGTGCTGGCACTCACCTGCAACCGGCCGTGCCCCCAGCGCGACATCGCCGCCAGGCCGGATCGCGCCGTTTCCATTTCCCGCAGGATAATTTCCACATGCCGGGAAAGCTGTTCGCCCGCCTGCGTGAGCTTGGCGGTGCGGCCTGAGCGATCGAACAGGCGGCAGCCCAGCTCATCCTCCAATGCGCGAATGGCATGGCTGACCGCGCTCTGGGTCAGATGAATGTCCTTCGCCGCCAAAGTGAAACTCTGGCGGCGGGCCAGGGCGGCAAAAGCGAGCAACTGTCGGGTATCAAGCGTCCCGCTCATGGATGAATGAATTTCATGATTTCGATGAAATCATTGAGTAGCAATTACCGGGCCATTATCCGCGGCTGGCACAAGGTCGGCTTGGTAATATGACATGCCAACGCTCAATCAGTTTTCAATTCATCGGCAAAGCTCGCGCCCGCTTCGTCTGGGTTTCGCGGCGTTGACCGATGCCGCGCCATTGATTTCCGCCCAGGAACTGGGCCTGTTTCGCCAGCATCGTCTCACGGTGGAGCTGCGCCGCGAAATCGGCTGGGCCACCGTCCGCGACAAAATCATCTATGGGGAGCTCGATGCCGCGCAGGCGCCCGCTCCTCTGCTCTGGGCCGCGCAGCTCGGTCTCGGTGGTTCACAAGGCGATGTGCTCACCGCCCTCGTGCTGAATCTGCACGGCAACGCCATCACACTTTCCTCGCGCCTGCACGCCGCGGGAGTGCGCGACGGCCGCTCCTTCCGCGCCGAGGCGCTGCGCCGCCACGGCGCGGCGCGGCTCACGCTTGGCATCGTCCACCCTTTTTCCTCCCACCACCTGCAGCTCCGCCAATGGCTGCTCACTGCCGGCCTGGATCCGGAAAAGGATGTGTGCATCGTCGTCGTTCCGCCGGCGCAGATGTTCCGCCATCTCGTCGCCGGCACGCTCGACGGCTACTGCGCCGGCGAACCGTGGGGTTCGGTCGCCGTGCAAGCCGGCCAGGGTTGGTGCCCGACCTGGAGCGCACGCCTTGCTCCCGGCCATGTGGAAAAAGTCCTGATGGTCCGCGCCGACTTCGCCCGCGACTGCTCCGAAGAGCATCTCGCCTTGGTCGCCGCCCTCAACACCGCCTGCACCTGGTGCGATGAACCGGCCAACCGGCCCCAACTCGCCGACTGGCTGGCCCAGCCGCGATATCTCGATGTATCGGCCGACACCATCCGTCCCGCGCTGCTGGGCCGTTTCGATACCGGCGCCGGCAAGGTCGAGACCGTATCCGATTTTCATATTTTTTCGCGCGGAGAAGCGAACCTCCCCTCCGTCACCGCCGCCACCACCCTGCAGAACGAGTTGGGCGCCGCCGGCCTGATCCCGTCCGGCCTTGCTCCCGCCGATCTCCCCGCCCGGCTTTTCCGCGCCGATCTTTATCGCTCGGCCACCGCCAACAAATCCACACCCACCAATGAAAACACCTCTCACCCCTCCGGCACCAAACCCATCGAGCCCTGCCTCGCTTAGTCGCCGCGCCTTTCTCCAGAAGGGAGCGCTGCTCGGCGGCACGGCTGCGCTTTTCGCCGCCCTCGGGCAGAAAAGCCGCGCGGCCACGGCGGCCAGTGCCTCCGAGGCACCGGAGCATCCCGACGTGAAGTTCGGCATCATCGCGCTCACCGACTGCTCGCCCATCGTGATCGCGCACGAAAAAGGTTTCTTCGCCAAATACGGCATCCGCTCGAAAATCTCGAAGGAAGCCAGTTGGGCCGTCATCCGCGACCGCCTTTCCACCGGCGACAACCAAGCCACGCACATGCTCATCGGCATGCCCTACGCCTCGACCATGGGCCTGCTCGGTTCGCCCACCAAACCGATGATCTATCCGTGGATGCTGAATCGCAACGGCCAGGCTATCACGCTGAAAAAATCTTTCCGCGGCAAGGTCGGCGCCGACGCCGCGGCGATAAAGCCCTTTGTCGACGAGGCCAAGAAAGCCGGCAAGCCGCTCACTTTTGCCATGACCTTCCCGCCCGGCACGCACGCCATGTGGATGCGCTACTGGCTGGCGAGCGGCGGCATTCATCCCGGTGACGCCTCGGGTGGTGGAGCCGATGTGAATCTCGTCACGATACCGCCGCCACAAATGGTCTCGAACATGCGCGTCGGCAAGATGGACGGCTTCTGTGTCGGCGAACCCTGGAACGCCCGCGCCATCGACGACGGCATCGGCTACACCGCCATCACCACGCAGGACATGTGGAAGGATCACCCCGAAAAAGTCTGCGCCTTCACCGCGGAATTCGCCGAGAAAAACCCGAAGACAGTGAAGGCTGTGCTCAAGGGTCTGCATGACGCCAGCGTCTGGCTCGACGATCTCAACAACCGCTCCGAGCAATGCGACATCGTCTCGCAACCCTCCTATATCAACTGCCCCAAGGAAATCATTTTGGGCCGCCTGCTCGGTGATTATGATTACGGAGACGGCCGCAAAAAGCAGGACGAGTTCTACATGCACTTCAGCAAGCGGAACTGCAATTTCCCGCAGTCGAAGTATGGCAAATGGTGGCTCACCCAGTTCCGCCGCTGGGGCATGACGGAAGGCGCGCCCGATTATTCGGTCGTTGATAAAGTCTGCCGGCCCGACCTCTACACCGAGGCCATGGCCGAGATCGGCGTCACCGACCGGACGATCGACAACACTCCGCAAAAATTCTTCGACGGCACAACCTTCGATCCCGCCGGCGATCTCGAGGCCTATGCCAAGGGTTTTGCCATCAACGCCCTCAAAGGCTGACGCAACCGCCTCTCCGGCTTGTAGGAGCCCGCTTGCAGGCGACTAAAACGCTGACCCACCACGCCCTAGAATCGCCCGTAAACAGGCTCCTACAGCCAAACCAAACTTCCGCCCTCCCGCCCACCACCATGAAAGCATTCAGATACGACTGGCTGATCCTGCCATTGCTCACCATCGGCGTCTTCCTGTTCGCGTGGCACAGCTACTCGAAATACGACCGGACGAAGGACACCAGCAACTACTTCCCCGGACCACAGGAGACCTGGGAGCAAAGCAAATCCTACATCACCTCCCCGCTCTCCTACCGGGGCGAACAGGATCAGGGCATCCTGCGTTTCACCTGGAAATCGCTCTCCCTGGTCGGCCAGGGCTACGGCCTCGGCCTGCTGCTCGGAGTGCCGATCGGTTTGCTGCTCGGCTCGTCGGTGCTCTTCACGAAAGCGTTCGATCCGATCATCCAGATCCTGCGGCCGATTTCACCGCTCGCCTGGTTTCCCATCGGCCTCGGCATCTTCAAGGGCCTCGACAGCGCGGGCCTGTTCACCATCGCGTTCTGCTCGATGTGGCCGACCGTGCTGAACACCGCGCAAGGTGTGCGCGCCGTGCCGCAGGATTATCTCAATGTCGGCCGCGTGCTGAAACTCTCGCGCTTCCAGATGCTCTGGAAAATAGTCATCCCGGCCACGCTGCCGTACATGTTCACCGGTTTCCGTCTCAGCCTCGGCCTCGCCTGGCTCGTGATTGTCGCCGTGGAAATGCTCACCGGCGCCCCCGGACTCGGCGGCTTCCTCTGGCAGGAATACAACGC
>CAZIQP010000067.1:0-19929 GCA_964541315.1 uncultured Opitutaceae bacterium
CGGGCCTGCGCCATCAGGTCGAGGTAGAAATGCACGTTGTGGATTGTCACGAGCGTGCTGGCCAAAATCTCGTTCGCGGTCACGAGGTGGCGCAGGTAGGCGCGGGAGAAACGCGCGGTGTAATTGTTCAGGCCATCAACCAACGGTTTCGGGTCGGCACGGAAGCGCTCGTTGCGCAAGTTGATCAGCCCATCCGGTGTGAAAGCGGCACCGTTGCGCGCCACGCGGGTCGGATGCACGCAGTCAAACATGTCCACGCCAAGCGCGATCATCTTCAAAATCTGCGGCGGCGTGCCGAGGCCCATCGTGTAACGCGGTTTGTTGGCCGGCAAAAACGGCGTGGCTGCACCTACTTGTTTGAGCATCTCCGGCTCGGGTTCACCCACACTGACTCCGCCGACGGCATAACCGGGAAAATCCAGGGCGGCCAGCGATTCCGCGGCCTCGCGCCGGAGATCGTCGAAGGTTGAGCCCTGCACAATGGCGAACACATGATGCCCACCAGGCAAAAAGCCATTGTCGGTGGCGATCGCCTTGCATTGCTGGGCCCAGCGATAGCTCCGGTCAACCGCCCGGCGACAATCCTCGCGAGAACATGGCCACGGCGGACATTCATCGATCACCATCGCAATGTCCGAACCAAGATTCGCCTGAATCATCATCACTTCGCGCGGACCGAGAAACAGTTTTGCCCCATCAATGTGCGACTGGAAAGCGATGCCATCGTCCTGAATATCGCGCAACTTGGCCAAACTGAAAACCTGAAACCCGCCGCTATCGGTAAGAATCGGTCCGTCCCAACCCATGAATTTGTGCAGTCCACCCAGTTCCCTGACCAGTTCGGAGCCGGGCCGCAGATTCAGGTGGTAGGTGTTGCCGAGGATAATTTGGGCACCGACCTCGCTGATCTGGGCGGGCGTCATGGCTTTGACTGTGCCTTGGGTGCCGACCGGCATGAAAATCGGCGTTTCCACCACTCCATGCAGGGTCTGCAACCGCCCGCGGCGCGCCGCCGTGACTGCATCGGTGTTTAAAAGTTGAAAGTGGGCGGGCATGTAGGGCTTGGTTTTACCCCGCGAACCCTCGCGGCATAAAGCCTCCCTCCACCCTACCCGCGGGCTTGACCACCCTGTCAAATACCGAGTATCCACAAAGCGTGCTTCTGGTCATCGATAACTACGACTCCTTCACCTACAATATCGTCCAATATCTGGGCCAGCTCGGCGTGGAAATGCGCGTCTTCCGCAATGACGAGCTCACTCCCGCCGCCGCCGAGCGCCTGAAGCCGGACCGCATTGTCATCTCGCCCGGCCCCTGCACCCCGACCGAAGCCGGCATCAGTCTCGACATTTTCAAAACCTTCGGCGGTAAGAAGCCTATCTTCGGCGTCTGTCTCGGCCACCAGGCCATGGGCCAGTATTACGGCGGCAAAGTCGTCCGCGCCGGCCGTCTCATGCACGGGAAAATCTCCCCGGTCCAACACCGCGGGACCGACGTCTTCAAGGGCCTGCCCGATCCTTTCCAAGCCACCCGCTATCATTCCCTGCTGGTCGAGCGCGCCTCGTTGCCTGATTGTCTTGAAATCACCGCCGACACGGTCGAGGGCGAAATCATGGGCCTCCGGCACAAAGAATTTCCGATCTGGGGCGTCCAGTTCCATCCCGAATCCATCGCCACCCAAGACGGCATGAGGTTTTTCAAAAATTTTCTCGCCCTTTCCTAAGCCATGCGTTGCCCCAAGTGCACTTCCATTGAAGACAAGGTGATCGATTCGCGCATCGCCCGCGATGGCAATTCCATCCGCCGCCGCCGCGAATGCCTGGAGTGCAGCCACCGCTTCACCACCAATGAGGAATTCGTCCGAGATACCATCGTCGTCGTCAAACGCGACGGACGCCAGGAGCCGTTTCTCCGCGAGAAACTCGTCAGCGCCATCCGCGCCTCCTGCCATAAACGCCCGATCGACACCGAGCAGATTTCCATGCTCGTCGAGGATGTGATCGACGCCGTCGAAGCCCGCTACGACAGCCAGGTGCCCACCAGCGCCATCGGCGAACACGTCATGCAACGCCTCCGCAAGATGGACCAGGTCGCCTACGTCCGTTTCGCCAGCGTCTACAAGGAATTCCGCGACGTCTCCGAATTCGTCGACGAGATCACCAGCCTCTCCAAGCCCAAGAAATGACGCGCTCGCCCAAACTGCGCCGCCTGCATTTTCTCAATTCCCTCTTCGCTCCGCTCACCGGCAGCGATCTCTATCTCGCTGAGCAAATCGACGCCGCCATCACCACCGATCTCGACGAAGCCGTGGGCAACACCGTCACCGAAGGCAGCTCCGTCGAGCCCCACGATCCCGCCTTCGTCGCCGCGGCCGCCAAACTTTTCGCCCGCCTCTGCTCGGCGCAACCGCGGCACGGCTTCTATCATTTTGACGCCGCTGCCGATGACACCGGCGCCTCGCCGCTTTTCGCCCGCGCCGGCCTGATGCAAGGCCTCAAGCAGCTCGCCGCCTTCCCCGAGTCCACTGTCCTCGTGACCAATCTCCGCGCGGCGCATTGCCCGCCCGACCGCCGCTGGACGGAAAAACGCCGCCAAGCCTACGACGACACCCTTGCGCTTCTGCGCGAACTCACCGCCACCCGCACCCGCCGCACCGCGAACGTGAACCTGCTGTTTTTGTAGGAGTGGATTTTTTCATTTTACCGGAGGACGCAGAGAGCGCGGCGCCACCTCAACGCATCCTTTATTCATCCAAGCATCCAAGTTCACCGAGCCAAGGGTGCGGGGCTCGTTGAATCAATATACGAGTGGTGACTGATATGGTGCGGGAATTGAAACGGCAAAAGCTTTCCGCAGTGAACCCAAAAGGCTGTTCAGCTCTCCCGCAAGGGACTCATCAAGGAAGAACTCTTGCGATTCGATGTTTTGGTTGAAAGCTGTCGAGCAGATTCTGCCCATCCACAATGCCCCGCTTTTTGCGTGACACCAAATGCCTGGCGAACTGGCGCTAACCCGGACCGGCGCTTTTTCCCGCTGGTAAAAAGAGCATCAGTCTGGCCAGGTCCGGCCAAAAATATCTGGCTCCGGCCCGGCTCTTCTTTGATAGTGCGCTGTCCCACCCCCTATGACGCTCAACGACGCCCGCACCGCCATCACCGCCGCCCTTGGCCGAATGAATGCCGCCTACCTCGAAACCGTGTTCGACGAATGGGTCCTGGTCTCGATCAAGGCTGAACGCGGCACGATCCTTGCCTACACCGGGCCACGGACTGATAAATTCAGGCAAAGCTTTGCATCCGATATCCTGCCCCTGCGCGCCGAACTGGCCAATCAGAACCTCGCGGTCGGCGATTTCGCCTTTGCCTCAAGCGCCACCGGCACCAAACACGACGCCTGCCTGCGCACCGGGGAAACCAGTTTTCTCTTCTGCAACCACACGGCCAAGACCATTCAGGACATCCGCGCCAATCCCCGCTGGCTCGAAGCCCAGAAGCCTTTCGTGCAACTGAGCGAGCTCTTCCGGGCCAATCCTGTGGAGTGAAATGCAGGGGCGGCTTTACGCCGCGATGGCTTGCTTAATATCGCGGCATAAAGCCGCTCCTACAGCAAACCAATCGAAACCGATCTCAGCGCACCGTCCTCCTCACGTCAGCAGTCCGGTCCACACAAACCAGCCGTAAGCCGCGAGGAAGATCACCCCGGCCCAGCGGGGCAGACCGCCGAAACAAAGCAGAAAGAAGGCATGCGCGATCACGGCGGCAAGCAGCAGTGCGAGGCCGTCGGCAAACGCGGCCGGCACTTTGGCCGGCGCCATCAGGGCATAGACGCCGAGACAGAGCGGAATGCTGATATGGCCGTCGCCGATCTGCGACGTGTACACCACTTCGGCCCGGCGTTTCCAGCCCCAGTGGAGCGCGAGCAAGGCGTTCGGCAGCACCATCAGCCAGCCGCTCAGCCAGCCGAGATTCGCCACGCTCACAAATCCGGTTTTCTGCGCCGTGATCCAGGTGACCAGCCAGTCGATGCTCTCGTACAACGCCCACGCACAGATAAAAACCAGCGCGGCATCGAGGTAGAACAGAAAGCCGAAGGATTTTTTCCGCTGCACATTGTGCTTCATCACGTCGTAGACTTGGAAGCTCTGCCAGAACAGAAACAGCCCGATCAAAACCAATCCGTCGGTGCGGCTGAGCTGCCCGTCCTGCACCAGCAGCCACGCCGCGCCGGTGAAAAACAGGACCGCCGTCAGCGTCAGCAGCAGCGAAAGGCGGTTGACCTGCGTGGCGACCGCCGCATTGCCGGCTTTCGTTTCCCGGCCTTTCGATTTGGCCGGGGCCGCTCCTTTGGCTTTTCCACCGCCACTCTTGACGATCGTCAGCCCCCAGAGCACCGCCGGCAGCCCGAGCAGCAGGGTGAGGTTCGTGACATTATTGACGAGACAGTTGGTCAGCACCTCCTTCGCCGCCCCGCCCCGCTGCACCATGATGAAAACAAAGAGCAGATTCCCCAGCCCCGAGCAGTACGGCATGATGAGGGTGCCGAGCGCGGTGCCTTCCATGCCGTGCTTCAGCATCGCCTCCAGCCGCCAGAGCATGATCAGGGAAACGCCGACAAAAATCCCGAGGTAGGTCCAGAGAGAGGTCAGCCCGCAAGAATTGATGAGTTCCGTCAGCACACCGCCAGTCAGGCAACTGCGGCCGCCCCTGTAAACACCGGTGTGCAGTCCGTCCAAAACAACCACCAGTTCCTCCCACTCAACAAAACCAACCCTAACGCGCCTTGGTCCTCCAAACCTGTCAAGAGTCAAGACGTGACGTCTTTTTGATCCCTCTCCGCGAAAGGAATAAGACGCCTCTTCAATGCCGCGCAGAGAGATGTTGAAGCACCCATTTTTCTTCGGCTAGATCAACGCTATGGATGAGACTTGCACGGGCGAGCGTGGAGTGAGCCCTTTTGAAAAACGGAAAATGATGAGCGGAGATGGAGCATACGATTTAGGTCACATCCCGCGCGTTGTTCTCTGGCGGTCGACTCTGGCTGCATGCGTTTTAGTATCTCTTAAAAACACAACGCAAAGTATACAACGCTAAGGCCAGCTCGGCCGTCACAAAGAACCAAAATGCAATTGGGGAATCTTGTCTTGTACCCATCGGCGAGCCCCAGCGACTGCGCAGAATCCCACCTCGCAGCTGCACGTAGGCCATGCCGAAAAATGTAGCCGACACGAAAGCAAACAAAGCACGCGTACCTAAGAACTGCAGAGGTCGAGCACCATCCATGGAACGCTGCGCTTCTTTGAGCGCAGCTTGGTCTTCGTGCTGATGATAAGTGCCCATATCTTTTGTCGATCGATTGAACTCAGATACGATCGGGAGCGGAGCTCCCGGCGTTGTCTGTGGTGGCTGGATCGCCCTTCTTTTCATGTCTTCGCGAGCTCCCTGAGTTCTGGCACTTCGCTTCGACTGGCGATCTCGAAAAAATCACCAAACTCACTCTTCAACTTTGGATCAGCGCCCTTCGCCAACAGGAGCTTCACAACCTCGACATGGCCTTGAGCGGCGGCCTCGTGCAGAGCGGTGCAGCCATGCTCACCGGGAACATCAATGGTCGCCCCTTCTTCAATCAGGACTCTCGCTGCATCAACGTCGCCCCAAATCGAAACGACATGAAGAGGACTCTCTCCGAAGCAGTGGTCACGAACATCCGCGCCAGAAAGCTCGACGCCAGCGAACGCAGGAAGATCGGCAGACCGAATCTTATCGAGAACGATGGACAAAGCGGGACTCATATCTTCAGGCGATCAGTATATTCAAATCAACTGGGTTGATGTTTTCACCGTTTGTAAATTTGCCGGAAGAAACCGCATAAAACTCTCGGAAGCAATGTTTCATTCCTCCGGGTTGATCTTTTGCCCGTTGCTTTTGATGCGCCGAAACATCAACTCGTTTTTACATGCGCCCACACGTGTATGAATCCTCAACAGCCCGTTTCGTTTCCCGGTTGGAAGGCCGCTCTGGCCGAAATCCCCGTCTCAATTATCACGTCCGGGATCTTGTGCTACTGGACGGTGAAGGCGACGGTGGCCGCGCTGGGGGGCATGATGACGGTGAGCTGGACCGCCGTGCTGGTGACCGAGCCGAGAGAGTTCGTGGCAAACAGCGTGTAGGTGCCCGCATCAGTCGCGGCGACACTGGGGATGGTGTAGGTGACGCTTCTCGCGCCGGTAATGCTCGCACCGTTTTTCCGCCAGCGGAAAGTGGGCGCAGGATTGCCGCTGACCGCCGCCGTGAATGTCACCGACGCGCCGAGATTGATCGTCTGATTGGTCGGCTGCTGGGTGAAAACCGGCGCACTGGTCGCGGTATTGACCGTCAGGGTCGCCGCCGAAGAGGTCGCACTGCCCGCACTGTTGGTCGCCACCGCGGCGTAGCTGCCGGCATCACCGGCCACGACGCTCGTGATCGTGTAGGTCGCATTCGTCGCGCCCGCGATGTTAACGCCGGCTTTCTGCCACTGATATGTCGGCGTCGGGCTGCCGCTCGCGGCCACGGAGAATGATGCGGAGCCGCCGGTCGTCACCGTCAGACTGGTTGGCTGCGTCGTAATCGCCGGTGCTGTCGCGCCGGCATTGACCATCAAGGTTGCCGCAGTCGAGGTTGCGCTGCCCGCGCTGTTCGTCGCCACTGCCGTGTAACTGCCGGCGTCACCCGCTACGACGCTCGCGATCGTATACGTTGCATTCGTCGCGCCGGCGATGTTGACGCCGGCTTTCTGCCACTGATACGTCGGTGTCGGGCTGCCACTCGCGGTCACGGTGAATGATGCGGCGCTTCCGGTTGTCACGGTCAGGCTGGTTGGCTGAGTGGTGATCGCCGGCGCGCTCGCCGAAGTGCTGACGGTGAGCGTGGCGATAGCAGAGGTCGCACTGCCGGCGCTGTTCGTCGCCACCGCCGTGTAATTGCCCGCATCGCCTGCCGCGACACTGGCAATGGTGTAGGTCGCGCTGTTCGCGCCGCCAATGCTCACACCATCCTTGAACCACTGATATATCGGCGTCGGATTGCCGCTCGCCGCCACCGTGAACGAAGCCTGACTACCGATCGTCACCGACAAACTGGTGGGCTGCGTGGTGATCGCCGGCGCAGTCGTCGCGGCGCTGACCGTAAGCGTTGCTGCATTCGAAGTCGCACTGCCCGCACTGTTGGTCGCGACGGCCGAGTAGTTGCCGGCATCGCCCGCGGCGACACTGGCAATCGAATACGTCGTGCTGTTCGCACCACCGATGCTCACGCCATCCTTGAACCATTGATACGTCGGCGTCGGGCTGCCGCTCGCCGCCACGGTGAATGATGCCTGGGTTCCAACGGTCGCCGACAAACTGGCAGGCTGCGACGTGATCGCCGGCGCGGTCACTCCGGCACTGACCGTGAGTGTCGCCGCATTCGAGGTCGCGCTGCCCGCGCTGTTCGTCGCCACCGCCGCATAGTTGCCCGCATCGTTCGCGGTGACACTGGCAATGGTGTACGCCGTGCTGGTTGCACCGGGAATATCCACGCCGTCTTTCTGCCATTGGAAAGTCGGCGTGGGCGTGCCGCTGGCGGCCACGGTGAATGAGGCCGATCCGCCTGCCGTAACTGTCATGCTTGAAGGATCGGTCGTGATGCTCGGAGCTACATTCGACACTCCGCCCGTGATGGTGATATTGACCTTGATTTTCGCGCTATTGCCACCCGAACCGTTCGATCCGTCCCAGGCGGTAATCGTGAGCGGATAGCTGCCGGCCGTTGTCGGCGTACCGGTGATCGTCATCTTGTATGGAGCCGTCACATTGACGTAGGTCCCCACCGCATTCGTGAGCGTCAGTCCAGCCGGGAGCGTGCCGCTGATACTATAGGATTTGGGATTGCCGGGCGCACCGCTCACCGTGACAGCCACGGAAGCGGCCGTGCCACTGGCCTCGGATATGGTGAACGTCGCGTTCGCCGCGCCACTTGTCGGTGTGCCGGCGAGCGGCGTGGCCGTGACATTGAAGACCGTGGCACCCGCCACGGAATTATACGCCCCCATCGCCACCACCGCAAAAGCCGACCGCATGATCGCCGTGGCGTTATTGGACAACAGGTCCTCCATCTGCAGCGCGACGCGCAGTACCGGAGTGCGTTGGAGCAACAGGACCAAAAATCCAGTCGGCATCTGCAACCAGCGAAAACGAAGAAAAAGGCTGTTTAGGTACATGGTTGTCCAATGGTTGAAATATTCGCTAAAAACTGCCGTTAAATGCCCGGACGCCGTGGCTCAGTTGCAACCGCAGCCGCTGCCACCCACGCCGCGGCCGCCGGAAGAGGCTTCGCGGGAAAAATAGATGTGCTCGAACATCGTGTTATGCATCGGATCGCGATCCGGCCGCATGCTGTAGTCGGCCAGCGTCGCGCGTTCCCAAGGCTGCACCTTTGTGGTGGCGCAACCGGTGAAAAGCGCGGCAAAGCCGCCGAGGACGACGAGAAGGGTGATTTTTGATTTCATGGTTTTTCCTCCAGCAGACGGATGATTTCCTCGCGCAGGCTGCTGACGGTTTCGGCCCCGCGAAAACCGCTGTGCACCGCCCGCACCACCCCTTTGCGATCGATGAGATAGGAAGTGGGCATCGTCGGCACCTTCACCTCGGCCACCAGTTTCTGCGACCCGTCGCGCACCGTGGGAAACGCCGGGGAGAAGCGCTTGAGAAATTCCGCGTAAGGGGCGTTGGTTTTGTCGATGCTGACCGCAAGCAGCACAAAGCCGCGCCCCGCGAGTTCGTGTTGCAGTTCGGAATAGGCCGGAAACGACGCTTTGCACGGGGCGCACCACGTGGCCCAGAAATCCACGAGGACCACCTGGCCTTCGAGCGCGGGCAGCGTGCCTTCAAGCGCATAGCCGTCGAGGCGCGGAAACGGCTGGCCAATTTTCACCTCGGCCCAGGCCGCGGTGGTGAGCGCCAGCCCCAAGGCCAGCCCGGTGATAATTTTAGTTGGTAACGACATAATTGAAAAATCCCCTGGTTTGATGCCGCGCGGTCGCGGTGAGAATGCAGCCTTCCGCGCCCATCGCTTCCTGGATGAACCGGATGCCTTCCTGCGGTTGCAGAATGAACGCCGTGGTGGACAAAATACCGGCTTGCAGACACGTCGGCGCAATCACCGTCACCTGCCGCGCCCCGTGCGCGACCGGATAGCCGGTCCGCGGATCGACGATGTGCCCGTAACGAACCCCGCCCACCGTGAAGCCGCGCAAATAATCGCCGGAAGAAGCCACGCTGCGATTCGCCAGCGCGATACTCCCCCAGCAAGCCACACCGGGACGCGTCGGGTCTTCCAGCCCGATGTGCCAGCCCGGCTTGCCCGGGGCTCTGCCGATCGTGTGGATATCATGGCCAAAATCCACCAACGCACAGGTGATCCGGTGGACGCGCGCGATGCCTGCCACCGCATCCACCGCGTATTCCTTGCCCCAGCCACCAAAGTCGATGGCCATACCGGCCTCGGGCAGGCGGACCCGGCCTTTGGCCCGTTCCACTTTTTTCCAGCCCACCAGACGCCGGGCCCCGGCAATTTCCGCCGCTGCCGGAATCCGCGGCACCGCCGCTTTGTAGTCCCACAGCCGCATGAGCGGCAGCGCCGTCACATCGAGCAGCCCCTGCGTCATGAAATGCAGCGAATCGCACAGGTCGAGAAACTGCTCCGTCTCATCGTCAATTTCCACCCAGTCGCGACCCGCCGCGGCGTTGATGCGGCTGACCAGACTGTCGGGGCGGAACCGGGAATACTTCGCCTCAAACGCCGCCACCCAGGCGACGACCGCCGCTTCGAAAGATTTCGCCGCGCCGATATCCGCGCAGACGTACTGCACTTCGCACTTGGTGCCCAGCGCCGACCACCGCAGAAAGCGCAACGTCTCCGCGCCGCCAGCCGCCGGAGATGGGGCTGATGGAGGAGACGTGGGCATTGCGGCGATCTGTGGCATGGAAGGCCCGCGGCTCAATGAGAAAATTTAAACCCGACCGTGAAAACATTGGCCCGGCTGAACGCGTCCTGCGGCGTGACACCGTCGAGCCCGCGCGACGTGTAGCGGTCGTAGGCCACGTCAATAGCGACCCACGGCTTGATGTTCCACACCAGCTTCAATCCCACATCGACGGTCTGCATGTGTGACAACCGGTAATCCGAGGAATAGAAAGGCGCCTTGCCCGTGCCAGTCTCGCCCAGCACGGGTTCGTAGCTGGTGACAATGTGGGCCGCATCAGGATCGGGATAATAAAAATCCGCCGCCGACTGGCGGTAGAGCCGGATCGACGGCTGCAGATTAAAATGATCGCCGAGCTTTTGCACCCATAGCAGCGACAGCGTGTTGCTGGAAATGCCAAAAGTGTCGTGGTAGTAACGGTAGGACGCATCCAGCGCGCCATGCAGCTTTTCGAAATTGTGGTTCGTCGCGAGAAAAACGCTCACCTTGTTTTTCTCCAGCGGCCGGTTCTCCGGCACCGTATAATAGGTGCCCGGATCAAGATCGAGCATCGTGGTGGAAACAATCTTGTACGGATCGCTCATGTAGCCGCGGGACCGGCCGTACGACACATTGGCCGAGACCGAGGTGTTCGGATCAAGCAACTGGATGACCCCGACCATAAAATCGTTGCCGGTCTTCGGACGCTTGATCGTCCAGCCGAGTTTCTCCTCGTTGATCTTGTCGTCCGTCCGGCCGTAACCCAGGAGCAGGCTCGTATTCTTGTCGTTGAAATCCGTGACCGTGTTCAGCGACCAGCCGTTCGAAACATAATCGCTCTCGCGGCTGTTGGCAAAACCGACGGTGAGGTTCACGCGGCTGAATTGGTGGGACAGCTCGGAATCCCAGGCCTTGCGGCGATCATGCATCATCGCCAGCGGGGTCGGCGCTCCCGGCGCGAGCGGTTTTTCCCCCGTCGGTGTCGCCCCGGCGATCGAATCGATCAAGCCCATGATTTTGAAATGCGTGCTGGTGGAAAGATCAGCATCGATCAGTCCGTACTGGGAATCCACCCGGATGCGGTGATCATCCTCCTGCCAGGATTGCGCCTTGAAGGTGAAACTGTTTTCCGCCCGGCCGGTTTTCGGCAGACTGAGCCAGAGGATGGCTCCAACAATTACGGCGCGAGATGAATTCCTGAAACGGGTGTTTGGTGGATTGCTCATGAAAAAAAGAATGCCGATAGATGTGTGCTGCGACCCATGCCGACAAGTTTGGTTCGAACGTTTTCCGTTAAAATCCTGCCAATCTTTCTGCATCACAATCAGTACTGAGGCAGATCCCCTCGCTCAATAGGCCCGAAATCATCTAACGCGGGATTAATCGCGTCGGTTCATTTGCATTAGCCGTCCGGCATGGCCTCGATCACCATTCGGTTTTTCGCGGGCTGATTTTTTCCCGTGCACCTTGGAAAAAATTCTCATGTGCGGCAACTTTCACCCACGCACGCGGGCCCCGCCACTGATTTTTTACCCTCAGTGTATAAAGTATTCGGACGACAAACCGGAACCATCGCGCCCAATACATCTCCAAGGTGATTCTTTGGGTCACGTTCCTCCCCTGCGGCCCCATCACATTTCCCATGACTTCCCGGATTGAAAACATCGTCATCGTCGGCACCGGCTGCGCCGGCCTCACCGCCGCCATCTATACCGGCCGCGCCAATCTGCAACCGCTCGTCCTCGAGGGGACGCTGCCCGGCGGCCAACTGACCACCACATCGGAAGTGGAAAATTTTCCCGGTTTTCCCGAGGGGATTGACGGATTCCAGTTGATGCAGAATCTGCGCAAGCAGGCGGAAAAATTTGGCACCCGCTACGAGAGCGGTTCGGTGCAAGGCCTCGACACCGCAAAGTGGCCTTACACCCTGAAGCTCGCCGATCGTGAAATCCGGACCAAAATCGTGATCGTCGCCACCGGCGCCTCGCCGCGTCTGACCGGTGTGCCCGGGGAAAAGGAACTGTACGGCGGCAAAGGCGTGACCACCTGCGCCACCTGCGACGGTGCGTTCTACCGCCAGATGGATGTCGCCGTCATCGGCGGCGGGGACAGCGCGGCGGAAGAGGCCCTGTTTCTCACGCGCTTCGCGAGCAAAGTTTACCTCGTCCACCGTCGCGATGCGTTGCGCGCTTCGAAGATCATGTCCGACCGGGCCACGTCGCACCCCAAAATCCAATGCGTCTGGAACAGCGTGCCCGTCAGTGTCGAAGGCGTGGGCGCAGGGGCGGTCAACGGTCTCAAAATCAAAAATGTGCAGACCGGCCTGGAATCGGTGTTGCCGGTCAAAGGCGTGTTTGTGGCCATCGGCCATGTGCCGAATACCGCGCCATTCAAGGAAGCGGTCGACACCGACGACCAGGGCTACTTCATCACGACCGACCACAGTCAGGTTAAGACCAAGACCCCCGGCGTGTATGTCGCGGGCGATTGCGCCGATCATCACTATCGGCAGGCGATCACCGCAGCCGGCATGGGCTGTCAGGCCGCCATTGAAGCCGAACGCTGGCTGGCCGGCAAGGACGCCTGAGAATTCTCAACACGCCAGACGCTTCAGGCTACGGCTTGGGTTCGCGCCCAAACGGATCCTTGCTTTGATACAAAGCCACGGCTTGAGCCCGGCGTCTGACCCCCAGCTTTTCAAAGATATTGGCGATGTAGTTTTTCACGGTGTTCTCGCTCAGCCCCATGAGCCCGGCGATTTCCTTGTTGGTGCGGTATTCGGCGATGGCCGCCAGCACCCGCTGCTCCTGGGGCGAGAGCAGACCGAGACCCGTGGATCCTTCCGACTTCACGCGGGTATCGCGCATGATTTCGAGGACCCGGCCGGCCACATCACGGGAGAATATCGGCCGGCCGGCCCGCCCATCCCCGATCGCCTGGATCAGCGCGGACGGATTGATTTCTTTCAGCAGATAACCTTGGGCCCCGGCGACCACCGAACCGTAGATAGACTCATCGTCCGTGGCCGAAGTCAGCATGATCACACAAACCTCCGGCAATTGCTGGCGGATGGTCCGGCAGACATTCAGGCCGTTGTCATCGGGAAGCTTGAGGTCCAGCAGCACCACATCCGGTCGCAGACGATGCACCTCACCAAGGGCGGTGGCCGCCGTGTCGGCTTCCCCGACAATATCAATGTTGCCACCCGTGGGTTCGCTCTCGATGGAAACGCGGATGCCACGACGGACCAAAGTGCTGTCATCAACAATCAGGACCCTGATAATGGACGTTGCATTCATGCGGAATTGCCCGGTTGGGATAATTTCAGGCTGATTTTGGTTCCTTGAGTGGGTCGCGAGTCGATTTCGAGCTGGCCGCCGAGTGAGATCGCCCGCTCGGCCAGATTTCCCAGTCCGCGTCCGCCCGGCTGGATCGCTTTCGGATCAAAGCCCACTCCGTCATCGCTGATCAGAAGGACCGAGCCTTCCGCCGTGCGCCGCCACGACACGGCAAGACGCGCCGGGTGGCCATGCCGCAAGGCGTTGCTGACAGCCTCACGGACAAACTGCAGGGCCTGGCTCCGGTGCATCGGCGCATAACCGGCCACCAGCTCCTCGTCGATCGCGAGCTCCGTCGCCACCACCTCCGGTCCGTGAAGCTGCTGGATCAGCCGCGCCACGGCTTCACCAAAGGTGGAATCCAACGGTTTGGGATCAACCTTCTCGACATAGCGGCGGAGGTCCATGATCACCCGGTTTAATTCGGCCCTGGTTTCGTCAAGCAATTGGCGGGCGGCCGGCAGATCCTTGGCCATCAGGGATTGCACGCGACTGAGTGCCATACCGGTGCCGAAAACACTTTGGATCGCGCCGTCATGCAGCTCGCGACCGAGACGCAAACGTTCGTCGATGCTTTGCTGGAGCTGCTCCCGCGCCCGGATCGAAGATTGCACGCTGCGCGCCATCTGGCCGAATTCATTGCGCTGATTCAGCAGCGGGGCCAGCGGCGCGGGATCACCGCAAACCAGACTCCGGTTTACCAGGGAAAACGGACGCAATATCCAAAAGTGCATGAGCACCGCCACCAACAACACCGCGCCCACACCGTTATAGATAAAAAGCGCCTGTTCGATATCCTCCATCGCCTGATCTTCCATCTGGGGATCAATCACATGGTAATCCACACCCGCAATGGCCCGGCCATGATGATCCAGCAACGCTTGCCAGGCCTCCAGCTCCTCATCGGCACGGGCATCATTGGCGTGAGTGGGGCCGGTCAGCGCGATGTAACCCTGGGCGGTTTCGGCCAGTTCGCGCAACCTTTGCTCGTCCCAGTGCTGCGCAACGACAAGCCAGCCGGACGGGACAACCTGATCGGCCGTCATTTTTCGCGCCATGATCGGCTGGCCCAGGATTTGGGACAGCTTGCCACCAATGAAGGCATGGAAACTGAACGGCACGTTCTTCACCAACGACGGCTGCAAATCCCCCGGCGGCAGCGGCGTCTCCGTCAGCGTTGAGCCGGTCAGGCGATCCTGACCGTAGATCACCGCCCCGCTTTTATCCAGCACCCAAACTTCATCAATCCGGTATCGGCCCAGCAGGCTCCCGATATTTTTGTCCGCCCACACCGGATCGCGGCTCGCGAGGAAATCAACCATGCCGCCGTGACCGGAAAAATCGTTCAGATAACGACCCGCCGACTGTGACACCGAACCCACCAGCCGCTGCAGACGGAATGCCATTGCTTTCACCCGCTGCTGCCGGGCAAAAACCTCCTCGTGCTCGTGCAGGTGCTTAAAATAGCAGGTCGTCCCGATGCAAAACAGGCAGAGCAAAGCAAGCAGCGCCAGAATTCTAAGTCTGATGGTCATGGAGGTGCACCCGGGATGGAGCGACGATACGTCCGGAAGGATCTGGGCACGCAACCACTTTCTGCGACCCGACGCCAGAAGGCGCACATGCGCTGCGGCAACTTCATCCCGCTAGGTTAATATTCACCTGACGGAGTTCGCCCTGCCTGATGGATTGACATAAATTTCAGTCTTACGGGATGGATTTTCGGACATTGCCCGTGTTCTCATTGTGACCCCAATTTTTCGCTCCCCGCCCGCCAAAGCAAAAACCCGAACGATTTCACCCACCGACGTTGCCGATAAGCGTGTTTGAAATAAACCGCATGCCACCTACTCTCACTCCCAGATGAAATTACCCCGCCTGTTTTTCCTGTGGTTTTGGCTGCCGGCTCTTTTTCTATCCGCCGCTCCGGGCTCATTTGATGCCAGCCCGAGTGCCGTCGCCGTCGAGCTCGTCGCCGGGCAGGCTTCGATCCAACCAGGACAGCCCTTCTGGGTCGCGCTCAAGATGAATCACGATGAGCACTGGCACAGCTACTGGATCAATCCCGGCACCGGTTACGCCACCTCGCTGGAGTGGAAACTGCCCGAAGGTTTCACCGCCGGTCCCATCGTCTGGCCGACTCCGCATGTCATGAAGGACGCAACGGGACAGGTCACCGGCTACGGTTACGAAAACGAAGTTTTTCTTTTCACCCAAATCACTCCGCCCGCCGGACTCGCCCCCGGCAGCAGCATCACCCTCCAAGCCAAAGCCGGCTGGCTCATGTGCAAGGATTCCTGCGTTCCTGGCGAAGCCCAGGTCAAGCTCGCCCTGCCGGTCAGCGCCACGGCGACCGCCGATACCTCAGCCTCTGCGCAAAAATTCTCCGCCGCTTTCGTCCAATTGCCGAAACCTGATTCCCATTGGACGGTCACCGCTGCGCGAAAAGATAAGAGTGTCACCCTGCGGATCAGCCCCGCCGCAAATCAGACCCATCGTCCGACCGAGCTGCGTTTCTTCGACGACAACGGTTTCTTAGACTACGCCGCACCCCAAATCATCCGCGAAGAAAACGGCAGCACCATCCTTACCCTCACGCCTTCGACCGAAGCCAAGCCCGACGCCACCCGCCTGACGGGAATTCTCACGTCCGCCAACGGCTGGAGTCCAGGTAGCAGCTATGCGGGGATCGTTATCGATGCGCCGTTTGAGAGCGGCTCTGGCGGCATGACGGCTTTCGCCGGCACATTATTTTTCGCCTTCGTCGGCGGACTCATTTTGAACCTCATGCCCTGCGTCTTTCCGGTGATCGGGATAAAGATCCTCGGCTTCGTCAACCAGTCGGGCAACGACCGCAAAAAAGTCACGCTGCACGGGCTCGTCTTCGCTTCCGGCGTATTGCTCTCGTTCTGGACGCTGGCCGGAGTGCTTCTCGTTTTACGGGCGGGCGGTTCTCAGCTGGGTTGGGGCTTCCAGCTCCAATCACCGGCTTTCGTGTTCGGCATGGCGGTCTTCATGCTGATTTTCGCGCTGAACATGAGCGGGCTTTTTGAGGTCGGTCTGTCCGCCACCGGTGTCGGTGGCACTTTGCAAATGAAGGAAGGTTTCAGCGGCTCATTTTTCACCGGCGCGCTCGCCACGCTCGTCGCCACCCCGTGCAGCGCTCCTTTTCTCGCACCTGCGCTCGGAGCGGCGCTGTCCCTTTCCGCCGTGGAATCGCTTTTGATTTTCACCGCCATCGCGATCGGCCTGGCCATGCCGTACCTGCTGCTTTCGATTTTTCCGCAGGCGATAAAGCTCCTGCCCCGCCCCGGCGCGTGGATGGAAACGTTCAAACAGTTCATGGCCTTCCCGCTCTATGCCACGGTCGGCTGGCTGTTGTGGGTTCTCGCCGGCCAGACGAAGGACGACGACAATGCGCTTCTCCTGATCGCATTCGGCTTCGTGCTCGTCGCGATGGCCACCTGGGTCTACGGCCGCTTCGGCCAAGCTCACGGCAAACCGGGCCGTCAGCGGTTCGGCCGCATCGCCGCCGCCGCACTTTTTGCCGCCGGGCTTGCCACCGGCTGGCCCAAAGGCGCGCCCGCCGAAAACGCCACCGGCTATCAGGTCACTTGGGAGAAATGGAGTCCCGAAGCTATCGCGGCCGGACAAAAGGCGGGAAATTTTGTCTACGTGGATTTCACGGCCCGCTGGTGTGCCACCTGCCAGACCAACAAGGCCGCTATTTTCCACAATGACACCGTTCTCACCGAGCTGGCGAAACGCCACGTCGTGCTCCTGCGCGGCGACTGGACCAACAAGGACCCGAAGATCACCGCCGAGCTCGCCCGCTGGAACCGCTCCGCCGTCCCCTTCAACCTCATCTACGCCCCCGGCAAGCCCGATCCCGTGGTATTACCCGAACTGCTCACGCCCGGCAAAGTCCTTGATGCCCTCGCCCAAGCCGCAAAATAGCATGGTCATCCGAGCGCTTTGAGTATTAATGGTCGGACGAGTCACTCCTCAACCCACACATGAATAAAACAAATATCTGCCCCACCCGTCCGTCCCTGCGCAAATCAGCCCTGCTCGCGCTGGGCTTCGCCCTCAGCCTCACCTTCATCCCTGTTGCCACTCTGACTGCTGCCGGCACGGAAGTCTTGCAGCCCCTCGCCGACAAGGCCCTGCCGCTGACGCACACTTTCTCCAAGGTCGCCGGCGAGAAAGGTCCGCATGAATTGAAACTCACCAACACCTCCACAGCATCTCTCAAGGTCAGCGTGAAAATTCTCCTTAGCGTTTACGCGCATGCTTCCGACAGGGCCAGAGTTCTTCCCGCGCAAACCATCGAGGCCGGCAAGGACTGGACGATTTCGCAACTGGCCGCACTGGACAGGGTGATCATCACAGCCGAAGGCTACGCTCCGCTTGAACTGGAAGTTAAATAATAATCTTCCGCCACTTTCCACCGGGGCAGGTTCATCCTGCCCCTTTTTTGTGCCTGATAAAGAAGCGCCGACCTTATTTGCCCGAGATCCGTTCCAGACGAATATCGACTTCCCCGGTGACAAATTTCCATTCCGGCGAGACCCGTAATTGGGCGGCGAGGTCATCAAACGCCGCCGCATCCTCCGGGGCATATTCAAACCAGGTCAAAAAATCATACGGCTCGTCCGGCCCCAGATCACGGCAATGATGCAGCCGCCGGGCGATCGCCGGCAAAAAGCCCAGCCCGGTTTTGATGTGGGCGGACTGTTCCTCGAAAATATCCCGGCGTTCATCCTGGGTCAGGGTCCACCAGGTTGCACTCTTCCGGATCGGGATCAGGGCGGCACACCGGGAAGCGGGACGACCCAGGCCCTCCTGTTTCGCCAGGAGTTCGCTCTTTTCCTCCTGCGTCACATAGCGTTCGTTGCTGGTGATGCCGCGCAACACCCACGCCGCGCCCACGCCGCTCACCGCCGCCGGTGCAATATTGAGGAATCGCGCGACCGGCAAAGGCTCGCCACAAATCGTGGTCATGCGCGTCACCCGCCAATTCCCGGTGCTTCCGCCGATAAAGGAAAACAAGCGGGTGCTGATTCCGGGTGCTAGAGTGTGATTCGTGCCCATGACCGGCATGGATCATGAACAGAAAGCACAAATTAAGCCAATGCCGGCCATGCAACAATCACGTATCGGAAGCACCATTGCGCCGCGTTTTTTAAGTGCCTGGGGAAATAAATGGAAACACCGCATCCCTCTTTTCGGGACCCAATACCACTCTCGCAAACAAAGATGAAGTTTCTCCCATGAGAAGCGGCATTTGATACCCTCACCCTGTCTTCGCCGGTGGCTGCATTTGGATGAACCCATTCGCGAGTGTGATCAGTCCACCACCGACCATGAGGTGCCAGGTCACAGGCTCGTTGGCGTAGGTGAGTCCGGCCCACGCCGAAAAGATCGCCGGCAGAAACAGGGCCATGATCGAGCCGAAGATCGGTTCGAAGCAGTAGATCAGCCCGGCTTCGGTGGCGCTGATTTTCGGCTGCCACTTGTTCATGATCGTGAAAGATCCGATGGTGCAGAATCCCGTCAGCAGAACAGTGAATCCCACCCAGGCGACCGACGTCCATGGCACGAACACATCGGACATATGCGGCGCAGTGCAGAGCGCCATGGCACTGAAAACCACCGCCGCGACCGCAAACATCACCACCGTCACCGGCATCACGCGGTTGGCGCAACAGGCTTTGTTTTCCAGCGTGAGAATCTGTCCCATAAAAAACACCGAGCAGAGCAATGTCTCCCATTCACCCCGGCCGAGCCGCATTGAATAAAAGTTGAAACGGCCGAGGATCGCCACGCCGGCCAGGACCAGTCCGCAACTGAGCCAGATCACCGACGGGGGCGCCTTTCTGGTCCGAATTGCCAGATAGGCCGGAATCAAAATCGCGTAGAATTGGGTGAGGAAGGCCGAGACCGAGGCGGAGGTATATTGCATGCCATCGATCTGAAAGAGCATGCCGAGCGACGAAAACAATCCAAGCATCAGCCCCTGCCGCCATTCGGCCGAAGTAAATCCGCCCAGATGTTTTCGTGCAAGAACGAGCATGACGATAAGTCCGAGCAGAAAACGGGGCGCCAGCGTCATCGCCGTCACAAACCAGTTGTCGCTCGCCGGCAGCAGTCGCTGGTGCGTGTACTCGATCGTCTTGAGCAGCGGAAAACTGAGTCCCCAGAAAAGATTCGCCAGCAGCAGCATGAGCAAAGCCTGCCGATGTTCGGTGCGGGGCGCGGTCATAAGGAAAGAAGCGTAGGGGTGACAGGACCGCGTCCAAGCGAAAACCCGAGGGGAAAGACGGCCGGCCAAAACAAAACCGCCGCGGATTGCTCCGCGGCGGTTGAAAGTTTTGCTTCAGTTTTGGCTGAAATCAGGAGACGTGCTTGCTGACAAGCTTGGTCATGTCGAACATGCTGACCTGAGCCTTGCCATTGAAGACGGCCTTGAGGGCGTCGTCGGCATTGATCATGCGCTTGTTCTTTTGATCCTGGAGGCCCTTCTTTTTGATATAGGCCCAGAGTTTCTTAGTCATTTCCGTGCGGGGCAACGGAGCAGAACCGACGACAACAGCGAGTTTGGCGTCAGGGG
>CAZIQP010000068.1:0-6437 GCA_964541315.1 uncultured Opitutaceae bacterium
GGGGACAAAAAATCAGGCTTGGTTGAGCCGATCCGGCTTGAAGGCGACGAGGGTCACTTCGGTGGGTTCGGCGTGGGTGGGCCGGGGCCAGCCGAGTTTATATCTCAAGCCCCAGTCGGTCAGCGACCAGAACGGAGTGGAGGTGACAACATGTTCCGGACCGAAGGTGAATCCGGCCGCGCGGACGAGCTGCTGGTATTCAGCGGCGGTCCGCTGGACTTCATTCGGGTGGCGAAAAAGCAGCCTGACAGGGGCGGAATGAATAAAGTCACGACAAGATTCGGCGACAAGCAGCACTCCGCCGGGTGCAAGCACGCGGTAGAGTTCACGCAAAACTTTTTCCTGTTGCACGACATGATGCAGCAACTGGTGGCAGAGTACCATGTCCACCGAGTCATCGGGCAAATCGAGGGCGGTGGCATCACCCAGTCGCACCGCAACCGGACAGCGGCAGTTTTTCGCCTGATCCCGCGAGCGCACGACTTCCTGCGGGTTGATATCCATCCCGATGATTGATTCCGGGGAGAACAGCCGGTCGAGAATCGGCAGGGAAACACCCGGTCCGGAACCCGCGTCGACGATGCGCCGCGGGTGTCTTGCCTCTGGTGGCAGCAGGGCAAACATATCATTCAGGGCAACCTCAACGACGTAACGCGACCAGACATTCGTGCCGAGAAACCAGCGTCCGAATCGGGTCTCGGGCACCCAGCGCAGTCGATCCGGCGCGGATGTTTTGGTTGAGGTGGCTCCAGGGCTGGAGGAGAGGGAAGCAAGCGCTTCGGGTGGCATCGCCTTTTACAAAACAAGGTTCCGTCCGACGGCAAGCCAACAGGCTGGGCATTTTTTGCGATCGCCTGATTTCGGCTGGCTTTCGGTAATAATGCCCGCAGAAATTGCGGAGTGTTACCCCATCCCACCCTTACCCACCGGTATGCCAGTACCGAAGGCAAACCGGAGTTCGTCAACCAGCTCTTCGACAAAGGTGCCAAACACTACGATGGCATCGTGGATTGGGGTTTCTTGCGCAGCGGCGCCGGCTATCGCCGCTGGGTGCAACAGCGCCACGGTTTGAAGAAAGGCCACCACCTGCTGGATGTTGCCTGCGGCACCGGTCTGGTGGCGGTGGAGTCGGCCAAAATCCTCGGCACGGCGGAAAATATCACCTGCCTCGATCCGAGCGAGGGCATGCTCGGGGTGGCGCGGAAAAAACTTTCGGCCCGTTTCGTGCAGGCCCGGGCGGAAGCGATGCCGCTGGCGGACAACTCCTTTGATTTCCTCACCATGGGTTACGCCCTCCGGCATGTGACGGATTTGGAAACGGCCTTTCGCGAATATGGCCGGGTGTTGAAGCCCGGCGGGAAACTGCTCATCCTTGAGGTGACCAAGCCCGCGGGCCGGATCGCCGGTTTCCTTTTCCAGATCTATTTTGGCCGGATCTATCCCTTCCTCAGCGGACTGTTCACCCGCAGCGGCGATGCAAAGAAGATGATGCGCTATTACTGGGAGACGATGGACGCCTGCGTCCCGCCTGCCGCCGTCCTCGAAGCGCTGCGCAACGCCGGGCTCATCGAGGTGAAACGTGATTCTGCGCTCGGACTCTTCAGCGAATACACCGCAGTCAAGCCCTAGCCCCACCGGATTTCATGCCCGCGTGATCCCCGTGTCCTGCTTTACCCCCGCTTAACCACCATGTCGTCCCCCACCTCATCTTCTCCGCTCAAGCCCGTTACGCCCGCCGAGCGGGAGGAAAAAATCCGCCATTTGCCCGCTGCGGCCCAGGCGGCGTTCCGTCACTTCGAGAAGAATGGCGATGTGACCGCCCTGGACCCGGTCATCGATGCGATATTGGAGGACTTCATCCCGCGTCCGCCGGCGCAGCCATTTTCCGCCATGCCGGGCAGCACCCTGCTGATGGACGATCTGGGCTTCGATTCCCTGGCGATCACCGAAGTGGTGTTTTTCACGGAAGATCTGTTTGGCATCAGCATTGCCAACGAGGAAATCATCCAGGTGCGTTCGCTCGATGACTTGCGCGGTTTTGTCCGCCGGAAAGTTTCCGGGCGCGCCCCCGGCTGATCGCCTCCGGCCTGTTGCATGCCGCCGCTCCCCGTCATCACCGGCCTGGGTTTCGTCACCAGCATCGGTCACGACCGACGCACCGTCCTGAACAGTCTGCGCGAGCTCAGGCACGGCATTGAGCCGAGGGAATTTCTCGGCAATCCGAATTTGCCGGTGAAGGTGGCGGGTACGGTCAAGGGCTTCAGCTTTCCCTCCGCGAACTGGCGCGACTGGCGCTGGCCGGAGCCCTTTGCCGTTGATCGCGTGTTGCTGCGCGGCCTCGCGCCCCACGGGGTCTATGCGATTTGCGCCCTGCAGCAGGCGCTGACCGAAGCGGCCCTGGCACCCGAAGAGCTGGGCGACGGACGGACCGGGCTGTTCTGCGCGTCGGCCGGATCGCCGTTCATGCTCGGCAATTTTCTCGATCAGATGCGCGCGGCGCGCGGTGAACGTGGCAACCCGATGGGCATCATTTCCTCGATCGCCGGGACGTTGAATTTCAATCTGGCCACCCACTATAAGATTACCGGTGCGGTCTGCGGTTTTGTTTCGGCCTGCGCCTCGTCCAGCCACGCCCTCGGCTACGCGATGGATGAAATCCGGCTCGGCCGGCAGCAACGGATGCTGGTGGTGGGAGCCGAAGACATGACCGATGAAAGCATTCTGCCGTTTGCCAGCCTGCGCGCCCTCTCGAACAATCCGGATCCTGCCACCGCCTCGCGTCCGTTTGACCGGCGCCGTGACGGCTTTGTCGGCACCGGTGGCGCCGTGGCTTTGGTGGTCGAGGACGCCGCGCTGGCGCGGGCGCGCGGGGTAAAAATTCAGGCGGAGCTGGCCGGGTGGGGGCAGGCCGGCGACGGGCACGATGTGGCCGCGTCGCATCCCGAGGGAGCGGGATTGCGCGAGGCGATGCGCCGCACGCTGGCGGATGCGCGGGTTGCTCCCGCCGACATCAGCTACGTCAACGCCCACGCCACGTCCACGCCGGCGGGCGACCGCTCCGAGGCGCTGGCGTTGCACAATGTTTTCACGCAGCACGGCGCGAAGCCGCGGATCAGCAGCACCAAAGCGCTCACCGGTCACGGTCTGTCGCTGGCCGGTGCGATGGAGGCGGCGTTCTGCACGCTGGCCATCGACGAGAAATTTATTCCCGGTGCCGCTCACTTGGAAGAGCCCGATCCGGTGTGCGTCGGGCTGGATCTGCCGCGCACCTCGCTTGACGAAGCGCCCCGTCTGGTGCTCAACAATAGCAGCGGGTTCGGCGGCAGCAACGTCTGCCATGTCCTGCGCCGGCCCGGCTGATCTTTTTCCACGCGCCAAACTAAACCAACAAAAAATCATGAAATCTATTCGTATCGTTGCTATGGTAGTTGTCGCGGCGATTGCCGTGCTTCTCAGCGGCTGCGTCGTTACCCAGTTGAAAGCCGATGTCACTCCCGGCACGAAACTGAGTGAGGTGAAGAAGTTATATGTCGTGAAGTTGCCCGCTGATCAACGCGGAGTGGATCGTATGATCGCGGACCGGCTGAATGTGATGGGCATGAAAGCCACCAACGGGGAAAAATCGGCCATGCCCGATGATGTGGACGCCATCGTCACTTATCAGGACAAATGGATGTGGGATATCACCATGTATATGCTCGAATTGAATGTTCAGTTGCGGCAGCCGAAAACGGATATGGCTCTGGCCTCGGGCCACACCCTGCGGACGTCACTTGCCCGGAAAACTCCTCCCGAATTGATCCAGGAAGTTCTCGATGAAATTTTTAAAAACAAATAATTCCATGCCTACTACTCGCATATCATCGCTTCGTCAGGCCGTCGGCCTTGGTGCCGGACTGGTCGCGCTTTTCTTGGGCGGCTGCGCAACGGCTTCAAACTCGGCCAGCATGGCTGCGCCGCCGATGGAAGTGGCCAACAAACATGCCGGTTCGGTCAGCGTTAATGTCACTGGCGGGGCCGAGACCTCGTCGATGGGAGCCTCAAAAATCGGCAACACGGAGTTTGCGGATGCCATCAGCTCATCCATTACGCAGTCGGGACTTTTCGCCAAACTGGCTGCGACCGGACAGGCGGACGATTATCATCTCGACGTTATGCTGGTACGGCTCGACCAACCAATGTTTGGGTTTAGCATGACGGTCACGATCGAGTCCAATTGGGTTCTTACCCGGGTGAGCGACAAGACGGTCGTCTGGCAGAAAGCGGTTATCAGCACCTACACGGCGAAGGCCGGGGATGCATTTGCCGGGACTACGCGCCTGCGTCTGGCAAACGAGGGCGCGGCTCGGGTCAACATCAAGGATGCCTTAACCCAGATCGGGGCTCTGACTCTGCATTGAACCATCATGTCCGATCCCTTCACGGTCCGCCTAAAGACCCTTATCATCACCACGCTCAAGCTTGATGGCGTCCAGCCCGGCGACATTCCCGACGATGAGCCGCTCATCGGTTCGCCGCGTTTCGGGCTTGATTCGATTGATGCGCTGGAACTCGTGCTCGTGATTGAGAAGGAGTTTGGCGTGAAGATCGGCAGCAGCGAAGAATCTCGCCAGGCGCTGTCCAGTGTCAGCGCTTTGGCGACTTATCTGCGGACCCGGACGGCTGGGGCGGCTTGAGCCATTCGTGTCCGCATGAGCTCAACGGTCGATCAACTGCCGGTGGGCATTGCGGCGTGTGAGTGTCTCACGCCGCTGGGCAACGCTCCGGCCACCGTTGCGGCATTGCTGGCGGGTCGACGTGCGCTCGCCATGCAGCCGGTGCTGGGGCGCGACGGCGGTGATCTCGTGCCGCTGGCGCTGCTCGGACCAATGGATGAAACCCTGCCGCCTCGCTGGCTGCCCAATCTGCGCGGACTGGCGGCCGCGATACCTGCCGGGAATTGGGGCACGGCGCGCGAGCCGGTGATTGTCACGAGCAGCAATTTCGGCGTCGGCAGTCTCTATGCCTTTACCCGGGATCATGACGCGCATCATCTGGCGCATGGCACGCCGTTCGCGAGCGTGGCGCTGCTGCGGCGCGAATTTGGCTGGGGCGAGCACATCACGGTTTTTTCGCACGCGTGTGTCACCGCCCATCTCGGACTCGCGCACGCGGCGCGCTTGCTGCACGGGGGGTTGGCGGATCGTGTGCTGGTCTTCTCCTTTGATTTGGTAAGCCCGTTTGTGGCGGGAGGATTTCACAGTCTGAAAATCCTTAACCGCCAGATGCCCGCGCCGTATGCGGTGCGCGAGACGGGATCGATTGGTCTCGGCGACGGCGCGGCGTTTGCCGTGTTGTCGCGTGCGGCTGCGCCCTTCCGGCTTGCGGCGCACGCGTTGCACAACGAGATGTTTCACTTCACCGGCAACCAGCCGGATGGCGCGGGCTTCGCGGCGTGTGCGGCATCGATTGCCACCGCCGTGGGCGGGCGGCGCGTATGGGTGAAAGGTCATGGCACGGGCACGCTCGAGGCCGGGCGGCTGGAAGCCCAGGTGGTGGCAAAACAGTTTCCCGGGGCACCGCTTGTTTCCTGGAAGGGCAGTCTCGGCCATACGCTCGGCAGTTGCGGCCTGGTGGAGCTGGCTATCGCGCTCGCGGCGATGCGCGGGGGAAAAATTCCCGGGACAGTGGGCGGCCAGGCCCCCAGCTATGCGGACTCGGTCGCGCTGGAGCCGTTCGCCAGCGCGGGCTTCGACGGAACCGTTTTAACCAGCAACGCCTTTGGCGGCGCGCATGCGGCAATGCTGCTCACCCATGACTGAACGCTTCATCCATCATCTGAAAGTTGAGCTGCCCGCACCGGACGAAAATGCCGCAGGGGCGCGGGTGCGGCTGGCCGACAAATTTCCACGCAACGCCCTGCGGCGGATGACGCATCTCGGCCTGCTGGCGGGCTCCGTGCTCGAGGGTGCGCCGCTCGGGCCGGAAGATGCGCTGGTCTATGCGACGACCTTTGCGGAGACCCGGGCGCTTGAGGATTTTCTCCAGAGTTTTCCCGCAGCCAGCCCGCTGCTGTTCCAGACTTCGATCCATCCCGGCGGGGTGCAGCAGGTGTTGATCGGCCGGCAACAGCCCATCGCGCGTCTTTGGCCGCTGGCCGGTCGCACGCGGCTGGTGGAACAGGCATTGGTCACAGCGTTGTTGGAGCCCGCCTCAAAAGTCGTCCTGGTCGGCGGAGAGGAACGCGGTACCTGGATGCTGGAGCATGAGATGGCGGCGGCCCGGCCCTTTGCTTTTGCGGTGATGCTGACCCGAGATCCGGTCGGCGCGGTAGGACGAGTGGAGTTGAAAATTGCGGCGGGCGGATCTGAGGAAGTATGTCCGTCGCTGGAAAACTTCGCTCTGGCGCTGGCGGAGCACCGGTCTTTGCACTGGCGTGGCGCCGGGGGCAGGTGGAG
>CAZIQP010000068.1:6537-18611 GCA_964541315.1 uncultured Opitutaceae bacterium
CCTTTCTTTGGATCAATGATCCCGCGAATCTGCTCTTCGATATCAAGGCGGCGATCGAGGCGGGTGATTCGCTCGCGCTGAATTGCGACCGGTTGGAGTTCAGCGCGAAGACGGAGCCGTTCCGGTTTCTGGGCGCGGACCGGATGTTTCCGTTCACGATCTACCACCTGGCGGTGATGTTTGACCGGCCGGTCGTGTTTTGTACCGCGGTGCCCGGAACGGTGCGCGATGAATTGCGCGTGTTTGCGTCGCCGGTGTTTACGCCTGTCCCTGGTGCCGGGCGCGAGGCCAATCTGCGGAGTGCCCGACGGCACTTTCAGGGCGTGTTGTCCCAATTGGAAACATTGGTTCGACAGTATCCGCTCCTGTGGTTCAATTTCCTGCCCTTGAATCCGGTGGCACCTCGTGCCGTTTCCCTTCCGGCCGAGAGTGAGGCATGATTTTCCGCTCCATCTACACCTTTGTCGCCTATTATCTCACCCTTCTGTTCTTTGGGGTGTTCGGATTGGCTTTGAGTTTCATGGCCCTGATGGCGGGTTTATTGCCGACATCGGAGGCGACGGAGCGCGTTTATCAACGGCTGATCCACGGAAATTTCGCTCTCTTTGTCTGGTGGCTGCGGTTCAGCCGGCTTTGCCCGGTCCGCTATTCCGGGTTGGAAGGACTGGTGCGGGGCGGTTCCGTGCTGGCGGCCAATCATCCGGGCCTCACGGATATTACTTTCCTCCTCGCGGTGGTGCCGGAGGCCTTGTGCATTTTCAAACCCGCGATCCGGCGCAATCCTGTGCTCGGAGCCGCCGCCCGGCGGGCCGGATACCTGTCGAGCGATGGCGGACATGATCTCGTGCGCGACGCGGCGACGAAAGTGGCGGCCGGCCATACGCTCGTGATTTTTCCGGAGGGAACGCGCACGCCGCCCGGCACCGGCTTGCTGCCGCTGAAGCCGGGCTTTGTCCTCATGGCCCAGAGGGCCGGGGTGCCGATCCAGCTTGTACGCATTGTCTATAGCGCTCCCATTCTGGGCAAAGGCATGGCGTGGTGGAAACCGCCGCCGGTTGGTCCGTACGTGGAGGTGACCGTGGGGCCTCGTGTTCCGGTTCCAGCCGATGCGGATGCCGCGGCGATCATATTGGAAATTGAGGCCTGGTTCCGCTCTGCTGTTTCGCGTTCTGCCGCGTCATGACTTCTGCCCGTACCCATCTCATCATCCTGCCAACCTACAACACCGGCCCTCGTCTGCGCGACGTGGTGACCGAGGTCTTGGATCAATGGCAACCGGTCATGGTCGTCGTTGACGGCAGCACCGATGGCAGCGAGCGGGCCGTCCTCGAACTGGCGAAGTCCGAGCCGGCGCTCACCGTGCTGATATTACCGGAGAATTCCGGCAAGGGCGCTGCGGTTATCGCCGGAGCCCGGGCGGCCGGTGAGAAGGGCTTCACTCATGCCTTGGTGATGGATGCCGACGGTCAACATCCGGCGACCCACATTCGGGAGTTCATGGAGATTTCCAGCCGACACCTGGAGGCGATGGTGCTGGGCCGGCCGATTTTTCCAGCCAATATTCCGGCCGAACGGCTGCACGGGAGGAAACTCAGCGTCGGGCTCGTGCGGTTCGAACTGCTGGGCGCGGGCATTGCCGATCCGCTTTTTGGGTTCCGTGTTTATCCGCTGGTTCCGTTGCTCGCGGTGCTCGGTCCGCGACGGGGCGGACGACGCTACGATTTCGACACCGAGGCGGCGATCAGGCTCGGTTGGGCGGGGGTGCCGCCCGTGAACGTCGCAGCACCGGTGCGGTATTTTTCACGCGCAGAAGGCGGAGTGTCGCACTTCCATTATCTCCGCGACAATGTCACGCTCGTGTGGATGCATGCGCGACTCATCACCGAACTGCTGCTGTGGCGCTGGCCCGCGTTGCTTGGTCACCGCCGCCGCTGGCGGGCCGCGCATATCATTTCCGCTCTCGTGTTGTGCTGTGCGTTGTCAGGCCATGCGGAGAGCCCCGATCCCCTGGTGAATCCGGAACACCGGCTGGTGCCGACCGCACCGGAGTGGAGCGGTCTGATCGACAGTTTCGCGCACAAGCCCGACACGACGGCTGATTTCACCGAACGGCGTTTTTTCCCTTTCAAGAAAGAAGCGGTGGAGCTGAGGGGCGAGGTGCGGGTATCCACGGAGCGGGGACTGAGTCTGCATTATACGGTGCCGGAAGAGCGCACGGTGATTTTGGATGAACACGGTGTGCTGATTCGCGCGCCGGCCGGGGAAAAAGCGCCGCCGGCCGATCCGCGTGCCACGGCGGCGAACGGGGCGATGCTCCACATTTTGCGTTTCGATTTCGTCGCGTTGGAAAAAGATTTCGAACTTTATGGGCGGCGCGACGGCGAGGTGTGGACGCTGGCGCTGCTGCCGCGCACCGAAGCGCTGCGCCGGAGCGTCGGCCGGATCACTGTCGGCGGTTTGGGTGCGACGATCAGCCGGATCGAGCTCCGGCGCTCGGCGAAGCAGGCGGTTGAAGTCCTCATGGCGCCGCCGAAACCGTCGCCGCCATTCACCACCGCGGAGTTGAAGCGGTTCTTCCGCTAACCGGGATGATCTTTCGTCAACGCCAACTTTTGGGCTGGGGAATCATCGCGGTGGCCGTGTTACTCGGCGGTGCGTGGCTGGCGCGGCTCGACTACGCCAAGAAGATTTCCAGCGACGTGCTCGATCTCATCCCGGTTGATGAGCGCGCGCCGGAGCTGACGCTGGTCCGTTCGCTGGCGAGCCAGGCGGAGTCGCGCACCATGTTTTTGGTGCTGACCGGGGCGGACGGAAAATTCGTTGCCGCAGATGCGACCGCGCGTTTTTCCGCCGAGCTGGCGCATGATCCGGCCTTTGCTCAGGTGCTGCCCCTCGGTGACGCCGCGTCACGCGACGCGCTGGGACGGGAGCTGTTTGAGCAACGTTTCACCTTGTTGTTTCCGCGCTGGCTGCGTGAAAGAGAAACGGCCTTCGCGGCCACCGGCGGCGCGCCGGAAGCTTTTTCCAAGTGGCTCGCGCACGATACGGCCGTCGCGCTCGGCACGTTTCTCGCCACCCCGGAGGCGCTGGCGTTTCAGGACGTCATTCCCGCCGATCCGCTGTTGCTGATGCCACATGTGGTGGAACGATTCAAAGGCGGCCTGACCCTCGGTCCTTCCACTACGGCGACGCCGGCGCTGGTGTGGGCCAGGCTGGCGGCTTCACCCCTGACCGAGGCGGGGCAGAGGCCGGCCTTTGCCGCCATCGAACGCGCGGTTGTCGCCACGCAGGTGGAATTTCCCGGTCTCACGGTCGCTTACACCGGGGTGAACCGCTTTGCCGCCGCAAGCCGGGCGCGGATCGAGCACGAGCTGACGTGGCTGAATGCCCTTTCGGTGCTGGCCGTGCTGGCGGTGGCCTTTGTTTTTATCCGCGGTGTTCATCGTGGACTGCATCTTCTGCCCGTCGTGCTGCTCTCGGTGCTCGGGGCCTGGGTGTGCGCCACACTGTTGTTTGACCGGGTGCATATTTTGGTCTTCGTCGTGGGTTCGCTGCTCACCGGCGTGGCCATCGATTACGGATTTTATCTCTACATGCAGCCGCCGCTGCGGCCGGGTGAAGATTATTGGGACAAGGTCCGTCGGCTGGCGAAGCCGCTGCTGGCGAGCTGCCTCACCACGGTGGCCGGGTTCGCCCTGCTGTTGTTTTCCGAGCTGCCGTTCATCCGCCAACTCGGGGTCTTCGTCGGCTCCGGGCTGGTCTGCGCATTGGCGGGTGCCGTGGTTTATTTTTCGACGGTGAGAAATCCGTTTCTGGAGGCACGCGAATTTCACGGGGCAAAGGTGATGCCGGCCGGCGCGCGCCGGTGGCTCCGGCGGTTGTTGCTCGGGCTCTGGGTCTTTGCGCTGTTCGGCCTGGTGAGGCTGACATGGAAGGATGATATTCGGGAACTGGAAATACCCTCGGTGGCATTGCAGGAGAACGATGCGCATATCCGCGGACTCTTTGGGGATCAAGGGGAGCGAACGGTTTATCTTACCTATGGCGCCACCATGGCGGAGGCTAGAAATTCGCTGGAGAAACTTGAACGCTGGCTGAGTTCCGCGGGCGCTGGGCGCACGCAAACCACGGGACTGGGCGGCGTCATCCCGACCAAAGAAGAATACTCCCGGGCGGTTCTTTTCCTGCATGGGCAAAGAGAATTTCCCCAACAACTGCGCACGGCGCTTGGCGCGGCGGGTTTTGATGAGAGCGGTTTCACCGCTTTCTTCGAGGCGTATGAACGGCAGGCGGCAACAGCCGGCGAAGCCGACTACGATACGGCGATCAGCGCCTTGCAGGCGAAACTCACCGGGCCGGTGGGGCTGCTGTTGCATGTTGGGCGGCCGTTGAGCTGGTACGTCACCGTCGTCAGCGAAGCCCCGGCGGTCGCTCCGCCCTCTGATACCCACACGGTGAACTCCGGCCAGCTTCAGACTTTGAACCGGATTTTCGGGCGCTACCGGCAGTCGGCCCTCTGGCTGAGCCTGATCGGTCTGGCGATTGTCGGGGCCGGGGTTTTTCTGAGTTACGGCCTGCGGGATGGCCTGAGGATTTTTGCGATCCCGTGCGGGGCGTGTCTGGGGTTGTTTGGGTTTTTCGGCTGGGTCGGACACCCGCTCAATCTGTTTCATTTGCTCGGCGCTTTTCTTGGCGTATGTCTGACGCACAACTACTCGATTTTCACGGCCACCTCGGCGTACCGGGGCGAACCGCCTCCGGTGTCGGTACGGATGTCGGCCCTGACGGCTGCGGCGTCGTTTGGCGTGCTGGCGTTGAGCGGCATCCCCGTGGTGCAGGCGCTGGGCTCGACCGTGGCGTTGATGGTGATCGCGGCCCTGCTGCTGATTGAGTTCGAACATCTGGGGGCATTGGGAAAAAAGCCATGAGCCGCGCGCTGCTCCAGGCCTGGGAAAAAACGCTCCGCCGTTGCGGTGAAAAGCGCGCTGTGGTGCAGGCGGCGGACGGGCAGTCCGTGACTTTTCGCGAGTTGGATGCGCGCGCCGCGGCCTGGCTCGGCACGCATGCGACCGACGACAAACGGCTGAGGAGGCGCGCCGTCGTGTTTGCCGCGGCCAACAGCATTGGCTGGTTCGAACTGTTTCTCGGCCTGCTCAAGGCCGGTGCGATCGTGGTGCCGCTTGATGCAGCCGAGCCGCTGGAGGCGCAACGCCGGCTTGCGGAATCGTTGCATGCGGGATTTTGGTGGGACGGAGCAAAGCTGGTCGCGCTTGCCGGAGCCAGGCGGCTCCGTAATCCGGTGAATTGCCTGATCAAACTGACTTCCGGTTCAACGGGCCGGCCGCAGTCGCTGGTCTTCACGGACGGACAACTGCTGGCCGATGGCCGGCAGGTGACGGCCACGATGCGGATCAAGCCCGCTGATTTGAACTATGCGTTGATTCCGTTCGGCCATTCCTACGGACTTGGAAATCTCGTGATCCCGCTGCTTGCGCAAGGGGTGCCGCTGGTTTGTGGCACGGCAGCGTTGCCGCATGCCATCGCCGAGGATTTTGCGCGATGGAAACCGACGGTGTTTCCGAGCGTACCGGCACTGTGGCGGGCGCTGGCTGCCTCGGAGGTGGTGCTCGGGAGTTTGCGGCTCGGGATTTCGGCCGGAGCGCCGCTGCCGCCCGAGGTGGCACGGGATTTCGCCGCTCGCTTTGGCCGGCTGTTGCATGGTTTTTATGGGTCCAGCGAGACCGGCGGCATCGCCTATGACCGGAATGGAAAGGCCACTCTCGCCGGCGGAGTCGGCCGGGCCATGCTCGGGGTGAAAATCACCGGATGGACCCGCGAGCGGTTGCTCGTCAGCAGCGCGGCCGTGCTTACCCATGGCAATAACCGACGGGACGGAAACCTGGGCGCGTGGATAGTGCCGGATCGGGTGGCGCTGAGTGCGCGCGGAGATGTGACACTGCTCGGCCGGCGTGGCAAGACGGTGAAGATCGGTGGCCGGCGCATAAACCTCGGGGAGGTCGCTCAGCGGATCCGACGTCTGCCCGGGGTGAGCGACGTTTGGGTGGGAGTCAAAGACGGCGCCGAAGTGGTCTTGGGTGCGGCGGTGGTGAGTGATCGTCCGGTGGTGGAATTGCGCACCGCCTTGCACGCCGACACCGCAGCGTGGAAAATCCCGAAAAAATGGGCCGTGCTGGCGGAATTTCCTCTGACTGCCCGCGGCAAGACCGATGCGGCGGCGCTGCGGAAAATCGTTTTCAGCCAGCCTGGGACCTGAGTACGGCCTCGATTTCCACGAGCAGATCGGTGCGGCAAATATCAGCCTGAAGGTAGTGCACCTGGTCGCCGGGCTGCAGGAGGTCGCGATTGAGGCGGGCAGTGATGAGGGGCAGATCGGCAGCGTGGCGAATGTAGGCCTTGAAACTGCGCGTCCAACCCTGGCCGGCCCCGAGGGCGTTGCCGGTTCCGGCATTGGCACCGATCAGGCGCATGTTTTCCAACGTGCAATCGAGCTGGCGGTCTAGGTCGCCTGCCGCGACGGATTCGTGGCCGATGATCGCCGCTGTGCCGGAGATTAATATCTGCCTGACTGATTGGTGGGTGATGACCGTGGCGCGCGCGAAACTCGGGGCGCGGGGGCCATATTGTGGCGGGTACTCAAAAGCCGGCACCTGCCGGGGATTTTCAAAATGCTTGGGCTCGACCGGGCCGGCGAGAAAACTGAGGGCGAGCGGGCCGATCGCGGAGCCCACGGCGGACGCGGCGGGCAGCAGTTGTTTGAAACCGCGACCGAAATGCTTTTCGAAAGCAAGCGATCGGCCCCGGCAAAAATGCCGGTAATTTTCCAGCCCGTGCTCAACCGCGTTGATGTGGGGGACATAGTTCCAGATGCGGTACAGATGCCGGCCGCGACAAACCGCGAAAAGCCGCCGATAGAGGTCCGCCGCAGCCGCCTCCAGATCCAGACCCGGTTGCGCGAGGGAAAAACCGGCCAGGAAATCTTTCCGACTCAAAAGGACGAAGCCTTCTTCGCCCGCGATTTGCTCCGCCTCACCCAGCAGGCATTCGGTCGTTGGGCCGGATAGTACTGGCAGCGCGACGTGCAGGGACGACTGCCGACCGTCAGTTGCAATCCGTACGGCCATACTGCTGAAAACGGTCTGGCCATGGCTTTTCGTGGCAGCGGAGAGGGGCGTCGCACAGGGCATTCGGAGAAAACAAAATGGTTGGACCGCGGTTGCGGCCGGTCTTGCTTTGGTCCGCAATCACTTTTTGTCGGGGGAACTCGCGCTGTTGAGTCCCTTGAGGATATCTTCCCTGAGATATTTCAACCAGCCTTTGGGTTGCTGCGGACCCTGGCGTTTGCCATTGGCATCGATTGAATAGCCTTCGCAGTAAGCCGTGATCTGTTTGGCGGACACCAAATAAGTGACCGTTGCTTCGTTTTTGCGATGGTTCAGATAAGTGGTGGTTTGCGTGGCCGAACTGTCTTTGATGGTCCAACCGCGGCCTTTGGCGGCATTTTGCACCAAGTTGGTGAGCGCCTCGGTGGAAAACTTCTCGCCCGGGACTTCAATCGTGAAGGCGAGAACCCCCGGTGGCGTGGTATCTGCAGCATGCAGGAGGGCGGAGCTGAAAAAGAAAGCCAGAATGGCGGCCAAGAAGCCGCCACGGAGACGCGACAGAGGGGTATTCATAGCAGCAGAAAATTACAGGGGGCTGTTTTCTAGCAAGAGTAATTCGCTTTCGGTGTCTGGCCGTGATTCGGTTGACCTGTCGGGCAGAGCGTTTTGTTTGCCTGTGCGTTTGTTCTGTTCCTCCGGGGTTTGCTGGTTTACGCACATGGGCTCCGTTATTATCCATACACCTCTCGCCGTCCCTTTTTCATGCAAAGCTTGTTTAAAATAATCCTGTTGGGACTCAGTGCTGGTGTGTCTGTGATGGCAGCGGAAGAAACAGTGAAGCAACCTTGGGAAAGCGCGGAGTGGACGGTCGAATCGGGCGTGCTTTGGGAAGTCGGACACCTCACGCCGATCGCCTACCGCCTGGCTCCCTTTCAACTTTCCTTGATGTCCCGCGCCACTTTCGTTCACGAATTCAGCGATGGCTCAAGGATCGTGTTGCGTCATCGGCTCACCTTGCTCGGTGACCTGATCCTGAGCGGCCCGGAGAGCCACTACGCAGGTTTCTCCTGTTCGCCGAGCATCGAGCGGTGGAATAAAGCGGCCAACTGGGCCGTCTACGCCGGTTCAGGTGGCGGCTTCGGCTGGATCGATTCTCGCGGGGTGCCCGGCGGTCAGGGTGAGGATTTCACTTTGAACTGGTTCATCCGGGCCGGGATCGAGCATATCACGGCAAAAAATATCCGGCTCAGCGCCAGCCTGATGTACCAGCACATGTCGAACGGCGGGCGGACTGATCCGAATCCGGGCATCGATGCGGTGGGATTTATGCTGGGTTACACGTGGGCCTTTTGAGCGGTGGCGAATGTCCCATTGGTTTTCGATGGAATCGTGCGGTTGCGTCCTTTCAACGGGACGACATGATGGCCCCGTGTTGTTACTTTTAAGCATCAATCTGGCCGGGAAACTGGCGTCCATCGTCGTGGGTTGGACGGCACCCGCAGCCGCTCTGGCGTTTTGGTTTTTGCCCGATCTCCTGCTGGCCTACCATGTTTTTGTGCCGCAGGCGCAGGGCTTGGTCCGCGTGCATAGCCGATTCATCACCACCCGGCGGGAGGTGTGGCTGACGATTGACGACGGCCCCGACCCGGAAGATACGCCGCGTCTGCTGGAGCTGTTCGCCACCCATGGCGCAAAGGTCACCTTTTTTGTGATCGGAGAAAACGCCGCCCGGTTCCCCGAGCTGGTCCGGGCCATGATCGCCGCCGGGCACGAAGTGGCGCACCACACCCACACGCATCCGACCAAATCATTTTGGTGCGCCTCGCCAAGGCGGGTGGGGCAGGAACTTGATGAAGGGTTTGAGGCATTGCGCGGGGCGGGAGTGCGGCCCACCCGATTTCGTCCGCCGGTCGGGATCAAAAATCTTTGGCTCGCCCCAGTGCTTCGTGCCCGCGGGCTCACCTGCGTGGGCTGGAGTGCGCGTGGCTTGGAACGCTGCCGGGGAGACGCGGAGGTGGTTGCAGGCCGGGTCACGCGTGATCTCGAGCCAGGGGCGATTTTGCTGCTGCACGAAGGCCCCCGCGTACCGGCGGCGATCCGCGTCGATGCGGTCCGTCGGACGCTCGCGCGTTTGCATGCACAAGGCTACCGCTGTGTCGTGCCGGCGTCGGAGCAATTGACGGGGTAGGCGCCCCGTATTCGCTCAGGCCGAAATGGGGCGAACCCCCAGCCAGCGCAGGTGGAGAGCCGCGACCATCGCTCCGAGCATGGCTCCGGCGAGGGCGTCGAGGAACACATGCTGGTGGATGGCGACCGTGGAATAGACAATGCCCAGACACCACAGCCAGTTGAAACCGCGTGCGCAGTATCCGGCTCCGAGCCGACGTAACAAGCGTTCCAGCCAGACAGCGGTGAACACGGCGAAAGCCACATGCAGGGAAGGACAGGCGTTGCCGGGAGCATCGGCGGATTTGAGAAAGGCGAATTCCGGGTACCGTGACCAGTCGACATCGGGTTGGGGCACGGAAGTCGGCCATAAGAAAAATATTCCCAGTCCGATGGCGCTCAGGACGATTGCCGCCAGCGCATAGGAAATGATTTCCTGACGATCGCTCAGCAGCGCGGGCGCCAGCGTCACATAAAACCAAAGCGAAATATAAAGATACAGCGTCCCGGGTTGGAAGCCGATCAGCCGGTCGATCGCCGTGAGCGGCATGATCGTGACCGGGAACTGCGGGTGATTAAGCACCCGGAAATAAACGGCAAAGAAAACGGTCATGCCGAAAGCCATGATGATCGCCTTGAGCCACCATCTGCGGCACAAACGGACTCCGGCGCGGCGCAGCCAGGGCTCTTTCGGGTGATGGCTGGTGAAATCCATGGGCGAGGAGCGGGGTGGGATGGTTGGCGAGTCAAACCGCTTCCTCCGTCAGAAGCCAGACTCCTCTCCTGCACTGCGGGCGGTTATTTTTCCCGACCGAGAATCCTGTTTTCCAGCTCGATGACCTGGGCGATGAAAGCGGCGGGCGTGGAGGTGGTGAGCAGGGCGGCGCGGTTGGCCTCGTCCTTGATCAGCCGGCAGAGCGTGCCAACGAGGACGAGATAATCCGTGGGATTGTCCTTTGGCGTGCCGAGCACGAACAGCAGGCGGACATTCTGGTTGCCATTCTCAAAATGCACTCCGCAGTCACTGCGACCCACGGCGACGACGATTTTCTTCACATGTTCGGTGCGGGCATGAGGCAGGGCGATTCCGTTGCCGAGGCAGGTGGTATCGAGGCGGTCGCGGGCGAGGAGTTCCTGATAAAATCCGTCGTGATCCGTCAGGTCGGGATGACCCTTCAGTAAATTGGCCACTTCGTTGAGGGCGGCGGTGCGTTTCGTGCTCCGGAGCGCGAGCGTGATGCGGGCGGGGTCAAGCAGCTTGGAAAGGCGGACGGCCATGGGGAACGGAAAAAATTAAACAGAACGGCGCACCCTCTGTTGGCAAGGCCGGAAACCCACTAAAAAAGTGCGCCGGGGAGCGACATCGCGAAGAAGCATCTTTGGGCAAGCCGCTCCACCTTACGGAGCGTCCGCAGGTGGCGGTGTTTCCATCGGCGGGGTGCTGTTGGCGGCTTGCTCTTCGTTGGTTTCGACGATGCGGGCGATGCTGAGCAGCTTGTCACCCTCGGCGAGGGAGATGAGGCGCACGCCCTTGCCGCCACGGTTGACCTCGCGGATCGTGTTCACCGGACAGCGCACGCTCTGGCCCTTGGCGGTGAGGAGCATGATCTCGTCGGTGTCCTTGATACTGAGCGCACCGGCGAGCTTGATCGAGCCATCCTCGGGGAGATCGATGGCCCAGACGCCGGAACCGCCGCGGTTGATGAGGCGGTAATCCTCGAAACGCGTGCGGACGCCGAGGCCGGCCTCGCTGGCGACCAGAAATTTCGCGGTGTGATCGACGACTTCGATGACGTCGAGGTAATCGCTGGCGAGCTTGAAGCGCATGCCGGTGACGCCGCCGGTGGCCCGGCCGGTGGGACGGAACAGTTCCTCGCCGGTGTCCGCATCACGTTCGCGGAAACGGACGGCGAGGCCTTGGTGGGAGACGAGAATGAGTTCGTTGTCGCCGGTGGTGAGCACGGTGCCGATCACGGTATCGCCTTCGGACAGGTTGATGCCGATGAGGCCGCCGTCGCGGGTGCAATTGGCGTAGTCCGCGAGCGAACTCTTCTTGATGACGCCGCTCTTGGTGGCCATCACAAGGTAGCGGTCGGACGCGAAATCCTTCACGCAGATCATGGCGGCGATCTTTTCGCCTTCTGCCAGGCGGAGGAAACTGGAAACGGATTTGCCTTTGGCCGTGCGGGTACCCTCGGGGACATCGTAAACCTTCTTCGCATGGCATTGGCCGATGCTCGTCAGGAAAAGGATGTAGTCGTGCGTGCTGGCGGTGAAGAGGTGCTCGGCGAAATCCTCGTCATACGTCTCGGCGCCGATGACACCCTTGCCGCCGCGCTTCTGGGCGCGGTAGGCGGCGACCGGTGTGCGCTTGATGAAACCGAGGTGGGAGACGGTGATGACACAGCCTTCGTTCGGGACGACATCCTCCATGCGCAGTTCGCCGGCGTCGTCGATGATCTGGGTGCGGCGCGGGGAGGCGTATTTGTCGCGGAGCTCGAGCAATTCCTTTTTGATCAACGCAAGGAGTTTGGCCTCGGAGGCGAGAATGCTGCGGAGTTCCTCGATGAGCTTCATCAGCCCGAGGTATTCGGCCTCGATCTTGCCGCGTTCGAGACCGGTGAGCTGATAGAGGCGGAGTTCGAGAATGGCGTTGGTCTGGCGCTCGGAGAGCGGGTACTTGGCCATCAATTTCTGCTTGGCCTCGTCCTTGTCCTTGGAGGCGCGGATGATTTTGACGAAGTCGTCGAGGTTATCGAGGGCGATGATGTAGCCTTCGAGAATGTG